>CAYUQE010000030.1:11330-20236 GCA_964446805.1 uncultured Proteiniphilum sp. | reverse complement strand
ACATACATTCATATATTTTTGTT
The DNA here is from genome assembly GCA_964446805.1 of uncultured Proteiniphilum sp. GTDB lineage: Bacteria > Bacteroidota > Bacteroidia > Bacteroidales > Dysgonomonadaceae > Proteiniphilum. The sequence goes on along the minus strand of CAYUQE010000030.1, from coordinate 20,213 downwards.
CAAAAGTACGACAGTTTTTTTATTCTACAAAAAAAATCAATGAATTTTCAAATAATAGGTAAGTTTTGCTTCAAACAATCTGTGGGCAGAACGGGTAAAAAAAGCATTATCACTACGGCGGTTGTTGAAAAGATCACCCAATCCAAAATAATAACGTCCTTCAAGGTCAAAATCACCGGCCGCTGTTTTCAGTTCCATACCAACACCGCCTACCAGACCATAATCCAGTCGTTTCAATTTATCAGATGGGCCATACTGCACACCAATAGGAGCCTCGGGCTCTGCAGCCTGACGAGTGGCAATGTCATCGGCAAGAGCCTTACTCATCTCCTGGGAATCACTCAATAGCATGCTGATTTGTGGGCCGGCATTCATGATAAAGCGGGTCTTATTTCCGATATAGATATGGGTCATCACCGGAATCTCGATGTAATTAAGGGTTCTTCTGTAGGAGAAATCGGAGGAAGGATCAAATTCCTCTTTCCATCCCCGTTGTGCGAAATTAACCTCACCCACCAGTCCCAGGTATTTCTCGGAGATATACTTGACAGCAATACCTCCAATCATACCGGTATTGAATTGTTGCGGTATACGTGGCATGAAATCAAGGGTGCTCGAGATCGCACCACCCCCTGCACCCACATACAACTCATTTTTGAAAGTCTGTTTCTGGGCCTGAGCAGCAAGATGCAACGTGATCAGAAGAAGGAGAAGAGAGAGAAAGCGTTTCATCTGCTTTTTTCGGTTTTGATGATCTCACCGTTTACGCCGTAGTGAACTAGGTATAATCCGTTGTTTATAAGGCCGCCCCAGTTATTGAGGCGTTCAAACTGAAAAGCGAACTGAAGCGATCGTACACGGATCTGTTCGATATTTTTTTCGAAATGGGTCCCGTGACGGTTCAACGCAGTAAGGAAGAACAACCCTGTATCGTACCCCCACATCCCGTAGCTTGGATGGGTCTCCATTAATTTACGGTTGTACCATTTGCGGAAATTCTCTTGAAATTGTTTGGTATCTTCATCTTTCTCATCTATAAAGAAAGGGGTGTAAATATAGGTGCCAAAAAGATGATAATCATCCACCAGATTCGTGTAGGTCTGCCATTCGGGATGTCCGAAAAGACGAGTAATATAGCCAGGATCGGAGGCATGCACTTTCTTCAGTTCATCAATGATGATCCTCAGGGTGTTGGCATCCCCACTGGCAGGGATGATGACATTTTCCTTATTCCTGCTCAACAATGGAATGAGTGATGTATTGAAAGAACCGGTTGTGTCAATGGTCTCATAGTTGATATTGTTCTTTCTGAGATTGAGCTGCAAAACAGACAGAAAATCCATCTTGTTATTTTGTCCCCCCTGCACAAAAATTATGTTGGCATTGCGGAATGTCTCCAGGAAGAGCGTTGAAGCCCTGGTATGGGTAGCACTTGCCAGTGGGTTCACCTGAAATATATTTCCATTGTTGAGTACCTCACTATTGCCTTGTGAGAATGGAACCACATATTTGATATTGTATGCTTTCGAGAAGTCGGAGATCATCTTTATCTGTTCGTCGTTGACACCTCCGATAATGAAGTGGAGCGTTTTCATTTCCATTGTCCCCAACAAACTTTCGAGCTTTTGTGTATTGCTGCCCTGACCTATTTCAAAGACATACAGCTCCAGATTGACACCTTCGTTTTTCATCTTCTCCACGGCAAGCAAGAACCCTTCATAGTACTCCTGCAGGCGCAGGTGTCCCCTACCCGCTTCATCGAGAAATGGAAGCAGAAGACCCACTTTCATTGTCTCCACACGCTGTGAAGGGGTCTGCTGTGAGAGGAGCCTGTTTGCCTCATTTTCTGCCGAACGGGTATCACCTTCCATTTCGCTTCTCTTCACAGGGATAATCAACTGCATGTTGGTTTTTAATCCTGCGGAGAGCATAGGGTTCATCCGTTCAATTTCTGCCACCTCCACATTGTAATTTCGGGCGATGGAGTAGAGCGTTTCACCTTTGAGTACAAGGTGGTTGATGTTGGTAGTTTGATTCTCATAGGGAGTGATGACCTCGTATGACTCAAAAAAAGGAACCCTGATTGTTTTGCCGATCGTGAATGTCTCGACTGATAATCCGGGATTTGCTCTCATCACATCTTCCGGTTGCAGGTGGTATGTCTTTGATACAGAGTAGAGCGTCTCTTTTGGCAGGATAGTATGATAACGGTAGTTCTCCTCTTTTACCTCACTGATCAAACGTCGTTGAGGAATAGTAAGTACCTGACCTTCGAGAATACCCTCACTGGCACCCGGGTTATACCGGGTAATCTCATTGACGGTTGTATGGTACATCCTTGATATGCTATATACCGTTTCACCCTTTACAACAGTATGTGTAAAGGTGCTGTTTTGATCCACGGGTGGTGTTTGTCTGACAGACAGGGATGTTGCTTCAGCGGTACTCATCTCCGTTTTCTCACCGGTAAAGGGTATAAGCAGTGCTTGACCGTTTTTTAAACCACTGTTTGATCCGGGGTTATGACGCAGGATCTCAGCCACTGATACTGAGAAAGTTTTAGAGATACCATACAATCCTTCTCCCGATTTAACCGTGTACTTGTAGTATGCTTGTCCGTTTACAGTCACAATTTCGTAGGGTAATACCTGCGCCTGAAGAAGCCCGAACCCAATGTTCAGCATCAACATGAAAACAACAACTTTACTCAACCGTATGGGGTTACACATCTTTGTATCTGATTAAAATTTGAGGTTGTCTCTACGACTTTAGCTTACAAAAATAGGTAAATAAATTCAGAATGTTCCTTTTCATGCTATGTGTTACTAAATTGTTTTACAGTTATTAAAACTATTTAAACACAATTACGTTTTTTCTGTAAAGGGAACGATCTCTTATCTCGCGATTACTTTGCCTTCAGCGGTAAAGTAGCGGACCCGATCTGCTTAAAAGGGCAGTGGATCCTTGTTTTCTGTCATAAAACCGGAAGAGGCGTGTGATGGATCATCGGAAGCATTGGTCGTTTTATGATTATTATTCATTCTGGAGGGTCTTTCCACATACTTCTGTCCGACAGCAAAGTCGTCGAGATTCTGGAAACGGGCATATTCATTGTCAAAACGCATATTGGCAATACCGGTGGGACCGTTCCTGTGCTTCGCCACGATAATCTCAGCAATACCAACCAGTGAGTTTCCCTTTTCATCTTCTGTAATACGGTAATATTCTGGACGGTGAATGAAACAGACAATGTCTGCATCCTGTTCAATCGCACCCGATTCACGCAGGTCGGCCAGTTGCGGTCGCTTCCCTTCATTACCCTGGCGATTTTCCACACCACGATTCAACTGTGATAAGGCAATCACGGGAATATTGAGCTCTTTGGCCAGCCCTTTGAGTGAGCGGGAGATCATGCTCACCTCCTGCTCACGACTGCCAAAACTCATTCCACTGGCATTCATCAACTGGAGATAATCAATGATTAGAATCTTAACCCCGTGCTCTCTGACCAGTCGTCGTGCTTTTGTGCGTAATTCGAATACTGAAAGACTGGGAGTATCATCGATATAGATGGGAGCGTTATAGAGGAACTTATGGTTTTTGTCGAGCCGTTCCCATTCATCGTCTGTGAGGCGTCCACTTTTAATGCTTTCACCTTTGATCTGACACACGTTCACAATCAGTCGGTTCACCAACTGCACATTCGACATCTCAAGGGAGAAGACACCTACAGGTTGCTCATAATCGAGCGCCATGTTTTTAGCCATAGACAATACAAACGCTGTTTTCCCCATCGCGGGACGGGCAGCGATAATCACGAGGTCGGACTTCTGCCATCCGGAAGTAAGCTTGTCGATCTCCTTAAATCCTGTGGGGAGACCACTCATCCCATCTTTACGGTTTGCTGCCAGCTGAATATTCTGCATCGCCTCCTTAATCACCGGATTGATCTGAATGACGTCTTTCTTGACGTTGCGTTGAGAGATCTCAAAGAGTCGTCCCTCTGTCTCCTGCATCAGATCATCCACATCCACCGTCTCATCAAAAGCCTGTTGAGAGACCTCCGAGGAGAAGGAGATAAGCTCCCTTGCCAGATATTTCTGTGAAATGATGCGGGCATGATACTCCACATGTGCGGCAGAGGCTACCTTCTCTGATAACTCAGCCACATACACGGCACCACCGGCTGTCTCCAGTTCACCTCTGCGCTTGAGCTCCTCCACAACCGTAAGCACATCCACCGGCTTTTGCTGCATGGCCAGTCCCTGGATTGATCCGAAGATAAGCTGATGCGTGGGATCATAGAAACTTTCAGGCTTCAGTATCTCACTTACAATGGAATATGCATCTTTCTCTAACATGAGTGCTCCTAAAACAGCTTCCTCCAGCTCTCTTGCCTGAGGAGGTAATTTCCCGATCTCGGGCGTAAATACTGTTTTCTCCACAACTTTCACGGAGGGTTTTCTTTTCTGCTTTTCCATTATCAACCTGTTATTCTATTAGATTGTAAAGTTAGGCAGATATTTAGAGCAAAGGGAATATTGTGATTTATTCTTACGCAAAAGTTATTAACAAATGTTGTTGAAAACATCCTCACCTGTGCATCAGCTATAATTATCATCTTCCCCCGATATGAGCATCGAGAAAGTGAGAGAACTTAAACGGATGTCACGAGCAATTGAGCACTGCCATTGGACGAATAAAGATCAAAATGAGTGAACTATATGGTTGAGAATTTGTTCTAAAGGAGAATATTTCTTATTTAGACCTGAACCCATTGTGAAAGCAACAAATCCAACAGAAACGATACAGAGAGAGCTGAGATGCAGAGGTTTAAAAATAACGCCACAAAGAATAAACGTACTGGAAGCGATTTACACGCTCGGAAATCATCCTACCGCTGAACAGATCATAGAATTTGTGCATAGTAAGAATCCAAGTGTGGCTACAGGCACAGTCTATAAGGCACTCGACACTTTTGTGAAGAATGGCGTGATTACCAAGTTTCACACTCAAAATGAGGCAGCACGTTACGATGGATTTATTGCGAGCCATCATCATCTTTATAGCAGAGAGAGCGATAAGATCGATGATTTTGAGAGTGAGGAGCTGGATCAACTACTGCTTGTTTTTTTTTCAAGAAACAGCATCCCTGATTTTGAAATTGAGTCGATAAAATTACAGATAAATGGAAAATTCAACTCCAAGTAAGCAATCTTAAAACTTTAACGTATGAATGCAGAAGAATTAAAAAAACAGAAAGACAAGGAAAACCGGAAAAGGATGACTACCGTCGCCGGGGCACCTGTGGGTAACAACCAGGATGCAATGACGGCCGGACCGCGTGGACCGATGATGTTGCAGGATGTGTGGTTTCTTGAGAAACTGGCGCATTTCGACAGGGAGGTGATCCCGGAGAGACGCATGCATGCCAAGGGATCAGGTGCATTCGGCACTTTTACTGTCACCGACGACATTACGCAGTATACCAAAGCGAAGATCTTCTCACAGGTAGGGAAGAAAACAGAGATGTTTGTCCGCTTCTCCACCGTGGCAGGTGAACGCGGGGCAGCAGATGCCGAAAGAGACATCCGCGGTTTCGCCATGAAATATTATACCGAAGAGGGCAACTGGGATCTGGTAGGAAACAATACACCTGTATTTTTCTTTCGCGACCCGCTCAAGTTTCCCGACCTGAACCATGCCGTAAAACGGGATCCTCACACCAACCTCCGTAGTCCCAACAACAACTGGGACTTCTGGTCGAATCTTCCCGAAGCACTCCACCAGATAACCATCACCATGGGCGACAGAGGCATACCACGCAGCTATCGTCACATGCACGGCTTTGGCAGTCATACCTACAGTTTCATCAATGCCAACAATGTACGCCACTGGGTGAAGTTTCATTTCGTCACGCAGCAGGGTATTGCGTATCTCACCGATGGTGAAGCGGAGAAGGTCGTTGCCAAAGACCGCGAGAGCAATCAGCGCGACCTGTTTGAGGCGATCGGAAATGGTGATTTCCCTACATGGAAGATGTTCATCCAGGTCATGACCGAGCAGCAGGCGGAGCAGATGCCTTACAATCCCTTTGACCTTACGAAGGTGTGGTACAAGGGTGACTTTCCGCTGATCCCGGTGGGTGAGTTCGAGCTGAACCGTAACCCTGACAACTACTTCCAGGATGTGGAGCAGGCTGCCTTTAATCCAGCCAACGTGGTGCCCGGCATCGGCTTCTCACCCGACAAGATGTTACAGGGACGCCTCTTCTCGTATGGTGACGCACAACGTTACCGGCTGGGTGTAAACCACCACCAGATACCGGTGAATCATCCCAAAGGTGTTGAAGGAGGGTATAACTCGTTTCATCGTGACGGTCAGATGCGCATGGATGGCAACCAGGGTGCCGCCCTCCACTATGAACCCAACAGTTACGGCATGTGGCAGGAGCAGCCTGAGCATGATGAACCGCTGCAGAAAGTGAATGGCGACATCAAGCGATGGAACTTCCGTGAGGATGACGACAACTATTATGAACAGCCGGGCAAGCTCTTCCGTCTGATGAAGCCGGACGAGCAGCAGCGTCTTTTCGAAAATACTGCCCGCAACATGGGTTGCAGTGATGAGATCATCAAACTCCGACATATAGGCAACTGTTATAAAGCAGACCCGGCCTACGGCAGAGGTGTGGCTGATGCACTGGGCATTGCCTACGAGAAGGCCGGCATTCAGTAATATATCCACACCGGATTAGTTGCTGAAAATGCCTTAAAGACAAAGGGAGAATCACATTTCTCCCTTTGTTGTGGTAAATGATCTCACGGCATGCGTCTGAAAAACATACACAGTCAACAATAAGTTTTAAAGTTTGACAGGTTTATTTTGTGATAACTATCTGTTCAGTTTATATGAAATCATTACCTTTGCCTACAAATTATTAAGATCACAAGCGTATATGAAAAAACTATCCTTACTGCTCAGTTTCTTATTTCTCGGCATGGCGGTCTCATTCTCGCAGGATGAGATGGTATGGAACTTTACACTGGAAGACAAGGGTAACGGTGAAATTGAGCTGATAGCAGCTGTCAAGATTAAACAGGGGTGGTACGTCTATGATACCAGGATACCCGATGGCGGACCTACACCTACACAAATCAGTTTCGATCGGTTAAACGGTGCTGAGCCAGTGGGTGCGTTTCACGCTGCCGGGAAAGAGGCTAAAGTGAAATATGATGAGATCTTCCAGATGACCATCGGCACCTTTCAGAATAATGCCCGTTTTGTGCAGCGACTGAAAGTCACTGACAAGGATGCCTTCGCCATTGAGGGTGACATACGGGCGCAGGCATGTGACGATCAGAGCTGCACCCCTCCACTGCCCAACGACTTCTCTTTCACGGCGGCACAGTTGCCAGCTACGGTTACAGAGGCCGCGATGTCGGCAACAGCGGGAACAGGTACCACCCTTTCTCAAATGGCAGTAACCTCCGCAGAGGGGAGCGTTGACACGACGGGACAACTTACGGCTCTTCAGGGAGCTGTCTCCACCGCAGTGATCGACAGTGACCTGCTCTGGACACCGGTGATTGAAGAGTTACAGGCTTATGGCATGAAGGGAAGCACCGCGGGCATGTCGATGTTATGGATCCTCCTCTCCGGTTTTATCGGCGGACTGATCGCGCTGGTTACTCCCTGTGTATGGCCGATGATACCGATGACCGTCAGCTTCTTCCTGAAACGGAATAAAACGGCACAAAAGAAAGCCATCACCGAAGCATTAATGTATGGTGCTGCCATCATCGTGATATATGTGGCACTGGGGATCCTCATTACGGGCATCTTCGGCGCCAGCGCCCTGAATAACATGGCCACCAGCGCACTTTTCAACCTGATCTTCTTTGCCCTGCTGGTGGTATTCGCCATCGCCTTCTTCGGCGGCTTCGAGATGGTGCTCCCATCGAAGTGGACCAACAAGATGGATGAGAAGGCAGACAAGACCTCCGGTGCCATCAGCATCTTCTTCATGGCCTTCACGCTGGTGCTGGTCTCCTTCTCCTGCACCGGCCCTATCATCGGCACTCTCCTGGTGGAGGCCGCCACAGCGGGCAGTATCCTTGCGCCGGCAATTGGGATGCTAGGATTTGCCATCGCGCTGGCCGTACCGTTTGTGCTCTTCGCCATCTTCCCCTCCTGGTTGGCAGGCATGCCCAAATCGGGTGGATGGCTCAACTCGGTGAAGGTGGTGCTGGGATTCCTCGAGCTGGCGCTGGCGCTCAAGTTCCTCTCCGTCGCCGACCTGGCATACGGCTGGGGCATACTCGACAGGGAGGTGTTCCTGGTGCTGTGGATCGTCATTTTTGCACTGCTGGGCATCTACCTGCTGGGAAAGATCAAGTTCCCCGGCGACAGCGAGGTGCCGCATATCACCATCCCCCGTCTGTTCCTCTCCCTCATCTCGCTGGCTTTTGCCATCTATATGATTCCCGGATTGTGGGGTGCACCCCTGAAAGCAATCAGCGCCTTCTCTCCTCCCCTGTTCACGCAGGATTTCAATCTCTACCAGGGAGAGGTACATGCCAAAACACTCGATTATGAGAGCGGCATCGCCATGGCACAACAGCAGAACAAACCGGTACTGATCGATTTCTCCGGCTACGGATGTGTGAACTGTCGCAAGATGGAAGCATCGGTATGGACCGACCCGCGGGTGAAAGAACTCCTCGACAACGAATATATACTGATCACCCTGATGGTGGACGACAAGACTCGTCTGCCGGAGATCATCGAGGTGGAGGAGAACGGCAGAACAACACGCCTGAAGACCATCGGCGACAAGTGGAGCTACCTGCAGCGCCACAAGTTTGGCGCCAACGCACAACC
>CAYUQE010000030.1:0-11230 GCA_964446805.1 uncultured Proteiniphilum sp. | reverse complement strand
CCCTGGGATCGCGAACAGACCAACGAGAGCCTGCGCGCCAACACCATCGAGGAGACCTACGAGCTGGCAGAAGCCATCCTCAGCAACGACAATGCCGAGATAAGGAAAGAGCTGGGCGACCTGTTGCTGCACGTGGTCTTCTATGCAAAAATAGGTGAAGAAAAGCAGGCATTTGATATCGCCGACGTATGCAACGCGATCTGCGACAAGCTGATCTTTCGTCACCCTCATGTCTTTGGAAATAAGCACGCCACCACAGCAAGCATCGTAGAGAAATCATGGGAGCAGATCAAACTGAAGGAAAAAGGAGGAAACAAAACGGTGCTTGAAGGTGTACCCGCCTCCCTGCCATCAATGGTGAAGGCGTACCGCATCCAAGACAAGGCCCGCAACTCGGGGTTCGACTGGAACGAACGTCACGATGTGTGGGACAAGGTGAAGGAGGAGCTAGCCGAGCTGGAGACGGAAATTGAAAAGATGGATGCCGACAGGACAGAAGCCGAATTCGGAGACATGCTCTTCAGCATCATCAATGCCGCCCGTCTCTACAAGGTGAACCCCGACAATGCGCTGGAACGTACCAACAAGAAGTTTACCTTCCGCTTTAACTACATGGAACAAAGGATCAAAGAGCAGGGCCGTAGCCTGAAAGAGATGACACTCGATGAGATGGAGCTGATATGGCAGGAAGCAAAAAAACATGAAACGACATGAAGAATCTGCTATGTCCGCAATGTAAGATACGCCGCTTCTTCCTGCTCAACGCGGCAGGCGAACGGCTGGTGGTGACCGTTACCGAAGACAGGGAAATCCAACCGCTACACGAGAATGAATCGCTGGATGGATTTGACACCTCCGTGTTGTTCTGTCTGGGTTGCTCCTGGAAAGGGACAGTCAACAATCTGGTTTAGCGTCCTGGATGATCTCTCTTTTCTATTTCCCTACCCGCCAGCGTGCGAGAATGTTTTTCCGTTGGGGAAAGATCCCGTTTTGTTTTGTACGTACATCTTCCACCACGTAGAAGATGTTGCTGTCAAAATCGTTGAGGATGCGTTCCAGCTTCTTCATCTCTTTGCGGTCGACCACCGTTTCGATGATATCCACCTCATTGGTCGATCCTTCACCATGCGTGAGCGTTGCTCCGAAATTAAGCTTGTTGAGCCGTTGCACCAGCTCAGCGCCCTTCTTTTGCGTATAGATCCTGCATAACACAATACCGTAGGCAATCTGTTTCTCAATCAGTATACCCACATAGTTCCCCGAGGCATACCCCCCCGCATAGGCAAGATAAGCAACCATATCACTGGCACGTGAAAGCACCTGGGAGATGATCACTATCCAGATAAGGACTTCAAAAAAACCGATGAGTGGCGCTTTGTATTTTTCACCTTTCGATACAAATATAATACGTAGGGTGCCGAGCGTCACATCGATAATACGGCCGAAGAAAATGATGAAAGGCAGGAGCCAGGGATAAACATCTAAGAAATCAAACATAAATAAAATATCAGCATTTATAAATCAGTAATTGTATCCCGGGACACCCGGAGCAAAAGCATGATGTGGGCAAATTCATCCTCCGGAGGTCAGTTGTTGCAGGTAATCGACAAACTGGTCAATATCCTCGTCGGTGGTATCCCACGAGCAGACCAGTCGCATCTCATTGCGGCTTTCGTCCCAGTCATAGAAGAAGTAACGTTCCCGCAGCCTGTCGGTCACCTCTTTTGGCAGAATGAAAAAGAGCCCGTTGGACTGCACGGGTTGTGTAATCTCGATGCCACTGATGAGGCTCATCTGCTGAAACAGTTTAGCTGCTGCAGCATTCGACTTGCGGGCATTCTCCAGCCAGAGTCCCTCATGGAGATAAGGGATAAACTGAGCGGCGAGGAAACGCATTTTGGAATAGAGCTGTGTAGTCTGCTTGCGGTAATATTTGCTATTTTCGGCCAACTCCTTTCGCAGCGGCACAAGTGCTTCACCAAACATCAGTCCGTTCTTCGTGCCGCCCAATGTGAAAATATCCACCCCGCAATCGACGGTGATCTCCTTGAGTGTGACATTCAGAAAGGCACAGGCATTGGCGATACGGGTACCGTCCACAAAGAGTACCATATCGTGTGCATGGGCCAGATCTGCCAGCGCTCTCACCTCTTCGGGGGTGTAACAGGTGCCCAGCTCTGTGGTTTGAGAGATGGCAATCACCTTCGGCTGTGAATGATGCTCAAAACCGAAGCCGTGCAAATGAGGCTGCACCAGCTCGGGCGTAAGCTTCCCGTGGGGTGTGTCGATCTCTTTGAGTACCGCACCCGTCAGCTTCACCGGTGCACCACATTCATCCACCGCGATATGGGCGGTAGATGCACACAGGATCGCATGAAAAGAGTGTGTGCATAGCTGCAGGGCCACCACGTTCGCTCCCGTACCGTTCAAGAGGAACAGGGGCTCAATCTCGTTGTTACCGAGCATCAGGCGGATCTGCGCTGCGGCTTCCCTCGTCCATGGATCATCGCCATAGGCGATGGTATGATCGCTGTTTGCCTGCGTCATGGCCTCTAAAATACGCGGGTGCACACCTGAGTTGTTGTCACTTCCGAAACTTCGCATGAGTCGTTCTTTTGGTTTGCAAAGATACGCATTTATACCAGATTCGCCAGCAGGAATTTCCTGATCTCGCCGGGATCCTTCTGCTTCCGCTGTGCATAATCAGCTACCTGCTCTTCGGAGATCTCGCCGATGGCGAAATAGGTCGATCGCGGATGGGCAAAGAGAAGACCGCTCACCGAAGCATTGGGGTACATCACCCCATTTTCGGTCAGTGAGATCCCTATCTCTTCCGATGCAAGCAGGTCGTGCAGCAGGAAGTTGGTCGTCTGATCGGGAATAGAGGGATAGCCCACGGCAGGGCGTATACCCTCATACTTCACGGCAAACATCTCTGCCACGGTGAGATTCTCTTCCGCTGCATGTCCCCAGTATTCACGGCGTATCTTCGCATGCAGCCACTCGGTGGCGGCCTCAGCCAATCGGTCGAGGAGCGATTTCATCAGCAGTGAAGCAAATTCATCGCCTTCGGCCTCGTACCTGCGCAATTGTTCATCGGCGCCAGTGCCGGCGGTGACCGCGAAGGCACCTACATAGTCGGTGACTCCCGATGCACGGGGAGCAGTAAAATCGCTCAGGCAGTAATACGTATTCTTTTCAGTTTTCTTTTGCTGGCGCAGGAAGGGAAAAGATGTTCCACCCAGATAGAGAGTATCATTCTCGCTGTAGGCTTCATAGATACCGAATACCGCTTTGATATATGCCGCATCCTCACGCACAAACAGCTGCAGCATCTCCTGCGCATCATCATAGAGCCGGGCTGCCTCCCTCGCTTTCTCCTGCTCCTCCTCGCGAAAGGTGGCATACCATTGCGCGCGGCATTTCTCACATGCGTCAATACGTGTGACCGTATGAAATTTAGCCGAGAGCTCCCATGCATGGAAAAAGAATTTCCAGTCGATAAAAGGAATGATCTCCCTCATCTTGATATCATCGAGCAGCGTGCGGCCCATCTGGCGGGGAACTGCCGGCTTGAAGGTGCTCCAGTCGATGCTGAAAGCCTTGTCACGAGCCTCCCTCAACGAAACAAGGTCAATTTTCTTTTGTATCCGGTTTTCACGCAGTTGTGCATACTCTTCCCTTAATTGAGCCATGAATGCCGTTTTATTTTCTGCGTTCATCAGACTTGACACTGCAGAGGGGCTCTGTGAGGCATCTTTCACATAGACCACCGCTCCCCGACTGTAGCGGGGCTCAATTTTCAGCGCCGTATGGAGCTTCGAGGTGGTGGCGCCGCCTATCAGCAGGGGCAGGCTGAACCCTCCCTTCTCCAGCTCCTCGGCCACGAGCGCCATCTCCTCGAGTGAGGGTGTGATCAGCCCGCTTAATCCCACAATATCGGGTTGCTCTTTTCTGATAGCGTCGAGTATCTTCTCCGGCGGCACCATCACCCCCAGATCGATGATCTCGTAATTGTTGCAGGCCAGCACGATGGAGACGATGTTCTTGCCGATGTCATGCACATCTCCCTTCACGGTGGCCAGCAGTATCTTGCCTGCCTTCTGCGAACCGCCGCCGCTCATTTTTTCAGCTTCGATGGTAGGCTGCAGTATGGCCACCGCCTTTTTCATCGTACGTGCCGCCTTCACCACCTGGGGCAGGAACATCTTACCCGATCCGAAGAGATCTCCCACCCTGTTCATGCCGGCCATCAGTGGTCCGTCGATGATATCCACCGCGCGGGGGTAGGTACCCAGTGCTTCGCTCAGATCCTCCTCCATGAAATCACCTATACCCTTCACCAGTGAATGGCTCAATCGCTCCTCAAGAGACAAGGTGCGCCACTCCTGCATGATTGTCTGCTCCGCTTCAGGTGTTTTGTCACCCTTGAGCTTTTCTGCCAGGCCCATCAGCCGCTCTGTGGCATCCTCGCGCCGATTGAGCACGGCATCCTCGATGATCTCTTTCATGTCGGCAGGGATATCTTCGTAGATGACCGACTGGGCAGGATTCACAATACCCATGTCCATGCCTGCCTGTATGGCATAAAAGAGAAAGACGGAATGCATCATCTCCCTTACATACTCATTTCCACGGAAGGAGAAGGAGAGGTTACTCACACCGCCACTCACCTTCACATGGGGGAGGTTCTCCTTGATCCAGCGCACAGTCTTGATAAAATCGACCGCATAGTTCTTGTGCTCTTCCAGTCCTGTGGCGATGGCCAGCACATTAGGGTCGATAATGATATCCTTCGGGTCGAAGCCATTTCCGGTAAGCAGTCTGTAGGCTCTTTCAGCGATGGTGATGCGGCGGTCATAGGTGTCGGCCTGTCCTGTCTCATCGAACGCCATCACCACCACTGCCGCACCGTAACTCTGTGCCACCTTCGCCTGATGTAGAAACTCGGCCTCACCGTTCTTGAGAGAGATGGAGTTGACAATCGACTTACCCTGTACACATTTCAGTCCGGCCTCCAGCACCTCCCACTTCGAAGAGTCAATCATGACGGGTACACGCGACACATCGGGATCGGAGGTGAGCAGATGGAGGAAGCGGGTCATCTCCTCCGCACCTTCAAGCAGCCCGTCGTCCATGTTGATGTCGAGCACCTGTGCCCCATCCTCCACCTGCTTACGGGCAATGAGGAGGGCCTCCTCGTACTTCTTCTCCTGTATCAACCGCAGGAACTTGCGTGAGCCGGCCACGTTGCACCGTTCACCTATATTCAGGAAATTGATCATCGGCGACACTTCCAGCAGCTCCAGGCCCGAAAGTTGGAGATAAACCGGTGCGTTGGATTGCTGGTGTGGCACAGCATTCTTCACCATATCTGCATAGTGGGCAATATGATCAGGTGTAGTGCCGCAGCAACCGCCGATAATGTTGACCAAACCTTCATCGACAAACTCTCTCATTTGCAGTGCCATCTTCTCCGGTGTCTCATCATATTCACCCAGCTGATTAGGCAGCCCCGCATTGGGATAGACACTGATGAAAAAGGGCGCAATCTTTCCCAGCTCTTTGACGTAGGGCTTGAGCTCTTCCGCACCAAAGGAGCAGTTGAGACCTATCGCCAATGGACGGGCATGACTCACCGATGCGACAAAGGCGCTTAGTGTCTGCCCTGACAGTGTTCTCCCTGCCTTGTCGGAGATGGTTACGGAAAGGATGAGAGGCGTTTGTTTCCCTGTTTCTTCAGCCACCTCCATGGCAGCAAAGATCGCCGCCTTGGCGTTGAGCGTATCGAAAATGGTTTCTATGAGAAGGATATCAACCCCTCCCTCCACCAGAGCGATAATCTGTTCCTTGTAGGCGGCCTTGAAATCGTCGAACGTAGCAGCACGATACATCGGATCTTCCACACGGGGACTCATGGATGCGGTTTTGTTGGTCGGCCCGATGGAGCCTGCCACAAAACGGGGCTTGGAGGGTGTCAGATGGGTATATTCGTCGGCAGCTTCCCGTGCCAACTTAGCAGCCGCAAGATTGATCTCCCCAGCCAGGTGACTCATCCCGTAATCCTGCATCGAGATGGCGGTGGCATTGAAGGTATTCGTTTCGATGATATCAGCCCCGGCAGCAAGGTACTCGCGGTGGATCTGTCCGATCACGTCGGGTCTGGTGAGTGATAACAGATCATTATTCCCCTTGAGCAGTCTCTCTGCATCGCGGAAGCGCTCGCCACGAAAGTCCGCCTCACTGAGCTTGTGGCGTTGTATCATTGTACCCATGGCACCATCGAGAATGAGGATGCGCTCGGATAAAAGTGTTTGAATAAGCATAATTGTTTTCTCTAACTTTATTTGGACCAAAAATAGACATTAAAAATTGATTTACCAGCATCTTCAGCCTAGAAGGTGGCGTTCGCCATCTTGAGCCTTAATAACAATCTCCTGAGCCATACAACAACCCATGCCAGCACAAACCGCACTCCCAGGATCCACCAGAGGGAGACACCGAGTGCCACAAACAGGAGATTGTCTTCCAACACCGAATGGGAAACAGCCAGATGATAGTTCAGCAAACTGGCATCCGTTCGGGTTACTTTCCCCTCTTTCATCTGATCCATCATCATCGCCCCACCATAGGCCAGGCCAACAATATAACCGATAAGCCAGAGGAAGCCGGTAGTGGCAGGCAGGCCGAACAGTCTGAGAAGAGGCGCAATGCCCTTGCCCAACTGCGGGATAAGCGTGTACTTCTCCAGTAGAAGATACAACATATTCAATAGGAAAACGATCACAACTATCAGCAAAGTAATCTGCAGTGAACTTCTCAACCACACGAGCAAGAGATCGCCCACAGAGTGGATGGCTGCCATACCGGTTTGTGCGAAAACAGGCAACCCCATCTCTTGCGGCAGGATCAGGTTCAGGATCAGACCTACCACAATACTCATGGAGATCCTCAACAGTGTCATCGCCCAGAACGAGGTGCCTGTCTTTGCCTGAATGGCACTCTCCACAGGTAGGTTGTGTGAGATCTGGCACATCAGCGCAAGGATGGTCAGCTCACGCAGTGTGATGGACATGGAGGTGATGATTGCCAAGGGGGCATATAGCGGGAGGAAGATACTTGTCATGAAGACGATGGCAGTACTACCGGGCAGTCCCATGTAAACAAAGAGGGGATTGAGGAATTCGGCCATATAGGCAAGGAGACCGAAGAAATCTAAAAACCGCACGATCAATGAGATGGGCAGTATGATTCTGAGGAGCCACACGGTGGTGGACGCCGACTTATGCAAAGCACGAAAAATGATGTTTTTTCGATATTCCATTTGAATAAGTAATAAAATGGAAAGAATGATGATAATGATAACCCAACACGATTGAATCCAATGCGGACTAACGCAACTACTGTTTAAACATCCTGTCCATATCTCTTTTGTCTTCTTTCTCTTTTAGTGACTGCCGCTTATCGTACTGCTTCTTGCCTTTCGCCACTGCAATGACCAGTTTGGCCAGCCCTTTCTCATTGAGAAACAGCCGCACAGGTATAATCGTGAAACCGGTCTCTTTGGTCAATCGAACCAGCTTCTGCAGTTCTTTCTTATTAAGCAGCAGTTTGCGGTCGCGACGTGCCACATGATTATTGTAGGACCCATAAAAATATTCAGCAATATGCATGTTCCGTACCCACATCTCTCCCCGCTCTATGAGACAATAGGTATCCACGAGACTGGCTTTCCCCAGTCGGATCGATTTTATTTCGGTCCCTGTCAGTACCATGCCGGCAGTAAAGAGTTCCACCAGTTCATAGTCGAAGGTAGCCCGTTTATTTTTTATGTTGACAGGTGTCTGTTTCATTATTTGATGATAAGTGAGAAAACAGCCTTGATGAGCAGCGGCATAAAGAGAATCAATGCTGATGCCAGAAGTGTAAAATTGAAACGGACCTTTTCAGGGACTCTGATGAAGTTCTTCGCTCCCACAAACACCAGATGGAGCGTATAGAGCGCGAGAATCCAGAGAATGAAAAAATCGGACAGAAAGGGTATAATCACATAAATGGCATAGAGCACCACCGATGCGTAACCGATCAATTGCTGAAAGCGGGGCAGGTCTTTCTCCAACCCAAAGCGAGGGGCCATCTCATTCATTACATAAGAAGCAATAAAATAGCCGCCATACACTGCTACAACAGTGATGATGGTACTTTTTAAAGCGCTCTCCAGATCGCCGTCACGAGCAAACCATAACCCCCCGATGAAGGTAGCCAGGGCAATGATACCAAACAGCGGATGAAGAAAATTGGAGTGAAAGTCACTCTCAGTCTTCTCTTCCTTCTTCAATTCTTTCCATGCCCTGGGAGACGCAACAATCAACTGTGCCACAGTTACAAACAGATCTCTCCACATTCCTTTCTGATTTTGGTTTGCAAAGGTAACGAAATAGTGGTAATAAATAGAACCTGAGAGAGATAAAAAAAACAGCAACCCATTGCAAAAAGGTTGCTGTCTTTGTATGTCAGATAAAAAAACTAATTACCGGCCACAGTCATCGAGTAGAATTGTGAACTTACAGGGTCTGTCTGTCCTTTCACATAGTATTGAAATTTTATCTTCAGTTCTTTGGTAGCCGTCTGGCTTGATCCTTCATAAAGCGCCCGCAGGGGAGCCATGTTCACGGCAATAATGTCGGTCTTGGTGGTGGTGGAAGCACCTGTTTCGGGTGTCCCTGTAAAGGTCAGCTGGATTGTGATCTTGAGCTCATTTTCATTTGCCTCCTCATCATCAGAAAGATAGTATTTAATCACTGCCGTCTCCCCTTTTTTGGATTCGTAAGCATACTGAAACAGCCAGTGATCACCCAGATAAAATTTGTCTCTGGCATAAAATGGCGGATCAATGCCCACAAACTTGCGGGGCTCTTCCTGCACCGGACCTTCACTCATATTGAGCGTGGTACGGCTCACATCGATCGTTTCACCGCTTATGGTCACATTGTCGGCCTGGACTCCACCGATGGGCGTGGTACCGTTCTCTTCATCCCAGGCATAGGTGAAAAACTTGAATGTGCCCGGCGTCATCAGTTGGATTTCGTTGGAGATGATCGTTTTACCGGTCAATGTTCTTCCGAAGATTTTAGCTGAAGTATTATCCATTGCAATATAAACAACCGATGATTCGGAGTAGTTCCTGCTACCTTCACCCAGACAGGAGGAGATCAAAAGAGTTGCACCTAGAAGGGCAAAGAGTAAAAACTTACGTTTCATTTTTATCATTTTATTTTCAGTTAAAAGTAAATATTAAAATTCATATCTCAATCCCACATTCAGATCCATCACGATCTTCCTGTCGGAATAGATGGTTTTATATTCGTTGTTTGCATCAAAATAATAGGCACCACCAATTTTACCATACATCTTCAATCCGTCATAGATCGGATAGGAGAGACCAAGGCCAGCATTCACGGAGAGCTGTGGATGACGCTGTGAGATCTCGGTGATCTCCTCCTCTGCCGAGGAACTGTTGAACTCCTCTGTTTGCCCTTCCCCCACCTTTCTGTATTCACCATACAGGTCTTTCTCCAGCATTCCTCCCACAGAAGCATAGACATTTAGCTTGTTGAGTGAGAAGAGGTTGTAATTCACATTTAACGGTATTCCCAGATAATGAAGACGCTGGGTCTCATTCACCTGGAAATTGGAATTGGTGTTTCTCACTTTTGAGGAGAGATAGGTATAGACGAGTCCTGTTTCAATGTAAAGATCGTCGAAAAGGGCTCTTGATAACGTCAGACCGAACGATACAGGCTGGTCGTGTTCCATTTCTGAAACATTGTCGCCACTCTTGTTTGCAGTAAGCAGATACTTATTGGGCTCCCCGCCAAATTGATCCTGGTCGTCAAGCGACGCACTGCGTAAGGTCATGGGTGAATTGACCGTCTGCTGGAATGAGGAAAGACCTCCCCTGCCGTTTAAAGCAAGCATTAAGGGACCTCTTTGAGAACTTTGCGATTTGCCTTCATGAAGAAAGCCCTCACGATTACCTTCCACAGTGATGTAATCCTCCCTCTCCGCCTCATCAACCACTCTCTTGTTGAATGCAGTCATTTTATCATGGAATGCATCATGATCGATGATGCGATTGGGGCCAATGTGCTCTTTCCGGTTACGGCTCAACCATTCTTCGATCATTGTGGAAGGAGCTGAAGAAGCAATGATTGTTGCTATCTGTTCACGTCGGGTTCTTGCAGCAAACAGCTGTTTGTTCCCTCCGTTTCCGGTCAAAGACTGCATGGTGGCCTCCGGCTCGGGTGTGGGCACACCTTTGTTTACAGTTATTTTCCTGGTTGCAGGAGCAGGTGAGGATGATTCGGCAACCAGGGGCACTGACTCTATCGCCCTATTTTGAAAAAACAATAGGCTTCCAATAAGCATGACCAAAATAGCAGCTGCCGCACCGGCGTACCACCGGCGACGAATGATCACCCTGGCTGCCTTGGCTGCGTTCATCGATTGTTCTATCCGTTCCCAGCCATCAGCAGGTAACGGTGCCTTGTAATCGCCGAACATCGATTGAAACACCCTTCTAATATCGTTATCTTTGTTCATTGTATTTTTTGTTGCTTTGGTTAAGCATGGCTGTTATTTTCTTTTGTAAAATCGTCTTTGCCCGAAAAAACTGAGAGCGTGATGCTGCTTCGTTGATTCCCAACAGATGAGCAATCTCCCTGTGCGACAGCTCCTCGAATATAAACAGGTTAAATACCGTCCTGTAACCCGGCGGCAGCGCTCTGATCATTTCAAGCACTTCTTCACGGGGAATGTTTTCAATATCCAATAGTTCATCTTCCGGCGTTTCTGTGATATTGGTCTGCATGAAACCATACTCTTCCAGGAACCTGTTTTTTTGCTTCTCTTTCCTGTAATTCTCCAGCGCCGAATTGACGAAAATACGTCTCATCCATCCTTCAAAAGAACCATTGCCCCTGTAGGAGCCAATCTGCGTAAAAATACGGATGAAACCGTCGTGCAACAGGTCACGGGCACTCTCCACATCTCTGCAATAGCGTATACATACTGCCATCATCAAAGGAGCATACCGCTCGTATAATGCCTTTTGAGCATTACGGTCCTGTTTCTTACACGCTAATATCAGTTGCGAATCATCCATTCTTATCGCAGTTCATACTATAGATGGGAAAAAAGAAAAAAAGCTGCGTGACCACGCTTCTTTTTT
>CAYUQE010000029.1:0-20255 GCA_964446805.1 uncultured Proteiniphilum sp. | reverse complement strand
CAGTTCCTCCTGGAAAAATGGTCGCAGGAGGAGGCAGGGAAACCATTCGATCAACTCTCCGCGCAGGAGAAAGCCTCCATGGAGAGCAGGCTGCAGCAGTATCTCCGGGAGAACAGCTACGATGAGACCACCGGAACGCTGGTGATCGGCAGCGAAAGGTATGAGGCATTTACACATATCAGAGGTCACTACCGTAGTCTCTTTATGGATGATCCCGCCCTTGACGAGCTGCGTGCGGACTATGCCATTGCCAAAAATAGCATCAAGACGGAGGAACGACTCGACAAGATGGCGCAGTTCTTCTTCTGGGCGTCGTGGGCTTGCGTCACAAACCGTCCGGGTGAGGAGATCAGCTACACCCACAACTGGCCTCCCGATGAGCAGATAGGCAATGTGCCCACGAGCGATCTGATCCTCTGGACCGGCTTCAGCATCATCATGCTGCTGATCGGCATCGGCATCCTGATCTTCGTGCAGGCACGCACACAACAGGAGGAGACTCTGATACCGGTGGAAGATCCGTTGATGCACCAGACCATCACCCCATCAATGTGGGCAGTGAAAAAATATTTTTGGGTGGTGAACCTGCTTATCCTGGCACAGGTGCTGCTGGGTGTCATCACCGCTCATTACGGTGTGGAAGGGGATGGCTTCTACGGCATCGACATCGCCCGCTTCATTCCCTACTCCATCACCCGCACCTGGCATGTGCAACTCGCCATCTTCTGGATAGCGACGGCATGGCTCGCCACCGGCCTCTACATTGCACCCTCCCTGAACGGCAGGGACCCAAGATACCAGAAGGCAGGTGTGAATATCCTGTTTATCGCACTGCTGATCGTGGTGGGTGGATCACTCATAGGACAGTGGTTTGGGGTGATGCAGCGCCTTGATCTGGTCGACAATTTCTGGTTCGGCCACCAGGGTTATGAATATGTCGACCTGGGCCGTTTCTGGCAGATACTGCTGCTGGTGGGGCTCTTCCTCTGGCTGGCACTGATGGTTCGTCCCATCTTGCCGGTGATCCGAAAAAAGACCTCGGAGAAGGGACTGCTGGTCCTCTTCCTGATCTCCTGCGCCGCCATCGCCCTCTTTTATGGTGCGGGACTGATGTGGGGCCGCACCACCAACCTGGCGGTGGCGGAGTACTGGCGCTGGTGGGTGGTACACCTCTGGGTGGAAGGGTTCTTTGAGGTGTTTGCCACCGTGGTGGCTGCCTTCCTCTTCACCCGCATGGGACTGCTCAGGATCAAATCGGCCACCAACAACGTACTGTTTGCTACGGTGATCTTTCTCACCGGCGGCATCCTGGGCACCTTCCACCACCTTTACTTCACCGGCACACCTACGGGTGTGATGGCGCTCGGCGCCACCTTCAGCGCCCTCGAGGTGGTGCCGCTGGTGCTCATCGGCTTTGAAGCCTACCATAACTACCGGATCAGTAAAGCTACCGAGTGGCTGAAGGATTACAAGTGGCCCATCTACTTCCTTCTCTCGGTCGCCTTCTGGAACTTCCTCGGCGCCGGCATTTTCGGTTTTATCATCAACCCGCCCATCGCCCTCTACTACATGCAGGGGCTCAACACCACGCCGGTCCATGGCCATGCCGCTCTTTTCGGTGTCTATGGCATGCTGGGTATAGGCCTGATCCTTTTCGTGCTGCGCAGCATGTACCGTCATCAGCAATGGAACAACAAGCTGATCTCCTTCACTTTCTGGTCGCTCAACGTGGGCCTGTTGCTGATGGTCGTGTTGAGTCTGTTGCCGGTGGGGCTGATGCAAACCGTCGCCAGCGTCAACGAGGGGATGTGGTACGCCCGTTCCGCCGAGTTCATGCAGCAGCCGCTGGTGAGCTTCTTCAAGTGGTTACGTATTGTGGGCGACACCATCTTCGCCGTGGGCACCCTCACCCTCTTCTGGTTCGTTTATCAGCTGACCATCAAGAAAAAAAGATAATTCACCGGGGGTGACACCTGCACCGGACGTTTCCGGCAGCAGGTCTACTCCCATAAATTCAGAGATTATGCATATAGACCATCAAAGTAACATCGGAAAGATCGTAGCGGAGAACTATAAGGCCGCTGCTGTTTTCAAACAATATGGTATCGACTTTTGCTGCAACGGCAACCGCACCATTGAGAGTGCCTGCCGCAAGAAGCAGATCGACGAGGAGCAGCTGCTGGCAGAGCTGCAGGAGGTAATAGCCCACAAGGGGGGAGGTGAGATCGATTTCAAGTCGTTCCCGCTCGACTTGCTGGCCGACTACATTGAAAAGACCCATCACCGTTATGTGGAGAAGAAGATCATTGAGATCACACCCTACCTGAACAGGATCGTGCAGGTACATGGCGAGCATCACCCCGAGTTGATGGTGGTGGAGCAGCTCTTTCAACAGTCGGCAGGGGAGCTCACCGCGCACATGAAGAAGGAGGAACTGGTGCTCTTCCCCTATATACGCCGGCTGGTACAGTCACAGCTCGCGGGCAGCAGCACTACGGAGAGACCCTTAGGCACCATCGCAGAGGTGGTTGCCCGCATGGAACAGGAGCATGAGGCCGAGGGGGAGCGGTTCCGCACCATCAGCGAGCTGACGGACAATTACAATCCGCCGGCGGATGCGTGCAACACCTACAGGGTGACCTTCAGCCTGCTGCGTGAGTTCGAGGAGGATCTGCACCGCCACATTCATCTGGAGAACAATATTCTTTTTCCCAGTGCCATTGAACTGGAGAAAACGCTCAGCAACTGACAGAGGTAAAGAGGCGGCATGATGTCCGCCTCTTTTTTTGTACCTTTGTCCGATCAAACGAAGAAATTATGAATCCAACACAGAGCGCAACAACAGTGATCATCGCCAACGGGCGCTTTCCGCAACATCCCACACCGCTCTCGTTGATAGAGTGCGCAGCCTTCATTGTCTGCACCGACGGGGCAGCCAATGATTTTATCGCCGGTGGCGGTAGACCTGACGCCATCGTTGGTGACTGCGACTCCATCTCAGAAGAGAACAGGGAGCGTTACGCGCACCTCATCCACCCGAGAGATGATAAGGAGAGCAACGACCTTACCAAGTCGGTTCGTTACTGTGTGGAAAAGGGTAGAAATGAGATCGTCATCGTCGGCGGCACCGGCAAGAGGGAAGATCACACCCTGGGAAATATCTCCTTACTGGCAGAGTACATGGCGGTGGCAACGGTGACGATGGTGACCAACTATGGCATCTTCACACCCATCCAGACAGCCACCACGTTCAAGAGCTTCAGGGGTCAGCAGGTCTCTCTCTTCGCTATCGATGCGGGGGAGGTGACCACCTTCAATTTGAAATTTCCGCTTCATGGAAGCATCCTCACCAACTGGTGGCAGGGCACATTGAATGAATCATTGGGCGATTCATTTACCATTGAACCATCGGGACGTCTGCTTGTCTTTCAGACGTACGATTGACACACTACCCCAGTTCACGCAATACCTCGAGCGATTTCAACGGTGGGAAATCATCAATGTGTAACCGGTAGTATTCCAGCAGGTAGTTGACGATCGTATGCCGGTTCTGTCTCGACAACCGGAAGAGATGCATATTGCCATAATCCATCCGGTGGAGCGAGGAGAGAAAAACACTCTGCTCCCGGCTCAGGTAATGCGTGTGGAGAGGTCTCCTCATCACAAACTCACCATTGAGCAGATCGAAATAGCTGTTGCTCCCCACAAAATTGACATTGGGGTACACACCCAGATAGCGGGTAAGCCCCACCATGAAGGCCAGATGAAAGTTGGCCAGCCCCTTTGCGGCGGCCTCCAGTGTCTCCACCGAGTTCTTCAGGTAGTCGAAAATACGGTCGTTATGGTCCGACTCACGCAATACCCTGGAGAGGAACTCCGACAGGAAGAAGGCCAGTGAGATCTTCGTCATATCGGTGTTGATCTCATACAGCGGGAACTGCCGCTCGGCATCCTTCAGCCGCTGTATATCGCGCAGTGGCATATGCTCCACCTCCAGAAAGAGCACCGACAATGGGAAGAAAAGGGAGGTCCTGATCTTTTGCCTGCGTCCGTGCGCCTTTGGCAACAGATAGGTGACCCTGCCGAAATCACGCGTGAAAACATGCGTGAGTGAATAGGTATCATTATAGAGCGTGGTGCCTAATACTATGCCCTGCGTTTTATGCAACATCGATGCTGAGGATTGGGGAATTAAAAATGAAAATTAAGAGTTAGAAAAATAAAAACGGACAGCTTATCGCTTACAGCTTATTGCTTATTGCTTATTGCTTATTGCTTACACAAATATAGAGAAATTCCTCCGAACAACAAAGCAAAAAAAACGCCCCGGTAAATACCGAAGCGCTCTATATCTGTCTCTCTGCAGTGGATCAATACAATTTCTTCTTGATACGTGCTGCTTTACCGCGGAGTTTACGCAGATAGTAAAGTTTGGTTCTGCGCACTTTACCCTGGCTGTTCATCGCAATATCTTCAATAAAGGGTGAGTTCATCGGGAAGATACGTTCCACGCCGATATTCTCCGACATCTTCCTGACGGTGAACCGTTTGGTATCACCATGTCCCGAGATCTTGATCACCACACCGCGATACTGCTGTATACGCTCCTTGTTTCCCTCCACAATGCGATATGCAACCGTGATGGTATCACCACTCTTGAATGCAGGGAATGCTTTTTTCTTCTCGTTAGCGAAAGACGCTTCCGCTATCTTCATTAAATCCATCTTGTATAATGCTTTACGTTAATAATTAACCTTGTTTGAACGCAATATAACGGCATAGCACCGACAGAGATTGCGCAAAGCGGATGCAAAGGTAGGAAAAAATATATAAAACACCATGCAAATATTTATTTAATCCATATTTTTATTGACACTCTTGACACTGACAGGAAAAAAGCGTATTTTTGAGCTGGTTTAAATGTTTTCAGGTCATCATACCTTAACAAACAGTCACTTTCAAATGAAGATAAGAACATTATGGATTGCTTGCGTGGCAATCATCCTTCTTTCGTGCAAACCCCATTATCAACTCACGGAAATGAGCGGGACCATCGTGGAGATGAATGCAACCTATGATCTCCCCACCCATGAGCGCATGCAGTCACTGGTGCAATCCTACAAGAGCGAGCTCGATGAGAAGATGAACGAGATCATCGGTCGTTCTGCGCAATACATGGATTACAGACGACCTGAGAGCCTGCTGACCAACCTCACCTCGGATGTGATGAAAGCTTATGGCGATGAGCATCTGCCGGGAGGCGCTGATGCAGGCGTGATGAATGTACACGGCCACCGTGCCACCCTGCCCCAGGGAGCGGTTACGGTAGGCAATCTGTTTGAGATCTATTCGTTCGATAACACCGTCACCTTTCTCGAGTTGAAGGGGATCGACCTGATGGAGATGTTCAATGCCTATGCCCGTATCGGTGGCGCGGGTATCTCGTCGAATGTGAGACTTGTGGTCGAGGCAGGAGAAGTGAAGAGCGTGACCCTCGATGGCAACCCCATCGATAAGGATGCCACCTACCATATCGTCACGCTCGATTATCTAGCCGACGGCAACGATAATATGACCTCCTTCAGGAATGCCATCACGAGCGTCAACACCGGCATCACCCTGCGTGATGTGATGATTGATTATGTGAAGGAGCAGACACGGCAGGGGAATGAGATCCAATCGCAGCTCGATGGCCGAATTACAATCATTCAATAAAATGGAACCTATGAAATCAATCTGGCTTATATCACTTCTTCTCCTGTCGATCTCATTTTCGGCTTATGCGCAAAGGGAGATCGTGGTTCTCCATACAAACGATACACACAGTCGCATTGAGCCACTTCCCGAAACGGACAGGTATGCTGCCGGCAAGGGTGGGGTGGAACGACGTATCCGCTATATCGAACAGGTGAGGAAAGCACATGACAATGTGCTTCTGCTCGACGCGGGCGATTTTCTGCAGGGCACACCCTACTTCAATCTCTTCAAAGGAGAGGTGGAGGTGGAGGCGATGAACATGATGGGTTACGATGCGGTGACATTGGGTAATCATGAGTTTGACTATGGATTGGAGATTCTGGAGAAGGTAGTGCGTGCCGCCACATTCCCCATCGTGTCGAGCAACTACGACTTCAGCGAGACGGCACTGGCGGGATTGATCAAGCCTTATCTTATCCTTAACCGAGACGGCGTAAGGATCGGTATCATCGGCATCGACGTAAAGCCGGAGGGACTGATCTCGTCGGCGAACTGGACAGGGATGAAATATCTCGATCCTGTGGCCACGGCCAACAGGCTGGCAGCACAACTGCGCACACAACACCGGTGCGACATCGTCATCTGTCTCTCACACCTCGGCTATGAACCAGACACGAGGTTTGCAGCATCGACGCGAAATATCGACCTCATCATCGGCGGACATAGCCACACCTTTATGGAAGAACCTGATCTTCGCAAAAATGCCGACAACAGGGATGTGATGATCTACCAGACCGCCGGACGGGGTGTATATGTGGGCAGAGTGGAGATGAAACTGGAAAAGGTGAAAAGATAACAATAGCTGATCATGAACAGATGGCCGCTCCTTTCTTTCTTTTGTTTATATACGGCATTTGCATCGGCGCAGGTGGCTACCACCCTCCATGCACAGGCCGACAAGGAGGAGATGACGCGCTGGGTGGATTCGGTCTATGCATCGATGACCGCCGACGAGAGAGTAGGTCAGCTTTTTATGCCTATCGTGGAACCCCGCGGTGGATGGAAAAAGAAGGTGGAGGAATACATCACACAACAGAAGGTGGGCGGTCTGTTGTTTTCCAAGGGGACACTGGCCTCACAGGCAGAGGTAACCAACTATGCACAGGCAATCTCACGGGTACCGCTGATGGTGGCACTGGATGGCGAATGGGGCCTCTCGATGCGTCTGAGCGACGCTCCTCCCTATCCCCGCAATCTGATCATCGGCGCCATCCAGGATGAGGAGACACTGATGCTCTACGGCAAGGAGGTAGCCCGTCAATGCAGGGAGATGGGCATTCACATCAATTTCGCTCCCTCCCTCGATGTGCATACCAACCCGCTGAACCCGGTCATCGGGACACGCTCCTACGGCGAGAATCCCCAGGAGGTGGCCAGGCTGGGTATCGCCTATGCCCGTGGACTGGAGGCCAACGGTGTGATGGCAGTAGCGAAACATTTCCCCGGTCACGGTGACACGGCGGAAGATTCTCACAAGACACTGCCCACCATCATCCATCAGAACGAACGGCTGGAGGAGGTGGAGCTCTATCCCTTCAGGAAGTATATCGAGTCCGGTTTATCGGGCATGATGACCGGCCATCTGAATGTGCCGGCATTAAACACAAAAGGGTTGCCCTCCTCGCTCTCACCCGAGATAGGTGTGCGTCTGCTGAAAGAGGAGATGGGCTTCACGGGACTCACCTTCACCGACGGCATGGCCATGAAAGGGGTCTCCCAGCATGCCGACGCCAGCGTGAAGGCATTACTTGCCGGTAATGATATCGTGCTGGGTGTGGTGAACCTGGCAAAAGAGTGCACCTCGGTAAAAAGAGCAGTGGAAAAGGGCACAATCACTGCATCCCTTCTTGAAGAGAAAGTAAGGAAGATCCTCACCTACAAGTATATCCTTGGCGCACACCGGTTCACGCCCATCAACCGCGCCACGATCCACAGCCGTGTGAACAGCTCATCAGCCGAATGGATTCAGAGAAGAATTTACGACAAGGCGCTCACCCTTGTCAAGAATGAGGATGCACTGATACCATTCAAAGGACTGGACAAGGTGAAGATCGCATCCGTGGCTGTGGGAGCTCCTTCATCCAACACCTTTCAGCAATACCTGAAGAAATATGGGGATGTAGCCACCTTCAGTGCCGAATCAGTCGCCGCCGTGGCAGCCATCAGTGAGCTCGACAGGCATGATCTGGTGATCCTCTCGCTGCATTCAGAGAAAGAGGGTGATGCTGTGGCACTGCACCAGCTTATCAATGATCGCAAGGTGGTGCTGGTGTTCTTCAGCTCACCCTCCCGGTTATCTGCTTTTCAGCAATCAGTCGATAAAGCCGCGGCGGTGATCATGGCCTACGACACCACTGCGTTTGCACAGAGGAGTGCAGCGCAGGCCATCTTCGGAGGCATTGCGATGAGAGGGAAGCTGCCGGTCACATCCGGTACATTCATGCAGGGTGTAGGCATAGAGACAGAAAAAACACGTCTCGGCTACTCCCTGCCGGAAGAGGTGGGCATCCCTTCGGAACGGCTTCACACGATTGAAAGTATCGCCATGGAAGGGATCAGGCAGAGAGCCTATCCGGGTTGTCAGATACTGGTGGCGAAAGAGGGTGTGGTGATCTACGAGAGGGCCTTCGGCAGGTTCGATTATGGTGATGGTGCAGCGGTGACGGATGAGACGGTCTATGATCTGGCCTCTGTCACCAAAGCTTTAGCCACGCTGCCGGCCATCATGAAACTCTATGACGAGAAAAAGATACGTCTGCAGGATCCTATCAGCCGGTTCGTACCGGAAACAAGGAGGAGCGACAAGGCAAACATTACTATCCGTGCTCTTCTGTTTCATGAGTCGGGCATCACCTCATTCATCCCTTATTATACTACCGCCATCGACAAGAACAGTTATACCGGTCCGCTCTTTGGTCGTCAGTCACCCACCTACCATGTACGCTATGCGGGTGCCTGGGCACGCACCGACTACAAGTTCCTGCCAGCGCTGATATCCACAGAGCCGTCGGACAAGTTTCACCTGCCCATCGCCAAAGAGCTCTATGGCAGCGACGAGATGCATCGGACACTGCTGAAGGAGGTGATCGACACTCCCCTGCGCACCAAAGGCCGGTATCTCTACAGCTGTCTCAATTTCATGTTGCTCAAGGAGGCGGTGGAGGCTCTCGCAGGTGATGATCTCGACAGCTATGTGAAGCAACAGTACTACCGCCCACTGGGTGCCACCACCACCACCTTTCAACCCCTGAGATCCATTCCTCTGGAGAGGATCCCTGCCACCGAGGATGATCCTTTCTTCCGCAAACAACATGTGCAGGGATATGTGCATGACGAGGGAGCAGCGCTCTTCGGCGGGATATCGGGCAACGCCGGCCTCTTCTCCAATGCGGGTGATCTGGCCAAGCTCTGCCAGATGTGGCTCAACGGTGGTGACTATGGCGGGGAACGTTTGCTGAGTGAGGAGACCGTCCGGCTCTTCACCACCATGAAGAGTACCCACAGCCGTCGTGGCCTTGGCTTCGACAAGCCCGATCCGAAGAACGGCAAGACGAGCCCCACCAGCCCGGGCACACCCATAGAGGTGTATGGCCATACCGGCTTCACCGGCACCTGCTTCTGGATAGACCCTACCAATGATTTAATCTATATTTTTCTTTCAAACAGGGTTAACCCGTCACGCACACCCAACAGGTTATCCACATTAAATATACGTGAACGTATTCAGGAGGAGCTGTACCGTGCCATGAAAGAAAAGAGAGAGCAATAGATCACTTATTTGAATAGTACACCATGCAAACGATCATCAAGAGCAACAATCTACCTGTGGATGTGGAGAAAACGATCAGGAACATCCATCACGACAAACTGTTCATCCTCACCGACACTCACACCCACGAGCACTGTCTCCCCCTGCTGAAGGGGCTGCCGCAGCTGCACGATGCGAAGAAGTTGATCACACCTGCCAATGACACCAACAAGACCATCGGCCATCTAACGAGTGTATGGAAGCAACTCACCGACAACGGAGCCACACGCCACTCACTGCTGGTGAACCTGGGCGGGGGCATGGTCACCGACATGGGAGGATTTGCTGCCGCCACCTTCAAGCGAGGGATCAAATACATCAATATACCCACCACGCTGCTGGGCGCGGTTGATGCGGCCGTAGGCGGCAAGACAGGTGTCAACTTCGAAGGATACAAGAATGAGATAGGTGCTTTTTACCCTTCCCAGTTCGTGATCATCTCCACCGACTTTTTCCACACCCTCAACCAGCAAGCACTCCTGTCGGGCTATGCCGAGATGCTCAAGCATGCGCTCATCCATTCAACTGCCGACCTGGAGAAACTTACTCAGTTCTCACTTGAAGAGATCGACTACAGCAGGCTGAATGAGATGGTCTACCGCTCCGTGGGCATCAAGCAGCGTATTGTGGAGAAGGACCCCTATGAGAAGGATATACGCAAGGCGCTGAACCTGGGTCATACCACCGCCCACTCCTTCGAGAGCTTTGCCATCGAGACGGGCAATCCTGTTCCTCACGGTTATGCGGTGGCCTGGGGGCTGATCGTGGAACTCTACCTGTCGCATCGTCTCTGCAATTTCCCGAAGGAGAAACTGCAGAAGACCGTTCGTTTCATACAACAGCATTATGGTTCTTTCCCTATCAGCTGTGATCATTACGAGAAGCTGTATGATATTGCCCGTCACGACAAGAAAAACCAGGGTGACACCATCAACTTCACCCTCTTGTCAGACATAGGGAATGTGCGTCTCGACCAGACTGCCGGGAAGGAACTCTTTTTTGAAGCATTGGATTTTTACAGGGATTCAGTGGGACTGTAAACAGCGACACGCTAACGGTCGAACTGAAGTGCCTGGCCAAAGTGATTGTCGTTCACCACGCCGTTATCGTAGAGAAGCTTGCCGTTCACGAATGTCTTCGACACCGTAGCACCAAAGGTCTCACCTTCGAAGGGCGACCAGCCACACTTGTAGAGGAGGTGCTCCTTCGTGACGGTATGGGGTGTGGCAGGATCAACCAGCACCAGATCGGCATAATAGCCCTCACGGATAAACCCTCTCTCTTTTACCTGAAACAGGCGTGCGGGTGCATGGCACATCTTTTCCACCACAAGCTCCTTTGTCCAGTGACCACTGCCAGCCAGCTCCAGCATCACCTGCAACGAGTGTTGCACGAGCGGACCACCAGAGGCTGCCTGCAGTGCACCACCCTCTTTCTCGCTCATCAGGTGGGGTGCATGATCGGTGGCCACCACATCGAGCCTCCCTGCTTGGAGTGCCTTGCGAAGTGCCTCCCTGTCATCATTGGTTTTGACTGCGGGGTTCCATTTTATCAGTGCCCCCAGGCGATCGTAATCCTCCTCTGAAAACCATAAATGATGGACACACACCTCGGCAGTGATCCGCTTCTCCTGCAGGGGAGCATCACTGAACAGGCTCATCTCGCGTGCGGTGGAGAGATGCAGCACATGCAGGCGCGAGCCATACCTGTCGGCCAGCTCCACAGCATGCGATGAGGATTGGTAACACGCTTCGGTACTTCTGATGACCGGGTGCAGGTGCATAGGTATCTGCTCTCCCAGCCGCTGCCGGTAGAACGCAGCGTTCTCCCTGATGATCTCCTCCTTCTCACAGTGGGTGGCAATCAACATCTCCACCTCCGCGAATATTTGCTGAAGGGCTCTCTCATTATCCACGAGCATGTTACCCGTGGAGGCACCCATGAATATTTTCACGCCACACACCTGCCTGCTGTCCGCCCTCTTCAGCTCTCTCAGATTGTCGTTGGTGGCACCCAGGTAAAATGCATAGTTCGCCACCGACTTCTCCGCGGCCAGCTCCATCTTCCGTGAGAGTGCATCGTTGGTGATCGTCTGCGGGTTGGTGTTGGGCATCTCCATAAAAGAGGTGACACCGCCGGCCACGGCAGCCCTGCTCTCGGTAGCGATGTCACCCTTGTGCGTTAACCCGGGATCACGGAAATGGACCTGATCGTCTATCACTCCGGGCATGAGGTAGAGCCCCCGTGCATCGATCACCTCTCTACAGCTGTGGAGCAGCTGCTCGGGTAGATCCTCCCTATAGATGCGTGCTATTCGCTCTCCCTCGAGCAGCAGAGAACCGGTAAAGGTGATCCCTTCATTGATGATGGTGGCTTTATGAATAAGTATCATCTTGTTTTATTTGAGAAGTGCAGGACGCGCTTTGATTCTTCCGGTCTCTTTTCTCCATCGCAGGTCGATGACGCCAAAGAAAGCTTCACCAAAGATGGTAGAGTCCATCTTCGACGTGCCGAGCCTCCTATTGACAAAAATCACCGACACCTCTTTGATGCTGAAGCCCAACACCTTGGCCGTATATTTCATTTCGATCTGAAAAGCATACCCCTTGAACCTGATCCTGTCCAGATTGATGGTCTCCAGCACCTTGCGTCGGTAGCAAACAAAACCCGCCGTGGTATCCTTCACGTTGAGTCTTGTAATGAATAGCACATACTTGGAGGCAAAGTAGGACATCAACACACGTCCCATAGGCCAGTTTACCACGTTCACACCGGTAACATAACGCGATCCCACGGAGAGATCGTATCCTTCCTCGCTGCAGGCAGCATAGAGACGGGGCAGATCGGCTGGATTGTGCGAGAAATCGGCATCCATCTCGAAGATATAGTCGTAGGTGCGTGCCAGCGCCCATTTGAAACCGTGGATGTAGGCAGTGCCGAGTCCCAGCTTCCCCTGCCTCTCCTCGATAAACAGACGCCCGGCAAACTCTTCCGCAATAAGCCGATGGATGATCGTAGCCGTACCATCGGGCGATCCATCATCAATCACGAGCACATGAAATGCTTTCTCAAGGGCAAAGACGGACCGGATGATTTGCTCAATATTCTCTTTCTCGTTATAGGTAGGGATAATTACAATACTGTCTGACATAGGGGTGAATTTTACTTCAAAAGTACTGTTTTTCGCCTACATATGAAAAAGTTTGCGTAAAATTTTGTCTTTTAAAAAAAATAGCTTATCTTTGCACTCCTCTAAAGGGAAAAAATATCGCGGAGTGGAGCAGTTGGTAGCTCGTTGGGCTCATAACCCAAAGGTCGTAAGTTCGAGTCTTGCCTCCGCAACTAGAAAAGGAAAGTTTCATCGCTTTCCTTTTTTTTGTGTCCTGCCCCTGTGCCATCTATCACGGTATCAATGTGTAAAAAAGCCACATATCAATTATTAACATAAAAAAAGAGGGGTGTGTAAGAATAATGCTTTAATTTGCAGATGAAACTTAAAAAACGGGGGAGATGAGAAGAATCCTACTTCTGCTTATCCTGCTTGCTTTAAGCATATGCACCTTCTTCAGCTTTTCTCAGCTGTCGGGAAGAGCCTCCTATTATGCGCATCAGTTTCACGGCAGAAGAATGTCGGACGGCGCACCCTATCATAAAGACAGTCTCACCTGTGCTCATCGTACACTGCCTCTGGGTACCCTCCTGGAAGTGAGAAACCCGAAAAATAACAAGACAGTAGTGGTGAGGGTGACCGACAGGGGTCCCTTTATCAGGAACAGAATCATCGACCTCTCCTTCGCGGCAGCCAAGGAGCTGGGTATCGTACAGCTGGGTGTGGCACACGTGGAGATCAGTGAAAGGGTCCTGATCCCTTTTGCACCCATCGTATTGTTGCCCTTCAATCGCTACGGATTACTGATCCCCGCCAAAACGACTGAGGATGTGCGTAACGACATGAATGCAGACCAGATAAAAAAGCTGAAATAAATGTTCCCATTTATCCCAGCTTTTTAAGTGATTGGAAGCAATCAATCTACCTTTTCTCGTTACTGAACGAGTAGGGAAAATCGGACTGATTGATCCCTCTCTTTTTATTCGCTGTATCCGACATGGTGAAATCGATCGTCGCACCTTTCATCAGCTCCTGATGAGAAAAGAAGGTCTTTGGATAGGTTCTGCCGTTCAATTGAATATCCGCAATATATCTTTTGTCACTTGTATTATCGGGAGCATTGATTACCACTTTCCTGCCATTCTCGAGGTGGATGGTCATCCTGTTAAACAGGGGTGAACCAATCACATACTCATCACTGCCGGGGCAGACAGGGTAGAAGCCGAGTGCCGAGAAGACATACCAGGCAGAGGTCTGTCCGTTATCCTCGTCCCCACAATAGCCGTCGGGATGATGACTGTAGAGTTTGTCCATCACTTCACGCACCCGGTACTGGGTCTTCCAGGGCTCACCCGCGTAGTTATAAAGATAGATCATGTGCTGTATAGGCTGGTTACCATGGGCATACTGCCCCATGTTCATGATCTGCATCTCCCTTATCTCATGAATCACACCTCCATAGTAGCTGTCATCAAAAATGGGAGGCATCTTAAAGACGGAGTCGAGCATGCCCGTGAACTCCTTCTTCCCGCCCATCAGATCGATCAGTCCCTGCGGGTCGTGGAACACCGACCAGGTGTAGTGCCAGCTGTTGCCTTCGGTGAAGGCATCACCCCATTTGGTGGGACTGAATGGCGACTGAAAGGAGCCGTCCTTGTTGCGGCCGCGCATAAGCTTGTACTCCTTTGAATAGAGGTTGCGGTAGTTCTGGCTCCGTTTGGCGAAGAGATCTATCTCCGCCTTGGGTCGTTTAAGCTCTTTGGCCAGCTTGTAGATGGTCCAGTCGGCATAGGCGTACTCCAGCGTGCGGGCTGCATTCTCATTGATCTTCACATCATAGGGCACGTACCCCAGCGTGTTGTAGTACTCATGACCGAGGCGGCCAGTGGAGGAGACTCTCGGGTGCACGTTCTCCGTGCCGTGCAGCATCGCCTCGTAGAGTGTCTCAATATCATAGCCTCTGAGTCCTTTCAGGTAAGCATCCGCCACCACCGAGGCCGAGTTGTTACCGATCATGATGCCCCTGTGGCCGGGACTGGCCCACTCGGGCAGGAAGCCGCTCTCCTTGTAGGTGTTCACCAGCCCCTCCTGTATCTCCTTGTTCACCGACGGATAGACCAGGTTCAGCAAGGGGAACAGTGCCCTGAAAGTGTCCCAGAACCCCGTATCAGTGTACATGAAACCAGGAAGCACCTTCCCGTTGTAGGGACTGTAGTGGATTACCTTCCCCGTGGCGTCGATCTCGTGAAACTTACGCGGGAAGAGTGTGGAGCGATAAAGCGTGGAGTAGAAGGTACGTTGCTGATCGAGGTTGCCACCCTCAATCTCAATTCGTCCCAGCACCTCGTTCCAGCTATCGCGTCCCTCCTGCTTCACAAGGTCAAAATCCTTGCCTGCCACCTCCTTGAGGTTCTGCCATGCCTGGTCGTAGCTGATGAATGAGGAGGCTACACGGGCTATCACCTTCTCGCCCCGTTTGGTGGAGAAGCCGACAAAAGCGCCGGAATGAGCGGAAGTAGCGGATGTTACATTCTCCATGATCACCTTGTCGTTCACCACATGCTTCACGGCAAAGGGTTTATCGAAGACGACCACGAAATAATTTTTGAAGTTCTCCGGCACACCCCCGCTGTTGCGGGTGGTGTAACCGATGATGGCATTCTTCGCGGGTATGATCTCCACGGCGGAGCCTCTGTCGAAAGCATCTACCAGCACGTAGGCATTCTCCGTTTCGGGGAAAGTGAAGCGAAAGATCGCAGCACGTTCTGTAGGGGTGATCTCCGTGGTGATATCATAATCGGCCAGATAAGCACTGTAATAGTAGGGTTTTGCCACCTCGGCCTTGCGGGAGAACCAGCTGGCTCTCTTCTCCTGGTCGAACTCCATCTTCTCCACCATGGGCATGAGGGAGAACTGACCATAATCATTCATCCAGGGACTGGGTTGGTGTGTCTGCTTAAAACCATTCAGCTTGTTGTCGGTATAGGCATACTGCCACCCATCACCTATCTTGCGTGTTTGTGGTGTCCAGAAGTGCATGCCCCAAGGACGTGCCACGGCAGGATAGGTGTTACCGTTGGAGAGGGCAAACTCCGACTGTGTTCCCATCAATATGTTTACATAATCCACCGGATGGGTGTATGTCTGCGCGTTCAATTTCCCGAAGGTGATGAACGATATGAAGAGCAGAATTATTATAGAGAGGTTTTTCCTTTTCATACTTCTAATTTTTAAAGACTGTTAATCAGGTTTATTTTTCCTTTTGCCTCCAGCTCCACGATCAGTTCACCAAAGAGGGTGTTCACCCATGCAAACCAGCTTCGTGTGAAGTTCGACGGATCATCCTTGTGGAATGACTCGTGCATGAAGCCCGTGCCTGCATCGGTATCACGCAGCATGCGCAGGCAGTGTTTGATCTCCTCATCGCTTGTGCTTGTCTGTGCGCGCATGATGATGCTCATAGGCCAGATCATGTCATAACCCACGTGTGGACCACCGATACCCTCGCCTGCCGATCCCTTGAAGAAATAGGAATTATCTTCACTCAACACCAGCTTACGCGTGTTCTGATACACCTCATCATTCAGATCAATGAGACCCAGATAGGGCAAAGCCAGCAAGCTGGGCACGTTGGCATCATCCATAAAGTAGGCATTTCCGAAGCCATCCACCTCAAAAGCATATACCTTCCCATATTTGGGATGCAGCACCACAGCATACTGCTGTATGGCATTACTCACCTCCGAGGCCAAGGCGCTACTGTCGGCTGCCAGGGTCGCATCGTTCGTCACCTTCTCCGCAATCTCGGCTATCTGGCGCAACGACGTGACGGCAAAGAGATTGGAGGGAACCAGGAATCCGAAAGTGGAGGCATCATCGGAAGGACGGAAAGAGGAGACAATCATCCCTACGGGGTTTACAGGATTACCATAACCCCTGTTATTCAACGTATCGAGCTGACGGTCGGTCTTCCTTAGGAATGTATAAGGGCCGTGGCCCTCTTTTCGCTGTTGCTCCCTGAATGTTTGGATGACCAGGTGCATCGCTTTCTTCCAGTGGGCATCGAAGACGGAGGTGTCACCGGTGGTCTTCCAGTAGTTGTAGGAGAGGCGGACCGTATAACAGAGTGAGTCAATCTCCCATTTACGCTCATGCAGCATCGGCTTCATGTCAGTCACGTCGCTCATCCACTCACCCTCGGGATGGGGTTCATTGTTAAATGCGTTGGCATAGGGATCAATCAGGATGCACTGCGTTTGCCTGTGTACCAGTCCGGCAATCATCTCTTTAAGGTGATCATCCGTCCTGGTGAGCGGTAAATAGGGCCATACCTGTGCTGTTGAGTCACGCAGCCACATGGCGTTGATATCGCCCGTGATCACGAAAGTGTCGGGTTTACCATTTTTCATTGCATGGAATACCGTTGTATCGAGCGTGTTGGGAAAACAGTTCTCGAACATCCATGCCATTTTCGGATCGGTGATCCTTGCTTTCACCCTGACGATCGTTTTTTCCACGGCGGCGGAGGTGAAATTACGGCTGCCTGTAGCAGGTCGTTGAGAGGGATAGTTGTTTTTCCTGCTGCTTCCCATCACCGATGAGGCAGCCCAGGAGGGGTTCACGGCCAGCGCCGTCATCCCCAGGGTCGTTTTTTTGATAAAATTTCTACGAGTAGTCATATGTTTGCGAGTTAAAAAAATGTTCGGAACTGTTTCAATGATGCTCCCTGTCAAAGCTTACAGCCGGCATGGATAATTTCCTGCCCGCTCTTCACTGGATGGGGTGAAAGGAACAAAATGCATCAACCCTCTGATGTAAAGATTGATGGCTACATTTCAGAGGGTGATGTATGTTGCTAGTGCCGGCGCAGGTCTACCGCAAGTGCTCGGGCAGCTGTAGTTGCGCACCGCTTTGTCAGACTACGTGGATAGGTAATTTTTTACGAAAGGCATCTTTGAAACACATCAGTGTTTCTGTCCGCGATAGTCCGAGAGGTTGCAACTTGGAATGGATGATACGGAGCAGATCCTTGTTGTTTCTGGCATAAACTTTTATCAGCAGATCATACTGCCCCGTGGTATAATAACACTCCACCACCTCCGGTATTTTCTCCAGCTCCAGCACTACATAATCGAATGTCGAAGGGGAAGTGAGGTAAATACCTATGAAAGCACAGGTTTCATAGCCAATCTTTTCAGAATCGACAATAAACTCGGAACCTTTGATCACCCCTATATTGGTGAGCTTCTGCACCCGCTGGTGAATGGCCGCACCGGAGACGGCACACTCACGTGCCACCTCGAGAAAAGGAATGCGTGCATTTCCCACAATAAGGTTCAGGATCTTCTCATCTAGTTCATCTAATTCATGTTGAGCCATTGGTTTGGTTTTAATCTGTTACAAAAATGGGTTGTTTTGTACAAAATTAGTAAAAAGTTCCTTTTCAGTGAAAGAATGCGGACAATTTCGCACCTCATTCGCCAAAAACAGCGATAAAAGCGAACAAACCGGCCGCGGTGAGTAACGATCTCTCATCAATCAGGAAGGTGGATGAGTGAAGTGCTCCCGGCTTCCTCCTCTCCTCCGCCACACCAAAGCGGTAATAACAACAGGGATAGTGCTGCGTGAAAAAGCCGAAATCGTCGGCCGTCATCCGTTGCGGGAACTGTGACACCTTCTCCTCTCCAAGGAAGGCAATGGCACGACTACGTATCTCATCCGTGACCTTCACATCACAGATCACGCAGGGGTAACCTTCAGGAAGGGCTGTCACGCAGGTACAACCATAGGCATTTGCCGTCGATGTGGCAATCTGCGGTATCAGCTGGAGCATCTTGTGGCGCTCTTCTTCCTGCATGCATCTCATGGAGCCGGCGAGGATCACCTCCCCGGGGATCACGTTGGTGGCGCCGTTGGCGATGAACTTACCAAAGGAGAGCACCATGGGATTGAACGGATTACGACGGCGACTCACCAGCTGCTGCATGGCCACGACGATCTGAGATGCTGCCAGCACGGTATCGTTGAGCTCGTGCGGCAGGGCACCGTGTCCTCCCTGCCCCTTCACCCTGATATGGACTTCGTCGGCAGAAGCCATGATGGTACCTGTCTGAAATCCCACCGTCCCTGCCGGCAGGTCGATGTAGGCATGCTGCTTCACGATAAATGCGGGGGTGTAGTCGCGGAAGACACCATCCTTCAGCATCAGGTCGGCACCGCCGGGCGACTGCTCCTCGCCCGGCTGGAAGAGGAAAAGTACCGTTCCGGCAAAATGATTCCGCAAGGAGTGGACAATTTTTGCGGCACCCATCAACGCGGCTGTCTGTGCATCATGGCCGCAGGCGTGCATCACCCCCTCGTTCCGTGAACGGTAGTCCACCTCGTTCTCCTCCTTCACGGGGAGTGCATCCATATCGGCCACGAAGGCGATACATCTGCCGTCACCCTTTTTCTCACCTGTCACTCGGGCCATAATCCCGTAACCACCTATCCCGTTGCGGTAAGGAATCCCCTCACTGTTGAGGAAGGTGGCGACATATGCAGCGGTCTCCTTCTCCTGATAGGATAGTTCCGGGTGCTGGTGCAACCATCGATAATGACGGACGATCTCGGGATAGACCGCCGCGGCTGCCTGCTGTATCTCTTGTATCATCTGAATCATCTGCGCTCTTCAATGAAAGAGAGAGAAACCCCAAGGAGCCTCTCCGTCGTTAAATCAGTGTAACTTATGAATCACCAGCCCCGAGCGTAGCTTGGGCTCGAACCAGGTGGTCTTGGGCGGCATGATGTGGCCCGTGTCGGCAATATCCATCAGCTGCTTCATGGAGACAGGATAGAGCGCCAGCGCCAGCGCCATCTCACCACTGTCCACTCTTTGCTTCAGCTCTCCCAGACCGCGTATGCCCCCCACGAAATCGATCCGCTTGTCGCTGCGCAGGTCACTGATGCCCAGGATCTCATCGAGGATAAGGTTCGAGGTGATGGTGACATCGAGCTGACCGATGGGGTCGTTGTCGTCATAGGTGCCCGGTTTGGCGGTGACACTGAAGGAACGTCCGTCGAGATAAACCGAGAAGTTATGCAGGTTCTTTGGTCTCTGAATCTCCGTACCGGTGGGTTCCACGATGAAGTTCTGTTCAAGCTTTTGAATAAACTCGGCCGGCGTGAGTCCATTCAGTTCCTTCACCACCCTGTTGTAGTCGATGATCGTCAGCTGCCTGTCGGGGAAGCATACAGCCATGAAGAAGTTGTACTCCTCATCACCGCGGTGGTGAGGGTTGTTCCTTACCTTCTCCGCGCCCACGAGTGCTGCGGCGGCCGAGCGATGATGGCCATCGGCAATATACATGGCCGGCATTTCCGCAAAGAGGGAGGTGATACAGTGTATATCCTCCTCGCTGGTGATCAGCCAGAAGTGGTGCCCCACGCCGTCGACCGACACGAAATCGTACTCCGGTGTGCCGGCAGTAACCCTCTCCACGATCATATCGATCTCCTTATTCTCAGGATAAGCAAAGAAAACCGGCTCGATGTTGGCATCGTTCACCCGCACATGCTTCATGCGGTCCTCCTCCTTGTCGC
>CAYUQE010000028.1:0-20999 GCA_964446805.1 uncultured Proteiniphilum sp. | reverse complement strand
CGGCCTCCTCCTCTTCGGTATTGCGGCTCCAGGGGATGGGGATGGACCAGTTGAGATGAGGGGTGACGGGATCACCATACGCATCTTCGGTGATCTTGAAGAGATCGTCTCCCGCATAGCGCGGGTCGGCGATCCGCTCGCGGATAATCGAGTCACGTACCCAGTAGACAAACTGCTTGTATTGTGAGTTGGTGATCTCGGTCTCATCCATCCAGAAGTTGTCGACCGAGATACCCCGTGTGGGTATGTCGATGCCCCAGAGCGAGTCCAGCTCACCGGGACCCATGGTGATGGAGCCGCGGGTGACCAGCACCATGTTGTAAGGGGTGGGTTCATTCCACACCTTCCCCGCCTGCACACCGGTAAGCTCACCTCCAATGCTGCCTATCCCCGGCCTGCCGCAGGAGATGAGAAGAGCCACTATCGGCAGTAAAATGATGAATCTTTTCATGTATGTATATTTTTAGCTTTCAGCTATTTAGTTTTCAGCTTTCAGCGATCAGCTTTTTAGCTGGGGTTGATGTTGCTTTCAGTGGTTTGGGTTGAACATTTAGCAGTCAGCTTACCGCTTATAGCTTATAGCTTTAAAATCAAAACCTCGCAACCTTCAATCGTTTTACAACAGCCGTATACTCTTCTGCGGCTGTCGTTTCGGCTTCAGATAATCAGCAGGGAGGAGATAACGCAGATACAGTTCGTGGCTGCCGTTACTCGCTCTCGCAATTCCTTTCGAATGCAGCTCATAGGCGTAACCCATCTCCAAGCCCTGTAGATCTACCCCGGCAAAGATTCCATAGCCGTCGTCGCCCCGCCATGAGACGCCTCCCGAGAATCGTTTGTCGTAGATCATACGCAGTGTTGCCTGCACCAGCGTTTGGTGGCGGTTGTGCAGCACCCATAGCATCGGCTCTATTTCAAACGGATGAATCAACCTGATATTGCATCCCGCCATAAAATTATAGGAGCGGGGTATGACCGACTGCACAGAGTCTGACTGCAGATCGACGGCGAGAACCGAGTCGCTGAAAGCATAAAAGGAGGGTTGATTGATGTGCATCACCGACAGTCCCGCGTATGCCTTGCTGCCTCTCCATGAGATGCCGGCACCGATGTCGGGCACCTGTCTGTCGGCGGGACTGACTTTCACGCTGCCCCGCCCGGCAAGAAGTGAGTCGGCAAAAAGTGCAATACTGCCCGCATCGTAGTTGATATCGGAAAGACCTGCCTGCAGGCCGAGATGCAGCGATCCACCTCCTGTTTTGATGATATAGCTGTATTGTGCTGCCAGCAGGGTGTTGCGTAGCTCACCCACATTCTCCGAAGAAGCAATCAGACCTGCACCATGGCGACGGTGGAGAAAAGCCACCGGCATGCCGGCCGTGAGGAGCAGCTTGCGGGGTGCATTCTCAATGCCTGCCCACTGATAACGATAAAGTGCCGACGTGGTGATCTGTTCCCCCTCACCGTTAATGGAGGGGTTGTAAAAGCTGCGCACGGCCCACAGTTGTGTGGGCGGAGCATCCCATTGTGCCTGCATGGGTACCATGCAGCAGATCCACAAGAGGAATAAACAACTATACCGCCGCCTTTTCATTCTCTTCATAACTGAAAAAGGGCGGAAAAATTGTGTGAAGCGTGGTTATTTTATATTTTCAGGTTTCACCCGCATAAAGCGAAGCATGCCCAGCAGCCAGCGTGGCAATGGCTTCACGGGATCACGCTTGCGAAGGTCGAGGCTGAGGTGCAGCTTTTTCATGATCGGTATCTTGTGCGTCTCCACGAATTCGATCAGCGTACCATCGGGATCTTCGATATAGGCAAACTGACCCGCAGCTTCCCCCATATCGAACGAGCTGCCCTCGGTGTATTTCCGGGTGGTGTCGACGGTGAACGGATGTCCCTTCGCCGCACAGGCATCACGCAGTGCATCCATGTTGTTGATGTCGAAACAGAGCTGGATAAAGCCGGGGTCACCCCAGTAGCGACCTTCATAGATCTTACGGGGTGTGCGGTCTAACGCCTGCACCAGCTCGATATAGGAGTTGCCAAGCAACTCGCTGAGTGCTCCCACGCGTGGTTTGCTGTGTGTCAGCAGACGGCGGCGGAACCATCCCTCCCCTGAGGGTAGTGCTTTCAGGTCGTCGAAAGTGCCGCTTTCATCGGCGATGATGGTGTCATAACCCAGTATATCACTGTAAACGGTCATCGCCTTCTCGATATCGGTGACGCCTATCATTGCTCCGGCAATGCCTGCCGTCAGCCTGTCTTCCTCTCTGAAGACGGAGCAGTCGCGGATGATCTGAAAGAGGTTGCCAAAGGGATCTCTGATAAAAAATGTCTGCTCGCCGTCTAGCGTCTCTGTGAGCCCTCCCAATAACTGGACGTTGGGCTTCGAGGAGAACAGCTTAAATGCTTTCTCCACATCACGGCTTTTGATCTTTGCCACCAGCAGACCCAGATCGCCCGTCTGAATCTCAAAAGCGACAGGCTGCGGCTTACGCTCGGAGTACTGCCATATCTCGAACCCACCGCCTCCCTGCATGTTGATGGCGATGGCGGCATGTCGTTTCTGCGGTTTGCCGCCCGTGTAAGGCAGCATCAGCTCGGCCACGGTGTCATCTTCCAGAATGCGTATGTCTGCCTGGAAAACATCGATGTAGTATTTCCATGCTTCCGCGAAATTTTCTACGCCGATACCTATCTGCTGAATGCCGGCGATGTGATACGATTTGTGCATACTTGATCTTTTACTGAGTGAGATGTTGATGTGGTAGTTGAATGGAGAGTAAACAGGATCGATGCAGGCGTCAGGTGGGGTTGATCCGCCGTACCAGCCTTCGTGAGAGGGCAGGAAAGAACCTTTTGACATATACCATCAGCAACTCGGGCCCACCCACAAGAATCTCCGGCTGCTCTCTTTTGATGGCTCTCACAATCTTTGCTGCGGCCTTCTCCGCCGTGATCCCTTTCTGTTGTCCTTCATCCATCCTGCCATGCTTCGTGCCGTCACCCTCCAGCGCATTGTAGGATATCGCCGTGCGTACCCTGCCCGGGCAGACCATCACCACACGTATATTGTCATTGAAATATTCAGCCTGCACCGTCTCGAAGAATCCGTAGAGGGCAAACTTCGAGGAGGCATAGGCTGAGCGCAGCGGAAAGCCGAACTTGCCGGCGATGCTGCTTGTCACCGCGATGGTGCCCCCTCCCTGTGCAATCATCACTGGCAGCAGCCGTTTCGCAATCCTCACCGGTGCGAAGAAGTTCACATCCATGATTTTCTTCTCTGCCGCTATTGAGGTGTCCACTGTTGTGGAGCGCTGGCTGATGCCGGCATTGAGGAAAGCAATGTCAATATTGCCGAAGAGCCCGATGGCCTTGTCGGTCAGTACATCGATCCCGTTGAGATCGGACAAGTCATAAGGCAGGATCTCACAACGGGCTCCCAGACGGATGCACTCCTGCTGCACCTCCGCTAGTCGTTCAGCTCGTGTAGCGGTGAGTATGAGAGAGGCTTTCCCGCGGGCGAACAGATAAGCACATGCTTCTCCGATGCCGGAGGAAGCGCCTGTGATCCAGATTACTTTGTTGGTCAGCATTGTTTTTATCAGTTACAACGTTCAATACTTTTTTTTATTAATAAAAGCATTATTTTTTAGAAGTATCGCTAATTCTTTCGGGTACCCGTTCTGCGAAAAGAACGCAAATTGATAAGCTGTTTGAGCGTAGCGAGTACTTATCAAATAGTGAGTAAGCGGCTAACGGGTGCAAGAATGAGTGTGAACAAGAAAAAATAATAGTTTAGTCCTCCAGCACGTCGTCCCATAGTTGTGCGCGGTAATCGTCAATGGAGTGGGGTTCACATTGATCCACATGGTTCACGTTGTGCGTGGTGTAGATCATCTGTTCAAGGAATAGCGGAGCACGGTTGGCTCCTTCACCGATATTGATCAGCACCGTCTCTCCGTTTTTGATCAGGTTCTTTCGCAACGCAATAAAGAACCCCGCAAGACAGACGGCCGACGCCGGGCCGGGGATCACCTTCTGTTCGTAGGCAGTCAGTTTTCCCACTGCCAGCAGCTTCTTTTCACGCATCCTGAGGAAGGCACCTCCCGATTTCCGTACTAGCCCGGCAAGGATGGGGTAGGTGGCCGGGTTGCCCGTAGCCAGCGTGGGCACCTCCGTCTGGGGATTATCGATCACGGGATACTCTTTTTCAAATCCTTCCGGAAAGCCAGCACTCTCAGCCTTCTCCCATGCCTGTACCATCGGGTCGCAGCCGTCGGTTTGCACCAGCAGAAAGCGCGGGTTCTTCAGCGCGGGCCATAGATGGTTGATCTCACGGATGCCCTTGTCAATGGCAATAGGTCCCGTG
This sequence comes from uncultured Proteiniphilum sp., assembly GCA_964446805.1. Taxonomy (GTDB): domain Bacteria; phylum Bacteroidota; class Bacteroidia; order Bacteroidales; family Dysgonomonadaceae; genus Proteiniphilum. The sequence continues at coordinate 16,624 of CAYUQE010000028.1, read as the reverse complement.
CCGCCACTCACCGCCTGGATGTAGACATCCGGAAAATGATCCATCTGTCGGAGCCATTCAAACACCATGGTCTTCTTCGCTTCCACACGGATGGGATCGACATTGCCCGTAGAGATGGGTATATGGTACAGCTTTGCATACCCTGCAGCGATCTCTTTGGCTTTCGCATAATCACCCATCACACGAAACACCTGCTGTCCGTAGGAGCTGATGGTCGCCTCGGAGGTCTTGATGGCATCCTCCGGCATGAAAACCGAACAGTTTACACCTGCCATGGAGAGGTACTTGGCATAGGCCGTGGCGGAATTGCCGGTGGAGGCAATGCAATACTGCTTGATCCCCAGCTCATTGAACAGGCTTGCCGCCATGGATGCTGCCGGGTCCTTGAAGGTGCCGGTGCCGCCATTGAGATCGTTGCGGTAGACATGTACGTTGATGTCGAGCGCATACTTTTCCTTCGCATACTCCTCAAGGAAGGTCCACCGTTCTACGGGCACGGCACCTTCACCTTTCGAGATGATATGCCTTCGTCTCAACAGGGGGAGAAAGGGGAAATAGTGCCAGAAGCTGTCGGGCTTACGTTTCATCAGGCGCGACAACCGTTGGTACCGTCTGTTGTACCACACCTCGGAGTGTCTGCTTCCACACTGGGGACATTGCTGGTTCTGTGCGAACCAGGTCCAGAAGTTGGGTGTTACATGGCCGCAGCCGGTACAGGTTAAATGATACTTATGCTGAATTTTTACTCGTAACATTGCAATTACTTTATGATGAGAGGAGAGAGGAGTGGGTCAACCGGCCTCCGTTACTCTATCGACATCGATTTCATCTCATCCGACTTGTATATTCCTGTTTCGAGATTGACTTTTATCTTCTTGAATACGTCGATGGTTTCCTCCACCTCTTTCAACGTATGTGATGCCGTGGGTATCAGCCTGAGCATCAGCACATCCTTCGGTACTACGGGGTAGGCGACGATAGAGCAGAAGATATGGTGATTCTCGCGTAGATCGGCCACAATGTTGGTGCCTTCCGCCACGGTGCCGTTGAAGTATACCGGTGTTACCGGTGAATCGGTATTGCCTATGTCGAAGCCCTCTGCTACCAGTCCCTCCTGCAGCGCCTTGGCCACCTTCCATAGGTTTTCCTTGTGCTGTGGTTGGGTCTGCAGTATCTCGAGACGTTTCAGCGCACCTATCACCATGGGCATAGGCAGTGATTTGGCAAAGATCTGTGAACGCATGTTGTATTTCAATGAGTCGATGATTGCTTTCTCCGAAGCGACGAACGCACCGATGCCAGCCATCGATTTGGCAAAAGTGGCAAAATAGATATCCACCTCATCCATCAACCCGAAATGCTCGCTGGCGCCGGCACCCGTCTCACCCATCGTACCAAAACCATGCGCATCGTCTATCAGCAGGCGAAAACTGTATCTCTCCTTCAACTTCACGATCCCGGGAAGATCACCCAGACCGCCCGACATGCCGAACACACCCTCGGTAACGACCAATATGCCGCCATTGTTCTCCTCTGCCTTCCTGGTGGCAAACCCAAGCATCTTCTCACATCGCTCCATATCATTGTGAGGGTAGACGAAACTCTTTCCTCCCTTGGCCTTGTGCAGGAAGATGCCATCCATGATGCAGGCATGGGCCTCGGAGTCATACACGATCACATCGTTTCTCGATACCAGTGAATCGAGGATGGAAACCATTCCCTGATAACCGTAGTTCAAAAGATAGGACGCCTCCTTCTTCTCGAACGCGGCCAGCTTCACCTCCAGCTCCTTGTGATACCTGGTCTGACCGGACATCATGCGGGCACCCATCGGATAGGCCATACCCCAGTCTGCCGCCGCCTTGGCATCCGCTTCACGTACCTCGGGGTGATTGGCGAGACCCAGGTAGTTATTGAGACTCCAGGTGATCACCTCTCTACCGTGAAACCTCATGCGCGGGCCTATCTCTCCTTCCAGTTCGGGAAACATGAAATAACCTTCTGCTTTTTTGCGGTACTGCTCCAGTGGGCCGCTGACATTTTTCAGCCTGTCAAAAATATCTGTCATGATGTGTGAAATATGATTGTAATAAATATGCCTATATGCGATCCACTGATTCAGTTTCCGTCTTTGTGCTCTTTGATCTCCACAAATTCCACATCCTCTGCATCACTCGACTCGAATGTTTTTTTCTGATACTCGATGATCCGATCTTCCTGTGTTTCTGGCTGCCTGGGTGGTTCGGGGCGTTGTTGCCGATAGGGGGGGGCCTCTCCCGTGCGTTTGCCGATGAGAAAACGGACGAATCCTTTCAACAGGAGATAAATGGCGACAAAAACCAGGAAAAATTTAATCAGCACGCCCATATGTTAAATGAAATTTAAATGATAAAGTAAAGATACAATGAATGTGTCAATCAATTCGGCCTGTTTGGATTATTTAACGATTCTCCGTTCTTCCCTTTTTCCGGGGCGATGATCGAGATCAGGATGTATGCTGCTATCCCCGCCGCAGTGCCCATGATCCCCCACAGTGCCATAAAAACAACGATCAGCAGCAGCAGGAGGATTTGTCGTTCGTTGCCTTTGAGCCGCATGCTTTTAATTTTCAGTGAGAACATGGGGATTTCGGTGATCATCAACACTGAAAGCAGCAAGAGGAGTGCGATGGTGAGAAAGAACATGAAAGCGCTTGCAGGCAGCGTGCGCTGCAGTCCAAAGCAGTAGCTGATCCAGAAGAGTCCGTTGGCCGGTGTAGGAAGACCCAGGAATGAGGTTGTTTGCCGTTCATCGAGATTGAACTTTGCCAGGCGATAAGCGGAAAAGAGAGGGATGATAAATGCCAGGTAGGGAATAAAAGGAGCTACCGGCTCAAGGAGGGCGGGCAACAGCAGGTGATCACGCATCACCATAAAAACCGCCACAGCGGGTGCCACTCCAAAACTAACCAGGTCGGCCAGCGAGTCGAGCTCAACGCCCAAGGGCGAATAAGCTTTCAGCAGTCGTGCCGCGGCACCGTCAAAGAAGTCAAAAAGAGCTGCCACAGCCACCCATATCACCACCGCCTTGAAACTACCCTGAAAAGCCATCGTGATGGCAATGCAACCCGCGAACAGATTGAGAAGCGTGATGATATTGGGAATCTGTTTCTTCATACCGCTCTATTTTTCAATTTTGTTCAGCCGTGCAAGAAAGTTGATGTTTGCATATACCTCCTCACCCAACTCCACCAGTATCTCGCTGTCCAGGGGAAGATAGATGTCCATTCGCGAACCGAGCTTGATGAATCCCAGCGGAGAACCGATATGTAGTTCATCCCCCTCATGGACATAGGTGACAATTCTGCGGGCCACGGCTCCGGCAATCTGTTTAGAGAGGATCGTCCCATGCGCGGGTGTCTCTATGAGTATGTTGGTATGCTCGTTCTCGTGGCTCGATTTAGGCAGGTAGGCTGCCCTGAAATTGCCATCCACATGCGAGAAATGAGTCACCTTCCCTGATACAGGTACCCAGTTGGAGTGGGCATTGAAGAGGGACATGAAGATCGATATCTGTATCCTCTCCTCATTGAAGAACTCTTTCTCAAACACCTTCTCAATTACCACGACCCTTCCATCGGTAGGCGCATTCACCAAACCATGCAGATCACCCTTGTAGGTGCGCTCCGGCTTCTTGTAAAAGTTGAGCGCGGTGGCAAGGAACAAAAGTGAGATTCCAAACACCACCATCGTGAAAATTGTTTCTGGCAGAAATAGGAAAGTAACCGCATTGACCAGCAGCAACACAATCAATATCCTGATTAATGGTCCTTTACCTTCCTTGTGTATCTGAATCTTCATTGCTATTAATTTATATCGAAATAACGTTTCTGGTATATTGAATCGACGGCATTATTCCCGGGTGAGGATTGGTAAATGCTGTCCGATTTCATCTCAATCTCTTCACGATATCTTTCAGGAACATAGTCATCCCAAAACTCCTGCCCCAGATAAGGAACTATGGCAGGCACTACCGCCTCCACACGTTCAAAGAAAAACGAGGCTTCCCTGATCTCCTTTTTGAGCACCACCTCCTCCTTGTCGAGCATCAGCACCAGGTGGAGGAGTATGCTCAGAAACAACATCATGGTCCCTGCAGCAATTATAGCTCCCAGCAGACGATTGACAAAGCTGAGCATCACCACATCGATGAACTTCTGGAGTAGTCTGCCAATAAGTGAGAGCAGGATCGCGATAGCTGCAAAGGCGAGCACAAATGAAAATACCCTGGCAACCTCGGGAGAGAGGCTCATAAGTTCCTTTATTTCCGGTTGAATGATTTCGGCCAGCCTCCCGCCGAAGATCGCTGCCAGAATAAGTGTTGCCAGCCCCACGAGCTGCATGATCAGGCCCTTGCGGTAGCCGTTGACGACTGCCAGCAGCAGGAGAATACCTATGAGAATATCAAACCAGTTCATGATTACTTTTCGATGATCGTTTTTTGTGCATCAATCTGTTCATTCAGAAAGAGAGATGCCAGTTGGGTGAACTTTTCGGGAGACTCAGTGGTGAAATAGTGAACGGTGCCGTTTCTGGTGCATCTCTCTTCAATCTCGGGATGTCTTTGCAGATAAGTGCGTAGACTCATGGCAACATACGTTCCCTGTGCAATCACGCGCACATCTTCAGGCAGGTATTGGTCAATCTTCTCCTTCAGGAGAGGGTAGTGGGTGCAACCAAGAATGAGGGTGTCGATCAGCGGATCCTGTTCAAAGAGATGATCGAGGTGTTGTTTTACAAAATAATCAGCACCCGGTTTGTCATACTCTCTGTTTTCCACGAGTGGCACCCACATGGGACAGGCTTCACCTGTTACGGTCATGGAAGGGTGGAGCTTGTCAATCTCCATTTCATAAGATCGCGACTGGATGGTTCCCTCGGTACCCAGGATGCCGATATGGTGGGTGTGTGTAAATGCTGCCACACATTCTGCCGTAGGACGGATTACACCAAGGACTCTTTTTTGCGGATCTATTGCCGGCAGATTGATTTGTTGAATACTCCTTAGTGCCTTCGCCGACGCCGTATTACATGCTAAAATGACCAGGTGGCATCCTCGGTCGAAGAACCACTCCACCGCTTCGAGGGTGAATTGATAGACACTTTCAAAGGAGCGGTTACCATAGGGAGCACGGGCATTATCACCCAGATAGATATAATCATATTCAGGCATCAACGCTTTTATTTCCGATAAGACGGTCAGTCCGCCGTATCCTGAATCGAAAATGCCGATTGCACCCGCATTGGTGTCAGATTGATCCTTCACGATGATGGAAGATAGTTTAACGAATGCCCAGCTTTTGCTTCACGAATGGATTTGCGTCTATGGCAGAGGGTGAGACAAACGCAATCCCTTCATCGGCCAGATCATAGATGACCGTGTAATGGCGTTCAATACCCACAGCGCGGATCGCTTCATGTATCTTTTCTTTCAATGGTTGCAAGAGCCCTTTCTCCTGGTTCTCGATATCTTGCTGTGCCAGCTCCATGAACTTCTGCATCCTGTTTTCCAGCTCTGTCAGCTCCTGCATCCGGCGCAGTTTGATGTTCTCAGCAAGCGATGCCTGATAGGTGATGTAATCTGAATACTTCTTATTGTATTCGTTTTGCATCAAAAGAAGCTCTTTTTTATAATTATCGCTCAAGGTGAGTAGTTGTTGCGTGGCCTGTTCCTTCTCCGGAAAAACATTCAGCAGTTCAGTCGTATGCACGTAAGCAACGGTTATCTCAGGTGAGTGCTGTGAAAAAACAGCGGTGTTTATTAACCAAATAAACAGACTAAGGCTGATACCTATTTTCTTTGTCATAACCTTCTTCATATAAAGTAAAAAAAAATAAATTCATACAAAAAACTGCGGTCATCTGTTGTAGCCGTTGTTGTTTTATACTTCTCCTGTGTGTTGCGGCCGCATCCGCCTTAATTAGGCGGATGCAGTCGCTGTCAGGGTAAGAATTAAAATAACAATGTCAATTGGCTACATACCATGCTCCCGTCTACCTGTGAAAAGGGTATCTCTAAAACCGCCGGGAGCGTTTCACTATAATGTCTTTTTTATTTCCGTCTCTTCGTAAGATTCAATGATGTCACCCACTTTCATATCGTTGAAGTTATGGATGGTAATACCACACTCATAACCTGAGGTGACCTCCTTCACATCTTCCTTGAAACGTTTCAGTGATTCCAGCACACCGGTAAAGATCACGATGCCATCGCGTACAAGACGGATACGACTCGACCGTTTTATTTTACCGTCACGTACCATACAGCCGGCCACAGTACCCACTTTCGTTATCTTAAATACATCCAGGATCTCTACGTTACCGGTGATCTCTTCCTTGATCTCCGGTGAGAGCATTCCTTCCATGGCGGCCGTGACCTCTTCGATGGCATCATAGATGATGGAATAGAGTCGGATGTCCACACCCTCTTTTTCGGCTTCCTTACGTGCACCGAGTGAAGGGCGTACCTGAAACCCGATGATGATCGCATCGGAGGCGGCAGCAAGTGTTACATCCGATTCGGATATCTGTCCCACCGCTTTATGGATGACATTCACCTGGATCTCCTCGGTGGAGAGACGTATGAGCGAGTCGGAGAGTGCTTCTACCGAACCGTCCACGTCACCCTTCACGATGATATTCAGTTGCTGGAAGTTGCCAATGGCGATCCTGCGGCCTATATCGTCGAGTGTAAGCATCTTCTGTGTACGCAATGATTGTTCACGTTGAAGTTGTTCACGACGGTTGGCAATGGAGCGGGCTTCCTGCTCCGTTTCCATCACATTGAACGTGTCACCTGCCTGCGGTGCTCCATTGAGACCAAGAATCAGGGCCGGCTCGGAGGGTCTTGCTTCTTCGATGCGTTGATTACGCTCGTTGAACATCGCCTTCACACGACCAAAATAAGACCCTGCAATCACGATGTCACCCTGATGGAGGGTGCCGTTTTCCACGAGTACCGTGGAGATGTAGCCACGACCCTTATCCAGTTCCGACTCGATGATGGAGCCACTGGCTCTGCGGTTGGGGTTGGCCTTGAGTTCGAGCATGTCAGCCTCAAGCAATACTTTCTCCATTAACTCCTGTATGCCGATACCCTGTTTTGCGGAAATATCCTGTGATTGGTAGTTGCCTCCCCAATCCTCTACAAGGTAATTCATCTCGGCCAGTCGCTCTTTTATCTTCTCCGGGTTCGCACCGGGTTTGTCAATTTTGTTGATGGCGAAGACAATGGGTACACCCGCCGCACCGGCATGGTTGATCGCCTCCACTGTCTGGGGCATCACGTTATCATCGGCAGCCACCAGGATGATGGCCACGTCGGTAGCCTTGGCACCACGTGCTCGCATGGCAGTGAATGCCTCGTGACCGGGTGTGTCGAGGAAGGTGATCTTACGTCCATCTTCAAGCTGTACATTATACGCGCCGATATGCTGTGTAATACCTCCCGCCTCACCGGCAATCACGTTGGTGCTGCGAATACTGTCGAGCAGGGAGGTCTTGCCGTGATCCACATGTCCCATCACGGTGACAATGGGCGGCCGTGGAATCAGATCCTCCGGACTATCCACCTCTTCTGCTATCGCCTCAATCACGTCGGCACTCACAAACTGGGTCTTGAACCCATATTCTTCTGCGACAATGTTAATGGTCTCGGCATTCAATCGCTGATTGATGGCTACCATCACACCCATACTCATGCAGGTGGAGATAATGTTGGTGACGGGAACATTCATCATGTTCGCCAGATCGTTTGCCGTAACAAACTCCGTCAATTGTAAGACGCGGCTTTCCCGTTCCTGCTGTTTGAGTTCTTCCTGATGTTTGTGTGCGGTGGCTTCACGTTTCTCGCGTCTGTATTTTACGCCTCCCTTTTTGCCTTTTTTCTCCGTCAGGCGTGCAAGGGTCTCCTTGATCTGCTTTTGTACATCTACCTCACTCACCTCGGCCTTTACTGGCTTTCTCAGTGAAGGCTTCCTGTCACTTCTGGGTGCCTGGTTCAATGCAGCCGGTTTCTCTAAATTCACCTTGCTGGTGCGGATGCGATTGCGTTTTTTCTTTTTGATATCCTCCTCACTCTCAGGAGTTACAGCCTGTTTTTTCTTTTCATCGATTGCCTCCTTCTTCAGCAGCTTCACTTTTTCATCTTTCAACTTCTTGCCGTCAACTACCTTCTGTTCACGCTCAAGACGTTCTTTCTTGCGCTGTGCTCTTGATTTCCGGGGAGGACGTGTACGGTCGTTGATCGAATCCAGATCAATCGTGCCCTTTACAACGATGTTCGACTCCAACTTATGCTTATTTAAACGGAATAGCTTCTCCTTTTTTGGGCCTTCCTCCTCTGAAGGAACCTCAGCTGTCTGCTCGTCTGCCTGGACTACCTCGTCTGCGGTATCCTCAACCGGTGAGATCACTTCTGCGGTTATCTCGGCTGTCGTTGTCTCAGCTTTTGTAATCTCGGCTGTCGTTATCTCTTTGGTTACAGTTGCCGAGTCAGAGACCTCTTTCACCTTCTCCACTTCCACTTCCACTGTTTCTGCCGGTTCTCTTTTCACTTCTTCCGCTTCTTCCGCTTCTCTGGTGTCGATCGTTTGGGTCGTTTGGGTTGCAGCTAACTCCTCCATCTCTGGTGCTGTTTCCTTTATGTGGTCGGTGGGTTGTACCACTTCTGCTGCAGGTACTACGTACACCGCTTCCTCCTTGGCAGGAGCTGGCGCTATTTCAACCGCAGGGATCTCGACTTCCTTTTCCTGTTGCGGCTCAACCTCGGCTGCTTCCTTCTTCGGTTCGGTTCTCTTCTTGTTGAGATTATCCAGATCGATGCTGCCCACTACATTAAAATGAGGCTTCATCTCTGTGGGTATTTCCGTCTCGATCGTTTCTTTTTCAGCCTTTTTCCTGGGAGCTGTTACTTCGGGCAGTTCATACCCGTCTATTGCCACTGTTTCGCGTTTCTCATCGCGACGGTGCATTTTTTCGCGTGTCTCTGTAGCTTCTCTGCGAATATTCTTATCCTTGCCAAATTCGGCGATCAGTATATCATACTGTGCATCTTCAATCTTGGCGTTGGGATTGGCTTCTATTTCAATACCCTTCTTGTGCAGGAATTCAACAAGGCTGTTGATACCCACATTCAAATTTTTCGATACTTTTATTAATCTAATAGGCATATATCTCTTCTATCCTTTTCTCTCTTTGTATGTTGTGAACAGTATTGTTATATTGCATCATCCCTCATATATCAGGGTGAGTCGGGAACCAGTCGCGTTACGAGATCTTTTCCACATTCGCATCGGAATCACCGTCAGCATCCGTGTCGGCCTCTTCCGTGTCGGCCTCTTCCGAGTCCTCTTCTTCCGAGTCGGCCTCTTCGGTATCCTCTTCAACCGTGTCGGTGTCGACATCCGCAAGTGCTTCCGCATCTACGACTGTTTCCAGCTCTTCTTCAATGTCAGCATCCGGCTCATCTTCGAACTCGTAACGCAGCACAGCCAGTATCTCATCCACGGTAGATTCCTCCAGGTCGGCCTCTTTGATCAGCCTCTCGCGACTGGTAGCCAGCACGTTCTTGGCGGTGGAGCAGCCAATTTTCTTCAACTGGTCGATAACCCACCCGTCAATCTCATCACGGAATTCATCCAGATAGATATCCTCTTCGTCCACCTCATCGATATCGCGGAACACTTCAATATTGTAACCGGTGAGCATCGATGCCAGTTTGATATTGGCACCACCCTTGCCGATGGCTAGTGACACCTCTTCAGGATTAAGAAAGACCTCGGCGCGATGCTCCTCCTCCTTCACGGTGATGGAGTTGATCCTTGCCGGACTTAATGCGCGCTGGATAAAAAGGGTGGTATTGTTGGTGTAGTTGATCACATCTATGTTCTCGTTGCGCAGTTCACGCACGATCCCGTGAATACGGAATCCTTTCATGCCCACGCAGGCTCCTACCGGGTCAATACGGTCGTCGTATGCTTCCACGGCTACCTTGGCTCTCTCACCCGGGATGCGGGCAATACCCTTAATGGTAATCAGTCCGTCGGCAATCTCGGGGATCTCCTGTTCGAACAGCCGCTCAAGGAACACTGGTGAGGTGCGTGAAAGGATGATCCGTGGATTGTTGTTCTTATTCTCCACACGGGCCACCACGGCACGTGCATGTTCTCCCTTGCGGAAGAAATCGGAAGGGATCTGTTCAGTCTTTGGCAGTATCAGTTCATTGTGCTCATCATCGAGCAGCAACAACTCTTTTTTCCAAACCTGGTACACCTCTCCCGAGACGATCTCTCCCACCTTCTCCTTGTACTTGTTGTAAAGGTTGTCTTTCTCCAGCTCCAATATCTTGGAGGCCAGCGTCTGACGAAGATTGAGTATGGTGCGACGGCCAAAATGCTCAAGAGAAACCTCATCGGTCACCTCTTCTCCCACTTCAAAATCGGGGTCGATTTTCAATGCCTCCGAGAGGGTAATCTCCAGATTGGAATCTTCCAGCTCATCATCTTCCACGATGGTACGGTTGCGCCATATCTCAAGATCTCCCTTGTCGGGGTTGATAATGATATCATAGTTTTCGTCCGTGCCGTTCGTTTTTGAAATCACGTTGCGGAACGACTCTTCCAGCACACTGATAAGCGTAGCCTTGTCGATATTTTTCAGCTCGTTGAATTCGGAAAATGTATCTATGAGACTTATGGTTTCTGTCTTCTTGGCCATATTTTATTTAAATCTGATAAGATATTTTGTATGTTTTACTTCATTATACCCAAAGTGTATATCTTCTTGCACCTCGGTTTTTCGTTTCTCCCCTTCGGGCTTCACCTTCCTTGTGACCGTGATGGTGAAACCATTGTCGTCAGACGACCTCAACTGACCCGTCACTTTCTGTCCTGTCTTGCTGAGCACTTCCACCTCTTTTCCCTCATATTTCTTGTACTGACGCGCCGTCTTGAGAGGAGAGGTGAGCCCCGCGGAGGTGACTGTCAGCTCGAAATCTTCCGTCTCACGGTCGAGTTTCGATTCCAGGTGGCGGCTCAGGGCCACACAATCGCTGATGTCCACTCCCTGATTGTTATCTATCTCAATGGTGATGGCGTTGTCGGCACCTAAAATGAGATCCACTAAATAGTTGGATGAATCTTTCAGATACGCTTCCGTGAGGTCGATAAGCAATGTTTTGTCGATCATATTACTTGTCATGAACAAAAAAGGAAGCGGTGTTTCCTGCTTCCCTCTTTCTTTTCGAGTGCAAAGATATTGTTTTCAAACGGATTCACAAAATGTTTACCCCTTTTTTTACATCTGTGCATCCGATGCGAAACAACATAGGCCACTTATCAGCGTTATCCCTCCCTCCTGTTACAGATGTGATTAGCGTGAGGATGTGTCACTCTTCGGGAAAAGAGTGCGTATCTGATGGAGGTGGTGTGATGAAAACCTCCTTTTCCTCCAACAGGGAGATGATCTCCTTGTAATTGCGAATTTTAAGAATCACCTCTTTATCAGCAACACCCACGATCACCCCGAACGCATAAAGCCGGGTAATCTCCAGACCATCCACACGCAGGCTTTCGGCCAGTGTCTCCAGCCGGTCGAGGTAGCTTTCCGATATGGTAATGACTATCTGTATCATCTTATGCTCAGGGTGCCATGGAGAGTCCTGCTCCCACATCTTGAGGTGATAAAGGCAACTTCCGTGCCATAGCTCTAAATAGCTCCTCTGCCATTGCGGGAGTTGCATCAGGATATTTCTCGAAAAGAAGGGCAAAGATGCCTGCCACATGAGGCGTAGCCATACTGGTCCCCGACACGAAGCGATTTCTCACAGGCATGACCCACGAGGAATAGACAGACACCCCCGGTGCTGCCACATCCACCAGACCATTCGTATTGATGGCCCTGTTTGAAAAGTCAGCCACTTTCAATGAACTATCCAGTGCAGCTACGGCCAGGATAGAGGGGCAATCGGCCGGGCTGTTCACCGGATAATAGATCTCTTTTGAGCGCTTACTCTCATTCCCGGCTGCAGCCACAATCACCGTACCTTTGGAACGTGCATATTGTGCAGCCCTTTCATAGGCGATATCGTAACTCTGTCCGGCAAAGACCACCGAGCCAAACGACATCGAGAGCACACGGCATCCACTGTTGGCTGCCCAGGTCATTCCGTCCAACACCCATGCCTGCGCCCCGCTGCCCTCGTTACTTAATACTTTCCCTGCATAGATGTGGGTTCCCGGAGCTACTCCGTACCGCACTCCCTCCATGTCGACAGCGCCACATGCAATACCGGTGCAATGAGTGCCATGACCGTGTAGATCCATACTGTTCTCGTCAGGAACAAACGTGGAGGTGGTGATCTCTCTTCCCGCAAAATCAGGATGTTCCGTATCAAACCCCGTATCAATCACTGCTACCTTTATGCCTGCCCCCGTATACCTGGAATGAAGTGCTTTTGTCACTTCTATTCCCCATACAGTGTGGTTGTCTGTGGCTGTAGGGATATCGTCCGGTATATAGACCACTTTCTCCGGTGCAATGAGATAGTCCTGGTGGGATCCTTCCAGCATCACTCTTTGATCTTCATCAATATCGACAAGGGCAATACCCAGCTCGTTATAAAAGAGTGCGTCCGCATCCTTTATCTTGCTCTCGTTGAGCGACTCCCTCACGAAGTCGGCCGTGTTTGCCACGGTAAAACCCAGTTTTCCTTCCAGTAGCTTTGTCGCTTTCACAATACTTCTGTTTCCCTCATTAAGAATCAGAAAATGCCTTCCCGTATAGAGCGGATTGTCAGTTGCTTCTCTCTCATAGGAAGCTCTCATAACCCTGTCAATGGGTTCTCCCGATGATGGGCCGTCGCGCAACAATGTTTTTTTTCCGATTTTTGGTGATTTCATCTTTCCGGTGTTTAAAAGTAGACATCATACTCTGATCATTTACCATGCTGTGACCTTTACCTCTCATCAGTGGATAGATGCAGCAAGGCATCCTCAGCAATCATCAGTGAAGCCCCTTGTGAGGAGTCGCTTCTTGTTTCAGTGACTATCCCTTTGGTCACGAGCACGTTTAGCGCGGCCTCTTCCCGAAGGCTCATCGAAGGTTGTCTTGTGAACCTGTTATCGTGCTGCCTGATAAGTTTTAGCATAGTCCGCTCATCTTCAGTGAGTGAGATGATCCTTGCCGTGGTGGAGGAGGGCTCCTCCTTCCAATCATCTCCTCTTGTTCCTTCTCTCCAGATGGATAGTTCCGCCTCCTTCAACTTGTTCTCCTCCATGAGAGAAAAGAGATTGGGCAGATACAGTCTTGTGTAGAAATATCCGGTGATAAAACCGGCAATAAGAAAAAAGAGAAGAAGGGCGATGATCATCGGTTTTACAGGATGACAGTTCATGGTCTCACAATCACTGTTCTGGAGGATCACATCAGCAATGCTCTCCAGATAACCGGGTATCCTGGTGAGTTGTGTCAGCGTGACTCCTATAATTATCTTGGTGAGCCAGTCCGAGACATCCTCAAGATTGGTGTTGGGCTTGTATTTGGTGGTGCGGCCATCATCATCCGCCGGAGCGTAGTTCCTGTTCAGTCGGGGTATCCCGAACAGAAAGCCGGTAATTGCTCCCACCATGGAGGAGGCCAGCGCAATGAGTAGGAGTAACCCTAAAAAATCCCAGTAGGTTTGTGAAATGGTGGCACATGGAACGATGGCTGCAAGCCCTGCGATAAAGAGTGATAGTGGAAGCAGATGAATGGCCCTGTTCCTCTTGGCAGAAAGTCTGTTTTCTTCCATTGTATGCTCAGTTTAGATGATTGTTCTCCTGTCCCCGGCAATCACCTGTAGTGATTCACCTCGAAACAACCCATACCCTGCAGGAGCAGGTGTTCATTGAAAGCCGGCACAGGTGTAAAGGATGCTGTGCGGCCAGTTACGTGGCATTATGGGTGCAAGTTACTTCAATCTTTTGAATTGCACAAGATTAGTCTCATTTTTTTATCCGGTCTCCATTTGTTTAGAACCCGTCTGTGAATCATTGTCGAAAATATTGTGTATTTTTGTCTCTTAAAAAAGTGTAGCCAGACAAAAAAATAATATGGAAAGAACGGACACCCGCCAAATTGTATATGACAAGAGCGTGATCGACTTTGTTGCTATCGCTGTTGAACTCTCGGTTTTTCTGGAACAGGAAGAGCAGCTGCCTCGTAGCGAATGGGTTGACAAGACGCTGAAATTGCTCCCACTGTTATATGTGAAAGCATCTCTCTTGCCCCTAACGGAGAGGCTTGATGATCTTCCCCCCGCCACTTTCGTGCGGGAAGAGGACTACGCACGTGTAGCCAGCAAGGTGGCAGCACTGATGGGCGCAGAGGATGTCTACCTCGACGTGTTTGTGGATGACATGAAGTACAGTGACCGGCCCGTATCCGGTTTTGTTTCAGAAAATATGGCAGATATCTACCAGGATGTAAGGAATTTCGTCTCGATCTATCAGTTTGAACTTGTCGATCAGATGAACGATGCCCTGGCTGTTTGCAGAGAAAACTTTTATCTTTTTTGGGGACAAAAACTGGTGAACGTGCTGCGTCCCCTGCATGCATTGAAGAGCAGTGAGGTGAACATGGATTTTACAGAGATGGATGAGGATATAAATAACGATGAATTGTGGGGTTGACAATAACAAAAGAAGCGATCGCTGAATTACCGATAGAGACGTTTGACGGCAAGATTATAGTGATAGACCAAATGAAAGAGGTGCGAGAGGCATTGACCTATCTTTCCTCCAAGCCGACGCTCGGTTTCGATACGGAAACAAAACCCGCCTTCAAGAGGGGACAAGTGCATAAGGTGGCACTGATGCAATTATCCACGGAGGAGGAGTGTTTCCTGTTCCGACTGAATAAAATCGGTTATCCCGACGAACTGGAAACGTTCATCATGGATCCTACTATTAAGAAAATAGGCCTTTCATTGCGGGACGATTTTGCCGCTATCCGTAAACGTTCGAATGGTACACCGGAGAACTTTATTGATCTGCAGCTTTTTGTCGATAAGTTCGGCATTGAGGATAACAGCCTGCAGAAGATTTATGCCCTCATCTTTGGTAAGAAGATATCCAAGAGCCAGCGTATCTCCAATTGGGAAGCGCCTGAGCTCACACCGGCACAGCAGACTTATGCGGCGATAGATGCATGGGCCTGCCTTCGTATTTACAACCATTTAACCGCTAAAAATCCCTCCAATGTATAAGGAAATAGTGTTGAAACCTAAAAAGGAAGAATCGTTACAGCGGTTTCATCCATGGCTCTTTTCAGGAGCGATCGCCCGCAAACCGGAACTTCTTGATGAAGGTGAAGTCGTACGGGTGCTCTCCTCCGGCGGTACTCTTCTGGGAGTGGGTCATTATCAGATTGGCAGCATCAGCGTGCGCATGCTGTCGTTCCGCGACGAGCAGATTGATGCCGCATTCTACCGTGAGAGCCTCTACCGTGCCTACAAGCTGCGAGGCGATCTTCAGCTTGTACGCGCTGATAACAACACTTACAGACTGGTACATGGTGAGGGTGATCATCTGCCGGGCCTGATCATCGATATCTATGGTGATACTGCCGTGATACAGGCTCACTCGGTAGGCATGCACAAAGATCTGGGATTCATTACCGATGCATTAAAGGATATCCTCTCGGCCGACGGCGTGAAGCACATCTTCTATAAATCGGAGGGTACACTGCCCTTCAAGGCGGGCTTGGCCCCTGAAGACGATTATCTTTACGGAGGAGTGAATGTGGAAGGTATCGCACTGGAGAACGGGCTCAGATTCCATATCGACTGGCTTAAGGGTCAGAAAACCGGTTTTTTTATCGATCAGCGTGACAATAGAAAACTACTTGAATATTATGCCAAAGGAAGGAAAGTGCTCAACATGTTCTGTTATACGGGGGGCTTCTCGGTTTATGCTCTGAGGGGCGAAGCTCTCAAGGTGGTCTCGGTGGATAGCTCCGCCAAGGCTGTCACCCTGACGGATCGGAATGTAGCGCTCAATTTTGAGGAAGAATCGCGCCACACCTCCTCCGCCGATGATGCCTTCAGGTATTTGAAAGAGATACCCCGGGGAGCATTTGATCTTATCGTGCTCGACCCTCCTGCTTTTGCCAAACATCGGGGAGCTGTCAATAACGCCCTGCAGGGATATAAGAAACTGAATCACGCTGCTTTTGACAAGCTCGCTCCCGGAGGGATCCTCTTTACCTTCTCCTGTTCACAGGTGATCACAAAAGAACAGTTCCGCCTTGCCGTGTTTAGTGCAGCAGCCATTTCCGGAAGAAAGGTACGCATCCTGCATCAACTTGCACAACCTGCCGATCACCCCATCAACATCTATCATCCCGAAGGAGAGTATCTCAAAGGATTGGTGCTGCAGGTAGAATAAAGTCACAATAATGCCTCGAAATCTGTTGAAAGGAGAGAGATAGTGTTAAACTGTGTAAAAATGGTAATTTTTCTGCTCAATAGTTATGTTTTATAACACAAATACCGCTATATTTGCAACGTGTTTTTCATGGTATTAGATTTAAGGTTAACAATGAAGATT
>CAYUQE010000027.1:6195-21334 GCA_964446805.1 uncultured Proteiniphilum sp. | reverse complement strand
ATTCTTTGGCTACTTCAAACTCAAGGGGGTATACATCGAAGATACACGAGTGATAGGGATCATCGTTATCCTCGAGAAAAATCTGATGGGTGTGTACGTCGTAAAATTCCATACGTTATATCTTCTCTGCTTTCGACTTGTTTTTCTTATGCGCAGGTTCCGGAACTGGATCGAATCCTGATCCACCCCATGGGTTACAGCTTAAGATGCGCCTTGCAGACAAGTAAGAGCCTTTGAAAGGCCCATGTTTTTTTAAAGCTTCTATCGTATATACAGAACAACTGGGCGTGTAGCGGCAGCTGGGCGGCGTGAGAGGTGAAATTACAGCCCGGTAGAAATAGACGGGAAGAAGTAAAATCCACGTCAGGAGATTCTTTAACCCATTCAACATTTTTCTTTTCCGATCTGTTGATTTAGTTCTCTCATTGCTTTTAGCACTCCTTTTTCAATTGTGACATAATCGCTCAGCTCATCCTTCACATAAATGAATGCCACCTCCATATGCACCGATAACGTGAATAGCGTGTCGTTTAACAGATGTTTGTTCAGCCTGTATGCCTCTCTGAAGAGTCGTTTCATTCGGTTGCGTCCTACAGCCGCTTTGACTCTCTTTTTGGGGATGCTGACCAATACCGACAGGGGTTCCGTAAGAGGGTCTGTCGTCACCAGGCAGATAACCCTGAAGGGGTAGGCCATAAAGGAGTGACCACGGGTAAAGAGGTTTTCAATCCTCCGTTCACCTGACACACGTTCTTTTTTAGTAAATCTGAAGCGCTCTTCTTCTTTCATAGATAAAAGCATTCCTCCGAAAGCAATTACACAACAAAGATAATTGTTTTTGGCATCAATTATTGTTTTTAGGAAAAAAAAGTGGGCAGGCTTATCATTGAGACGAGAGTGGACGGTTATTTCCTTCCGAAATCGGCCGGAATCTCACCCCATTTTTTGGTCTCCCACTTCAGGATAGGGGTTGTGTAACTGTTCTCCCTCAGCCATTTTTCTGCACGTGCGATCAGTTCAAAGATGGGCCTGTTACGTGCTGTCTCTGCCAGTTTAGTGTTGCACTTTTTTCTTTCGACCCATTTCATTGCGTTCACACTATCGGTATAGAGAGGACAGGCCTTGCCACTCTTCTTCAGCAATGCCAGGGCATGCACGATAGCCAGGAACTCGCCGATATTATTGGTGCCCTCTTCCAGTGGCCCCATATGGAAGATCTCAACACCATCGGCCACAAAAACACCACGGTACTCCATCAACCCCGGGTTACCACTGCATGCGGCATCCACGGCAATACTTTGCCGGATGATGGCGGTGGTTGCTGTTTGTTCGACTGGTTTATTGTTTTTTTTACTGTTCAGATGTTTCCATGGATGCTCACTGAACGCTTTTGTTGCCTCCGCCATTGAGGGGAACGATTTATAACGGGCATTCTCAAAACCAAAAACCTGCTTCCTGCACTCCTCCCATGAGGAGTAAATGCCCGGTTTCACCCCCTGCCATACCACATAGAACTTATCTTTCGCCATCTTTCACCCTCTCACATCGATTCCAGAATATAGGGTGTCAGGTCGTTCTGTGTGGAGGGATTCATCGGATTCTCCTCAATCGTGATGATGCTGTCGACAATAAAATTGGTGTAACCGCGCCAGGGCAGCTTGCCAAAATACTCCCTGTAATGAAGCTGTACGATCTTGCCGCTGGCAACCATCAACCGTTGCGCAATTTCTTTGTCCTCCACGGAGAAATCGAACTGATTCGATTGCAGCCCTCCTGGCTGGTCGGCACGAAATCCCGACTGTATAAGCTTTCCCTCGTAGGTTTTGAATACCACCCCTTTATAGACGAGATAGTTCAGCTCTCCCGATTTTACGCCGGTGCCAAAGACGTAGTAGTAACGGACATACACGAATATTGCCAGTGACAATATCAATATGCCAAGGAACCAATTGAGTGCCTTGCGGCTTTTTTTCTTTTTAGGCGTCAAGTCATCCATAAATAAATCTGTTATTTGAGTTTGTAAAGGTACATCATTTTTGACTTTTTAAGTGAAAGAATGTGCAAAAAACGCTGCTTTTATCCCAAATTGATTTAACTTTGTGGAGAGGTGATAAGGACCATTGTGATCCTGTCACATCCAAACCGATCGTACAATTCTAAAATAGGTATCAATGAAAAAGTTGTTTTTTACCCTCACGCTATTCCTTTCCGTACTTACTATCTCAGCACAGAGTGCGTATCAGTTCAAAGTCATCAGGGAGAATCCTGTCACAGCGGTAAAGAATCAATCCAGCACGGGCACCTGCTGGAGTTTCTCCGGCGTGGGACTGCTTGAGTCGGAATTACTCAGGATGGGTAAAGGAACGTTTGATCTTTCAGAAATGTATATTGTACGCAAGAACTATGAAGAGAAGGCACTTAAGCATGCCCGGCTGCACGGCAATCTCAACTTTGCTGCCGGAGGTTCCTTTGCCGATGTGATGGAGACTATCAACGAATTCGGCATCATACCCGAAGAGAGTTACAAGGGACTCAACTATGGCTCCGACACGCATAATCATGGTGAACTGGATAAGGTTTTAAAAGGATACATGGAGGGTATCATTGGAGCACGAACGCTCTCACCTGTATGGTACCATGCTTTTTCTGGTATACTGGACACCTATCTTGGGGAGGTGCCTGCCACCTTTACCTATGAAGGGAAGCAATATACACCTCACTCCTTTGCATCTTACCTGGGACTGAACCAGGATGATTATATCTCACTCACTTCATTCAATCATCATCCTTACTACGAGCCGTTTGCTTTAGAAGTGCCCGACAACTGGCGCTGGGCTGATTCCTACAATCTGCCGGTGGGTGAGATGATGGAGGTGATCGATCATGCCATCAAAAAAGGTTATACCGTTGCATGGGCTTCAGATGTAAGTGAAGCCGGTTTTTCAAGGGAAGGCATTGCGATCGTGCCAGATGAGAATGCTGCTGAAAATGCAGGCTCCGACCAGGCTAAATGGCTGGGACTCTCCAGTCGTGAACGCGATGCCGAGGTGCGAGGACGTGTGGGAAGAGAGCTGCTGGCTGAAAAAACAATCACACAGGAGATGCGTCAGCGCTCATTTAACGATTACTCCACCACCGATGATCACGGAATGCAGATTTATGGTATTGCTGAAGATCAAAAAGGGAACAAGTTCTTTATGGTGAAGAACTCATGGGGAGTAACCGGACCTTATAGTGGGTTGTGGTATGCCTCCGACGCTTTCATCCGCTATAAAACGCTGAGTATTGTGTTGCACAAGGATGCAATACCTTCATCCATCGCCGGAAAGCTGGGATTGTAGTTTTTCCAACCGTAGGTCATATGAATACAGCAGCATTACACTCTCTTTTTCTCGACCATTCAACCATCACTACTGATTCAAGGCACTGTCCCAGAGGATCTATCTTCTTTGCCCTCAAAGGAGCGCACTTTAACGGAAATCTGTTTGCTGAAAAAGCACTGGAGGAGGGTTGTGCGTATGCTGTGGTCGATGAATGGCCGGAGGATAAGCCTGTGGGAGAACGGATAATCATGGTGGATGATGTCCTCCAATCACTGCAGAAGCTGGCCAACTACCACCGCAGGAAGCTGAAGATACCGATCATCGGCATCACCGGCACCAACGGTAAGACAACCACCAAGGAGCTGATCGCCATAGCCCTCTCGCGTGAGTTCAGGGTGGCTTATACCAAAGGTAATCTCAACAATCAAATAGGCGTTCCGCTTACCCTGCTCTCCATGAACAAGTCCCATGAGATAGGAGTGGTGGAGATGGGAGCGAGTCATCCCGGAGATATCCGTGAGCTGTGCGACATTGCCGAGCCCAACTACGGGCTGATCACCAACGTGGGAAAAGCGCACCTGGAGGGATTTGGCACCTTTGAGCACCTTGTTGCCACCAAGGGAGAGTTGTACGACTATATCCGGGAAAAGGAGGGCAAAGTGTTCGTGAATAAGGAAAACACGATCTTATATGCGTTGTCGGAGGGGATGGATCGTATCCTTTACGGTACGAACGATGCCTCACTCTTTGCCTCAGGCAGAATTGCCAATGCCACACCTTTTCTTGAGTTCGACTGGAGCTTTTTCGACAGTTCCTATAGGGTAAAGACCAATCTGATTGGTGAATTCAACTTTGAGAATGCAATTGCTGCTGTGGCGGTATCTAAATTCTTCGGAATCAATGCCGAACGGATAAGTGCCGCGCTGGAAGCATATGAGCCGAAGAACAACCGCTCACAGTTCAAACGTACCGCGATGAATGATCTGATCATCGATGCTTACAATGCCAACCCTACCAGCATGAAAGCCTCATTGGAATTCTTCTCATCGATACCCACCTCCTTGCCCAAGATGGTCATTCTTGGCGAGATGAAAGAGTTAGGAGCGATAGGTGATGAGGAACACTTGAAGATGGTACAATTTCTCAGGAAACAACCCTACGACAGAGTATGCCTGGTGGGATCCGTTTTTAAGCATCATACCGGGGAGGATGATTCCTTTCATCTCTTTGAAGATGTGGAGCAGTTAATAGGAATGTTGGAGAAAGAACCGGTAAGCAATCACTATATCTTGTTGAAAGGTTCTCACTCCATCCATTTGGAGAAGGCGGTGGATTATCTCTGATTTAGTGTTGAAAACGTACTGTCAGCATCACCATCTCAGAGACGGTGCCGATACGATATTGAGGTCCAACAAGACCGATACCTGAGGTGACATAGACATGGGTGTCACCTTTTTTCTTGTAGCCATGAGCCACTTCAAAAATTATTTCGGTGGCTATATTACCCGGAAAAGCCTGACCGTGGTGTGTATGACCATACAGCGCAATATCTGCCCCCGCATCTGCCTCCTCACTCAAGTTATTGGGTGTATGATTCAATACGATCACCGGTTTCGATCTATCCACCTGCTGGTGATTAAGAAGCTCCTCGGTGGTTTTCCGGTGAGCGATGACTATATCCTCACGTCCCACCACATAGAAGGCACTGTCTACCAGTACGGCGGAATCACGCAATACTTTGATACCCACGTCGTTTAACAGGCGGATCTTCTCTTCGCTATCGTGCCTGTATTCATGATTACCCGTGCAAGTGTATACCCCCAGAGGTGCATATAAGCGTCTTAGCTCCTCATCCATTCGCTGTTGCAGCACCGGCTCGATTTGTGAATCGAAGATGTCGCCTACAAAAAGGATAAGGTCGGGCTGCTGCGCCATGATCAGATTCACAAATCGCTCCGTGTGATGGCGCTCAATCATCCAGCCAAGATGAAGATCACCTATCATCGCAATACGTACAGAATCTAGATCTCCCGCTCTCTTGTTCACTGTCACCGGCACTTGTTGGACCACAGCGTACATGAACCTGTGTCTGCCATGAATCATGATCCCTATCACGATCACGATGGTCCCCAGGAAGAGGAGCATCTTCAACCGCTGCGACTGATTTTTTAATGAGCGGAAAGGATGGCGCAGCTGCTTTCTCCAGATCAGGTACCATAGGTCAATGATCAGCCATAACCCTGCCGAATAGAGCAAGAAGAGCATCCAGCTGGTTCCCATCACACGGATCAGCTGTGTCATCTCTCCCGGCAGATGACGGTAAAAGAAAAAACCGGTGGCATAAAGCAGCAGCTCCGATCCAAAGAGAATCGTGAGCAGGATTCGTGCTCCCTTCTTACCTTCAAAGGCCTGATACCCCTTCAGGTATACCAGTATGTTGATGGTCAGATGAATGATAAACGCATTAATAAGTGCTCGCATAGAGTGACTCGATTGAATTAGTTACTTGCCGGCATCATTCCTGTAATTGCCAGCACCACACCCGCAGCAAAGGGATTGTAAAATTATGCAAAAATAGAAATTAAATGCCATACCCTTTACTAATTATTCGTAACGATCCCATTTTATTCAAAAATGAACCATTTATAATGTGTACTTTTAACGCTTCAAATTTATGGATTTAATTTAAACTATCAATGAAACAAGCGTTAATGCTACTTTATTTCCTTGTAATTTCAGGGGCTCTTGTTGCTCAGTCGGTTACAGTGAAAGGGAAACTGGTGTCGGAGAGTGATAAGAACGAACTGCCGTATGCAACGGTTTCGGTAGCCGAAGAGGCTGCCCCTGCACATAGTATCAAGAAAATGGCAACAAAACAGGATGGTACTTTCTCAACCACGCTTTCCCCCGGAACATACATCCTCAGCTTCCATTACGTGGGAATGAACGATCTGGTAAAGCGTATCGAAGTTTCCACCTCTCAAAATCCGTTGAATATGGGTGCTGTGGCGATGACAGAAACATCGATGCTGCTCGAGGAGGTGAGTGTGACTGCCCAGAAACCACTGGTGAAGGTGGAGATTGACAAGTTGACCTACAGTGCCAAGGATGACCCTGAAGCCACTACCTCCAACGTGCTTGATCTGTTACGTAAGGTGCCACTGGTTACTGTCGACGGGGAAGATGAGATTCAGTTGAAAGGCTCCTCGAGCTTTAAGATCTACATGAACGGCAAACCCTCCAACATGATCACCGGTAACCCGTCACAGGTGTTGAAGAGCATGCCTGCCAGCAGTATCAAGGATATAGAAGTGATTACCGATCCCGGTGCAAAATATGATGCCGAAGGGATAGGGGGCATCATCAATATCATCACGGATAAACGTGCCGACGACGGCTACTCAGGCTCCGTAGGAGCCAATGGTGACACGTTTGGTGGTTATGGCGGTAATGCCTATCTGGCTACCAAGTATGGCAAGTTCGGTTTCACCGGCAACGCCGGTTATTATTATCAGGTCCGCCCGGCCTCTGAATCAAGCTTTATTCGTGAAGAAACAACTCCCAGCAGTATCTTAACCCAAAAAGGTACAAGTGAGAATGATGGTGGCGGGCTGTTCCTCACGGGAGCTATGAGCTATGAGCCAGATACCGTTCATCTCTTCAATCTCTCGGCATCCCGTTTCGGAGGGAAGTTCAACGCTCTCTCCCTGCAGGAGGCCAGTTCCACGGGAGCCCGCGCCTATTCCTATACTTCCAGTACCAACAATATCTCCCACTATGGAGGGATGAATCTCTCGGCAGACTATCAGCGCAGCTTCAGTAGAAGGGGCGAGATGTTAACTGCTTCATATCGTTTTGAGCATGATCCCAATGATAGCGAGTATGACAGTGAATATGACGATGTCACCGGCATGTTCTATTATCCTGACGGATATCAGCTTAAAAGTTTGAATAACGCCGGAGGCAGAGAACATACCGGACAGGTGGATTATGTGAATCCATTGAACGGGAAACATGACATTGAGGTGGGATTGAAGTACATCTTCAGGGATAATTCGAGCCGTGCCGATCACACCTATTTTGATATGGATGAGAACAGCTGGAAGCCTGACCTTACCAGGAAGAACGATCTGGATCATTCACAGAATATCACCTCCGGGTATGCTGGGTACAGTTATAAATCGGGAAAGACTGGCCTCAAGGTAGGTCTTCGCGGTGAACAGACAAGCCAGGAGATCCATTTCATGAGTAATGATCTGGATACTATCGTGAAAACGAACTTCTTTGACATGGTCCCTTCGGTGGCGCTCTCCTACCAGCTGGGCATGACTCGGACGCTCCGTGGTGGATACAATATGCGTATCTCTAGGCCGGGTATCTGGTACCTCAATCCCTATATCAACGATGTGGATCCGAACAATATCAGTTATGGTAATCCCCGGCTCGATGCTGAACAGCAACACAACTTCAATATCAATTATGGCTCCTTCTCGCAGAAGCTTAATTTTAACGCTACACTCAGCTACTCCTTTGCCAAAAACGCAGTCACAAGCTACAGCTTTATCCGCGATGGAGTGACACATACCACCTACGATAATATAGGACGTAACCAGTCTATAGGAACCAATCTCTATGTCAGCTGGACCCCCACGCAGATGATTCGTACCTATCTCAACGGTGGTATCAACTATACCGACATACAAAGTACCGAGAACGCTACCTTGCGTAATAGTGGCTTTGCAGGACGTGCTTTCGGCGGGGTCACCTTCACCTTTCCCGGAGATCTCCGTGTAGGAGCCAACGGAGGTGCTTTTATGAGCCGTGTGCAGTTGCAGACGAAGCAGTCACCCTTCTATTTTTACTCGTTGAGTGTGATGAGGAGCTTCCTCGATAAAAAGCTGGACGTATCCCTCAATATGCAGGATATTTTTTCGAAGCATAGAAAAACCACTTCTACCACAACGGGAGAAGGGTTCTGGCAGGAAAGTATCTACAATCAGCCCATGCGGAATCTTCGTTTGAGCGTGACCTATCGTTTTGGTAACCTGAAGAGCTCCATGAGGAAAGTACAACGGAGTATCACCAATGAAGATGTGCTGGAGGGTGAAAGCAGTACGCAACAGGGTGCTACCACCACACCTGCCGGAGATTAATTTTTATGTATACTATTTATTCACTATATTTGGTGTGGCTTATCGAGAAGAGAATCACTTTCAAGTAACAGGATGCATGAGGATTGATATTATCACTGTGTTGCCCGGGATGATCGAAGGGGCACTTCATACGAGTATATTGAAACGTGCTCAGGAGAAGGGGCTGGTGGAGTTCGGGCTGCATAACCTGCGTGATTACACACTGGATAAGCACAAGCGAGTGGATGACTACCCCTTTGGGGGTGAGGCAGGGATGGTGATGCAGATTGAGCCTATCGATCGGGTCATCTCTTTCTTAAAGGAGCAACGTCATTACGATGAGGTGATCTTCACCACCCCCGATGGTGAGCAGTTCACACAGAGTGCTGCAAACGAACTCTCATTGATGCAGAATATCATCATCCTCTGTGGTCATTATAAAGGGGTCGACTATAGAGTAAGAGAGCATCTGATTACAAGGGAGATCTCCATTGGTGATTTCGTGCTTACCGGCGGTGAGCTGGTCGCCGCCATGATCGCCGATGCCGTTGTACGGGTCATCCCCGGTGCGATAGGCGATGAGCAGTCAGCCCTCTCCGATTCATTTCAGGATGGTTTACTGGCACCGCCCGTCTATACCCGCCCGGCAGAATACAAAGGGTGGAGAGTACCGGATGTGTTACTCTCGGGCCACGAGCGAAAAATAGCGGAGTGGAGGATAGAACAGTCCGTGGAAAGGACAAAACGCCTCAGACCCGATTTATCATCCTATAAGTAACCAGATAGAGGATTTCATGCATAAGTTTCAGATATCACATTGAGCAATAATTGAATCATATGAAAGGCATCGTATTAGCCGGTGGGTCCGGTACTCGACTTTATCCTGTCACCAAAGGCATATCCAAGCAACTACTTCCTGTTTTTGACAAGCCGATGGTTTATTATCCCATCTCTGCATTGATGCTGGCCGGTATAAGGGATATTCTCATTATTTCCACACCGGTCGATCTGCCTGGTTTTCAACGTTTGCTGGGGGATGGGTCTGACTATGGAGTCCGTTTCACTTACGCTGAGCAGCCATCACCCGACGGGTTGGCTCAGGCTTTCATCATCGGTGAAGAATTTATTGGAAATGATGCCGTCTGTCTGGTGCTGGGTGATAATATCTTCTACGGAAACGGATTTCCCTCATTGCTTCGCAAGGCTGTCATCGATGCAGAGGAGCATGCGATGGCAACCGTGTTCGGTTATTATGTGATGAACCCGGAACGCTACGGTGTGGCTGCGTTCGATGAAAACGGACGGGTGCTGAGCATCGAAGAAAAACCGGGCGTTCCAAAATCTAACTGGGCGGTCACCGGACTCTATTTCTATCCCAACAGGGTGGTGGAGATCGCAAAACAGATCATTCCGTCGGCACGGGGAGAGCTGGAGATCACCTCCGTGAATCAGGCCTTCCTGGATGATGAGAGGTTGCAGATGCAGCTCTTTGGCAGAGGTTTTGCTTGGCTCGATACCGGTACCCACGATTCACTCTCCGAAGCATCCACATTTATTGAGGTGCTGGAAAAACGACAAGGATTAAAGATTGCCTGTCTGGAAGAGATCGCCTGGAACAATGACTGGATCAGTGCGGAGGATTTGAAACGTATTGCTGAGCCGATGAGAAAGAATCAGTATGGACAGTATCTGCTTCAATTGGTTTTGAATAGTTAAGAGTTAAAAATTAAGAGTTAAAAATTATAACTGATTGCTGACCGCTGACTGCTGATAACCAGAATAATGAATATCATAGATACCGACATTGAGGGAGTAGTACTTATTGAACCGACCGTTTTCGGAGATGAGCGGGGTTATTTTTTCGAATCTTTCTCACAGAAGGAGTTTCAGGAGAAGGTGTGCCATACTGTTTTCGTGCAGGACAACGAGAGCAAGTCGAAATACGGTGTGCTGCGGGGGCTTCATTTTCAGAAACCACCCTTCGAGCAGGCGAAACTGGTAAGGGTGGTGAGTGGAGTAGTACTGGATGTAGCCGTGGATATCCGCCTCAATTCTCCCACCTATGGCATGCATGTTTCCACTGAGCTCTCGGCAGAGAACAAACGTCAGATATTCATACCGAGGGGCTTTGCACATGGCTTTGTGGTGTTGAGCGAAGAGGTGATCTTTCAGTATAAATGTGATCACTTTTACATGCCTGGATATGAAGGAGCCATCCTTTGGAATGATCCGCAACTCAATATCGACTGGAAGCTCCCAGTGAAAGATATCATCCTGTCGGAAAAAGACAAAAAAAATCCGCTCTTATGAAAAATCTACTCATCACCGGAGGAGCCGGGTTTATAGGCTCTCATGTGGTAAAACTGTTTGTGAGAAACTATCCTCATTATCGGATCATTAATCTCGATAAACTGACCTATGCCGGTAATCCGGCAAATGTGAAAGAGATGGAAGCAATGGCCAATTACAGGTTCGTGAAAGCGGATATCTGTGATTTTGAACGATTGAGGAATATTTTCTCAACCTATCAGATTGATGGTGTTATTCACCTGGCCGCCGAAAGCCACGTGGACCGTTCCATCACCGACCCCTTCTCCTTTGCCAAAACAAACGTGATGGGCACGCTTAATCTGTTGCAGGCAGCCAAGGAGCAGTGGAAGGGGAGTGAGGGCAACAACCGCTTTTATCATGTTTCCACCGATGAGGTATATGGTGCTCTCGCCTTCGATGATTGTCTTTTTACAGAAAAGACACCCTATGATCCACATAGTCCTTATTCCGCGTCTAAAGCCTCCTCCGATCATTTTGTGCGTGCTTATCATGATACCTATGGCTTACCTGTGGTCATCTCCAACTGTTCCAACAATTACGGACCCTATCAGTTCCCGGAGAAGCTGATCCCCCTGTTCATCAATAATATCCGTCATAATAAACCCCTTCCCGTGTATGGAAAGGGAGAGAATGTGAGAGACTGGCTTTATGTGGAAGATCATGCACGCGCCATCGACCTGATCTTCCATGAAGGAACGGATGGGGAAACCTACAATATTGGGGGTTTTAACGAATGGAAGAATTTGGATATCATCCATCTCCTTATTAAAACTACCGACAGGCTGTTGGGAAGAGAGGAGGGAGCGTCCGAAAAACTGATCACCTACGTCACCGACCGTGCTGGCCATGACCTGCGTTATGCCATCGATGCCACGAAGCTGAAGCATGAGCTGGGTTGGGAGCCTTCGCTCCAGTTTGAGGAGGGGATTGAGAAAACGGTGCTGTGGTACCTAACCCATCAGCAGTGGCTGGATGATATAACCAGCGGTGCATACAGACTTTGTGCAGGAGACGGGAAGATGTCTCCGTCACATTCCTGATGATAATCCTTCGTTTTTTGCTATCTTTGCACCCTGATACAGAGAGTTATTTATTAAGTGAAGAAATCCCATGGTTATAGCAGTAGATTTTGACGGAACCATCGTTGAACACGAGTATCCCGCGATCGGGAGACCCATTCCCTTTGCCATAGAGACCCTCCTTCAATTACAGAAAGATGACCATAAGCTGATTCTCTGGACCGTACGGGAAGGGCAACTGTTACAGGATGCCATCGATTATTGTGCTGAACGGGGACTCTATTTCTATGCAGAGAATGCCAACTATCGGGGAGAAGAGAAAGAGAAAGCCTCCCGTAAGCTGGGGGCGGATCTGTTCATCGATGACCGTAACCTGGGAGGGCTGCCCGACTGGGGTGTGATCTACAATGCAGTGAATGCTACTGTCAACAGGGGAAATGCCCTGCAAATCATGGCCGGAGCTTCGGCGATGCCGGAACCGAAGAAGAAACGGGGGTTGTTTGGCAGAAGATGATGCTTGCGCATCCGCTCAGCCAGCGAACGGGCTGAATCCTTTCCTGCCTTATTCCTGAATAATGCGGATGATGCGCCCGCATGCCAGGCCATCACCGTATGGGTTGCTGGCTCTTGCCATGGCATTGTAGTAATCCTCATCATCCAGCAGCCTGGATACTTCCGAGACAATGGTTTCGTAATCTGTTCCCACCAGCTTCACCGTCCCTGCTTCTACTGCTTCGGGACGTTCGGTGGTTTCCCGCATCACCAGGACGGGTTTACCCAATCCGGGTGCTTCCTCCTGAACCCCTCCGCTGTCGGTAAGTACCAGGGTGCTTCGCTCCATCATAAAAACAAACGGCAGGTACTCCAGCGGCTCTATGAAGAAGAGGTTGGACACTGAAGGCGAGTTACCGTTGAAATGATCGCCGAACACCTCCTGGATAGGCCTGCGCACGTTGGGGTTGAGATGCATGGGATAGACAAAAAACACATCCGGATATCTCTCTGTCAGCGTCCTGATAGCCTGGCAGATGTGGATAAATCCTTCGCCGAAGTTCTCGCGGCGGTGACCGGTAATCAATACAAGACGGTGGGAGGTTGATGCCACAGAGGGCAGTGACGGGTCGGAAAACAGGAAGTCGATAAGACGGGAAGGCAGTCCGCTTTCGCGTAAACGGCCTCTGATCTCTTCCTGCAGCAAGTTGTTATGCCTGATGCTGTCAACCACCCTGTATAAGGCATCGATCACCGTATTACCCGTCACGCTGATGCTCTCTTCCTTCACCCCCTCCCCGATCAGATTCTCTTTGCTGAGTGGGGTGGGTGCCAGATGGTAAGTAGCAATGCGGCTTGTGATCTGACGGTTCATCTCCTCCGGCCAGGGACTATAGATCTGGTGGGTGCGCAGACCTGCCTCTACATGTGCGACAGCTATCTGCTGATAGAAAGCTGCCAGCGCAGCGGCCATCGAGGTGGAGGTATCGCCATGAACAAATACAAGATCAGGTTGCACTATTTTTAACACATCACGCAGCTCAAGCAGGATGCGTGTAGTGATATCGGAGAGATCCTGTCCCGGCTTCATGATGTTCAGGTCATAATCGGGAACTATCTCAAACAGCCGGAGCACCTGATCGAGCATCTCACGATGTTGTCCCGTGACGCACACGATGGTCTCGAACCTGTCGGGGTGTTTTTGAAGCTCCTTAACCAGGGGTGCCATCTTTATCGCTTCGGGACGTGTGCCGAAGACGAGCATGACTTTTTTGCGGTTTTCATTCATTGCTGTCGATACCATGATTCTTATCGTTTAAAGATACCGCTAAAATCAAGAATCACCTTATCGTCTCTCCATCCCAGGGTCCTGAATTCGTTGTGC
Organism: uncultured Proteiniphilum sp.; assembly: GCA_964446805.1. Taxonomy (GTDB): domain Bacteria; phylum Bacteroidota; class Bacteroidia; order Bacteroidales; family Dysgonomonadaceae; genus Proteiniphilum. The sequence goes on along the minus strand of CAYUQE010000027.1, from coordinate 7,653 downwards.
GACACCAGGAAGGCGACAATATCCGCTTTTTCATATGCTTCCTGAAAAGGGGTTAATTTAAATACCTTGTGTTCCGTAATGTTCGGCTCCACAATCAGGAAATCAGCATCGTGCTGGCTCTGCATGACACGGGTGGTGATATATTTTGCGGGTGACTCCCGCAGGTCATCGATATTGGGCTTGAAAGCCAGTCCCATCATGGCTACCACCGGTTTACGATGGTGGCTGAGTTCAAACTCCATCATCGTCTTTTCAATTTTCTCGGCGCACCAGAATGCTTTGAAATTATTGATCTCACGCGCTTTGCCGATGATCTGCGACTCCATGGGAAACGCTGAAGTGATGAAATAGGGATCCACCGCGATACAGTGTCCGCCCACACCGCTGCCCGGCTGCAGGATGTTGACCCTCGGGTGTCTGTTGGCCAGTTCGATCAACTCCCAGACATTGATCCCCGACTTATCGCAAATGATGGAGAGCTCGTTAGCAAAAGCAATCTGTACATCCCGCGAAGAGTTCTCGGTCAGCTTGCACATCTCCGCCGTGCGGGCATTGGTCTTATACAGCTCTCCCTTTACAAAGTGGCGGTAGAACTCTTTTGCTTTTTCGGTAGAAGCGTCATTGATGCCACCGATGACACGGTCGTTATTTTCCAGTTCATAAATCACATTCCCGGGCAATACACGCTCCGGACAATAGGCAATAAATAGTTGACCCTCCAATTCAGGTCGTTCCGACAGGATGAGTTTCTCCATCTTCCCGGTCGTGCCCACCGGTGAGGTTGATTCAATAATAAACAGGTCCCCTACCTTCAAAAACGGGATGACGGTGCGTGTGGCAGCTTCAACGTATGAGATGTCGGGTTCATGATCCCCCTTAAACGGGGTGGGAACGACAATCAGATAGACATCACTGATGTCCGGTTGTAACGAAGCTTTTAACTGCCCGTTGGCGACCACCTTGCCGCACAAATCCTGCAACCCGGGTTCTACAATATGGATGATACCCTTGTTGACCGTTTCAACCACTTCAGGATTGATATCCACACCCGTCACCACCACACCGTTATGTGCAGCGATAATCGCTGTGGGTAACCCTATATAGCCAAGCCCCATAAAACATGCTTTCATACAGCTTTCCTCAATTATTTTTATTGGCAAACAAATGTACAATAATAATATGGTCGCTCCTCTTTTTACCTGTGAAAATAGTGCGAAAATGAGCGCTAACCTCACGCGACAGCCCACACAGCATATTTAACTATTTTCAGATACTGTTGTCATACCGCTAGTATGATGAAGCCCCCGATGGTGACCGCCGAGGGTGAGCATAGTCCAAATAAATTTGTCCTCTGCTTACATTGCTAAACGAAAATGTTCACAAGCGTTAGACATTTTCTCGCAATAGCATAGTCCAAATAAATTTGTCCTCTGCTTACATTGCTAAACGAAAATGTTC
>CAYUQE010000027.1:0-6095 GCA_964446805.1 uncultured Proteiniphilum sp. | reverse complement strand
ATAGCATAGTCCAAATAAATTTGTCCTCTGCTTACATTGCTAAACGAAAATGTTCCTTAACTTTGCAGGACGTATTACGATTAAATAATCAACTAATGCAACAAGATAAACAACTCTTTGATATTATCGGGAAAGAGCGAGAGCGACAACTGAAAGGGATTGAGCTGATTGCCTCTGAAAACTTCGTAAGTGAACAGGTGATGCAGGCAATGGGATCGGAGCTGACCAATAAATATGCCGAGGGATATCCTGGTAGACGCTATTACGGCGGATGTGAAGTGGTTGATCTGAGCGAGCAGCTGGCAATAGACCGCTTGAAAGAGCTCTTTGGCGCCGAATGGGCGAACGTACAACCACACTCCGGAGCACAGGCAAACGCAGCTGTTTTCCTTGCATGCCTGAAGGCGGGTGATTCTTTTCTGGGTTTGAACCTGTCACACGGCGGACACCTCTCGCACGGTTCTCCTGTCAACTTCTCGGGGCTGATGTTCAGGCCGGTCGCCTACAACGTACGCGAAGAGGATCAGCGGGTGGATTACGACCAGCTGGAGGCTGTGGCTCGCACAGAGCGACCAAAATTGATCATTGCCGGTGCATCGGCCTATTCACGTGAGTGGGATTATGCCCGCATCCGCAAGGTGGCCGATGAGATCGGTGCCATCTTCATGGTGGATATGGCACATCCGGCGGGGCTGATCGCGGCAGGATTGCTGGAGAACCCGCTGAAACATGCCCATATCGTTACTTCCACCACCCACAAGACACTACGCGGGCCCCGCGGCGGTGTGATCCTGATGGGCCATGATTTCGAAAATCCCTGGGGCATCACCACGCCCAAAGGAGAGGTGAAGATGATGTCGGCACTGCTGGACTCGGCCGTCTTCCCCGGCATGCAGGGAGGGCCGCTGGAGCATGTGATCGCGTCGAAGGCTGTCTCGTTTTACGAGGCGCTGCAACCGGAATACAGGACCTACCAGACCCAGGTGAAGAAGAATGCCGCCGTGATGGCACAGGCGTTTATGGATAAGGGTTATAACGTGGTTTCCGGTGGAACGGACAATCACTGCATCCTGGTGGATCTGCGGACGAAATTCCCCGCTCTGACGGGTAAGGTGGCAGAGAAAGCACTGGTGGAAGCCGATATCACGACCAATAAGAATATGGTGCCGTTCGACAGCCGGTCGCCTTTCCAGACTTCCGGCCTCCGTTTTGGCACGCCGGCCATCACTACCAGAGGAGCGAAAGAACCGTTGATGGAAGAGATCGTGGAAATGATCGACCGTGTACTTACCAACGTGGAGGATGGGAGAACGATTGCCATGGTGCGCGAGAAAGTGAATGCAACCATGAAGCAATATCCGCTGTTTGCATGGTAACACCCGCGTGGAATTACCCATGGGAACATATGGCATCAGATCAATAAGAGATGAGGAACGGTTGAACTGTTCCTCATTTTTGATTACTTTTGCAGGGATACCCAACCAGGTTTGTACCTGTAATCCCTTGCCGGCGTGACGAAACAGAGGGCATCGGTGGGAGCAGTCATTCACTGTTTGAAGTTAATCATAACAGCATGCATATTCTTCAAACCGAAATACAGTTTATCCCCGGCGTAGGGCCCCGGAGAGCAGAGATCCTGCAAAAGGAGATCGATGTCTTCACGCTGGGTGATCTGCTGCGCTGGTACCCCTACCGCTATGTGGACCGATCACGTATCTACTACATCCACGAGATCGACAACTCGATGGCCTATATCCAGCTGAAGGGGAAGATCACGGCTTTCGAGACTTTTGGTGAAGGCAGGCGTAAACGTCTGGTGGCACACTTTACCGATGGTACCGGTTTCATCGATCTGGTCTGGTTTCAGGGGGTACGTTTTATCGAAAGCAAGTATAAATTGAATCAGGAGTACATCGTCTTCGGGAAGCCGGCTCTCTTCAACGGCAAGTGGAACATTGCCCATCCCGATATCGACCCTTTTATGGATGAGGCGGATCGTCCCGGTGGGCTGATGGCGATGTACAACACCACGGAGAAGATGAAGAACCACTATCTCAACTCCCGGGCGATGCAGAAGATCATGGAGCACGCTTTCGGACTGATCAAAGAAAGGCTGCCCGAGACGCTCTCCCCCGATGTGATCACTCAGGCCGGGCTTACCTCCTTTCACGATGCGGTGGAGAATATCCATTTCCCGAAGACACCCCATCTGCTGCGTGATGCCGAGTTCCGTCTTAAATTTGAAGAGCTCTTCTACATCCAGCTCAACATTGTACGCTACGCCTCCGACAGGAAAGCAAAGCTGAACGGCTTCGTCTTCCCGAAAGTGGGCAACCACCTCCATTCCTTTTATCAGAAACATCTTCCGTTCCCGCTGACCAACGCGCAAAAGAGGGTGATCAGGGAGATACGCCGCGACACGGCATCGGGGAAGCAGATGAACCGGCTGCTGCAGGGCGACGTGGGTAGTGGCAAGACCCTGGTGGCGGTCATGTGCATGCTCATAGCGCTCGATAACGGCTTCCAGTCGTGCCTGATGGCTCCCACCGAGATACTGGCCTCACAGCATCTGGAGACGTTTACGCAGATGCTCTCGGGAATGAACGTGCGGGTGGCGCTGCTGACGGGCTCCACGAAAAAGAAAGAGCGGGCGGTGATTCATGCCGGGCTGCAGTCGGGGGAGATCGATATCCTGATCGGCACCCATGCCCTGTTAGAGGATGTGGTGCAGTTCCGTAACCTCGGCTTCGTGGTGATCGATGAGCAGCACCGCTTCGGTGTGGTGCAGCGGGCCAGGCTGTGGGCCAAGAGCCAGCAGCCGCCGCATATGCTGGTGATGACCGCCACACCCATACCGCGTACACTGGCCATGACGGTCTATGGTGACCTGGATGTCTCGGTGATCGACGAGCTGCCCCCGGGGCGAAAGCCGGTGCAGACGGTACATCGCTACGACAAGAAGCGGGGTGAGCTTTATCAGTTTATACGTAAACAGATTCAGGCTGGACGACAGGCATATATCGTCTATCCGCTGATCGAGGAGAGCGAGACGCTCGACCTGAAGAACCTGGAAGAGGGGTATGTGCATATCAGGGAGGCTTTCCCGGAGTTTACCGTCTGCAAGATGCACGGGCGGATGAAGGCTGCCGAGAAGGATGAGGTGATGCAGCAGTTTGTGGCCAACGAAGCACAGATCATGGTCTCCACCACGGTGATCGAGGTGGGGGTGAACGTACCGAACGCCAGTGTGATGGTGATTGAGAGCGCACAGCGTTTCGGTCTCTCACAGCTGCACCAGCTGAGGGGCAGGGTAGGACGCGGTGTCGATCAGTCGTGGTGCGTGCTGATCACCCCTTATGAGCTCTCCTCCGATACCCGCAGACGGATGGAGATCATGACGGAGAGCAACGACGGCTTCGTGATTGCCGAGGCGGACCTGAAGCTGCGCGGCCCCGGCGACCTGGAGGGAACGCAGCAGAGCGGCATCCCCTTCAACCTACGCATTGCCGACCTGGTGCGGGATAATGCCATCCTCTTCCGTGCACGCGAGATCGCGGAAGCACTCATCGAAAATGATCCGAAACTGGCGCAGCCCGATCACCTCGTCCTCAAACAGCAACTGAGCCGCCTGAGCGGTAACCGCTATGACTGGGGAAGGATCAGTTAACCCCGTGTGATCTCCTCCTTGTCTGCATCCCAGTACATGGTGCGCCCTTCGAGATAGGCCCTGGTGCCCATATGAGCCGTGATGGCCTCCTGGAATCCCTCATCAATACTGCAGGAGGGTTTCTTCCCGGTACGGATGCACTCCAGCCATTCCCGCAGGTGCAGATAGGTGGTGTTGTATCGTTTGCCGTCTACGTATGAATATAACAGGCCTCTTTCAGCAAAATAGAGTTCTGTGGCTGAGCTGACCGCGTCGATACTTTTGCCTGGCATGTAGTGATAGAACGGTTCCCCGGGTTTTATCGTGCCGTTGTCGATTTTCTCCTTGTATTGCTGTGACCGCGGGTCGATGGTCACGGTCAGTGTGTTACCCACTTCCATCGTGGCATCATGTCCCATGATCTTCCTGCTCCTGCTGAACTGGCTGCCCAGTGTGGCCGAATAGAGCATGGTAAAACCTCTGTCGGAGAACTCAAACGCTGTCTGCAGCACATCGGGGACGGTGCGGCCGTCCCTGAAGAAGTACACGCCCCCCGAAGAGGTGGCTGAGGAAGGAATACCCAGGTGGAGGATCTGGTTCATCGCATCATACTCATGGGTGAGCAGGTCTCCGCTAAGTCCGGTACTGTAATCCCACCAGCAACGCCAGCGGAAGAATCGTTCCAGGCTGAACTTGTCACGTGGTTCCGGTCCTACATATTTTGCCAGTCCTGCGGATGTCATGTAGTCCATATACTCCTTCACCCTGTCGGGGTCACCTTCAAACTGTTGCCAGTCGATGCTGTTAGGGTTCGCATCGGGATGGATGGGATAGACCCACGCACCATTGGGGTCGTTTCTGTTGGTGCCGGTTTCGATCAGCGATATGGGCCCCAGCAACCCTTTCTCTATGATCTCGCGGGCTCTGCCGTATGCTTCCACCTGCCTGTTCTGATGTCCCAGCTGAAAAACCACGCCACTCTCTCTCACCGCATCACGCAGGGCATAGGTCTCGGGGACGGTCCACGTCATCGGTTTCTCGAGATAGACATGTTTGCCGGCTCTCACCGCGTCCATGGCTATCTGTCCGTGCCAGTGGTCGGGAGCCGCAATGACCACTGCATCTATATCCTCCGCTGCCAGCAGTTCCCTGTAGTGGAGGTATCTTCTGGGTTTTGCGCCGTATTTGCCGTTCACCCCTTCCCGGTGAATGTTGGCCGCAGCTGCCATCGCCTCTTCCGCGTGCACATCGAAGATGTCGCACACGCCCGTAACAACCACCCTGAGATCCTCCTGTTCCCTGAAATCCTTGTACCGGTTGCTACCGGGATTGTTTTTATCGGCATCTTTCAGGCCTTGTACGTATTCAGGTGTACCAAAGCCGAGGGCAATCATCAGCTGTTTCCCCCGGATACCTGACCCGATGATGCCCAGGCGGACGGTTTTCCCGTCGGACGACAAAGGGGCAAGGGGAGTATTGTCGGTTTTGAAATGGAACATATTAGCAGAGGTGAGGTTACCCATCTCTTTTTTTCGTTTCCGGTAAACACCGTAGGCCATGGCTCCCAGCACGGGCAGGGTGGCCATTGCCTTGATGGCATCGCGTCTGCCGTGCGATACCGGTTTGTGATTCTCTTTGTCCTGATTGTTTTGTGCTTCGTTCAGGGGTATGTTGTTTTCACTCATCTCTTTTTGAATTTCTTGTTCATGATGCTGTCCAGTCCGATGATGCCCGAGGTGGGGAAATAAAGCAGTACAATGGTGGCTGCCAGCATGATCAGGTTCTTGTCCACCCATAGGTATGATCCCTCGGGACGCAGCAGGTATGCTACGTTCAGCAGCGGGGGATGTGACAGGTAGTATAATGTAAGGAGTAGCGCAGCGCCGACATAGCCTGCCTTCTCGAACAGTCCCAGGATCAGTAGCAGCCCGATGAGCGTCAGACCCCAGATATTGATAAAATCGGCGATGGCCATCAGATCGGGGTTATCGGCGATCATCCTGAAGAGGGGGGCGAACAGGCCTTTCGAATCCATCAGGTAGCCATAGGCTGTCCACTTGGGAGAGAGCACCTTGGCCAATCCCTCATACAGGAAATACCAGCCGATGAATACCCTCAACGTAACCAGCCAGAAGAGCTGAATATTCGAGTAATTGTAGTTTATCTTACTTTTCATGCAATACTTTTATTTGAACTTGCAGAAGTTTGCGTCATTCACTTGTGTGATGAAGAAGTTATGCCAGTTTCATGATGTTTATTCTCACTTGAAGAGCACATTGATTTTTTTACCAGCGACAAAGATATAAAAAAATTAAAAGAGGCTGTCTTATAATAATAATTAACTCCGGAGAAATGAATATTTGAATTTGTTCTCAGATAGGTATCCGTATAAAAAAGAAGGTGAAATCACATTGTGATACACCCTCAAGAATGTTATTGCGAAAACGTA
>CAYUQE010000026.1:11718-21402 GCA_964446805.1 uncultured Proteiniphilum sp. | reverse complement strand
GCGGGTGAAGCCGTTCACGATCAGCACCTCCCCCTTTTGGACCGACTTGCGGCAGAGCGAGAGTGTTTCCGACGGGAAGCTCTTGCCTCCCTCGTTCACGGCCACCACCCTGAAGCTGTAGATATCATCCTTCCGGATTTTTGTGGTGTAGCTGTTGTTGTTCACCAGCACCCCGTTATCGAAGCCGCCGCCGTCGAGGCGCGTATAGACCATATACTGTGCGGGTGTAGCAGTCGGTTCCGAGGGATCGGGCGCCGGCTGCCATGAAAGGAGTGCTTCCGTCTCACCGGTGAAACGTACGGTGAAGTCCTTCACCGGCAATGGCTGCACCACATAGGGGCGGTTGTATTGCGTGGCAAGGAACCGGAGCATCCCCTTGTAGATGGAACGGCTCACGGTGAAACGGAAAGAGGGATCGAGCCCGTAACGCATATCGGCGAAGTTCTGGTGGGAGAGCAGCTCCAGCAGCATGGTCGGCACGTTGGGTATGCGTGCTTCGGCATAGGAGCGGTTCCAGAGATGACGGCGTGTCCAGTCCGGTTCGAACTCACGACGGATATCATGCACGATCTCCTCCATGATCAGCTCCGACAGATCGCGGGAAGCCCACCTTGAACGGCCGTTTACGAACTGTTCATCGTTGTGGTGCGTCATGTAAATGCCCAGCGTACCCACGATGGTGTCGCCCCGGAAGGTGCCGGCATCGGTATGGAAGGCGAACGCCAGGTCCAGGGGGATGTTTAGCCCTTCGGCCTTGGGAAGCACCGGTGAACCCCCGGCCAGCCAGTTGACCCATACACCGCGGCTGGCATAGTCGTCGGTGTAGTCGTTCTTCCCTTCGGTCCTGTTGTAGACACTGTCGGGCACCCCTGCCCACTGCATCCAGTAGCGGGCACCCTCCGTATATCGCGGGTAGCCGCTTGTTTCAGGGGTGTAGTTTATTTTCGGCACCATCGTCTCTTTCCGGGTCAGGCTGTCGGAACTTTTGGTGTTCTCCTTTTCGAATCCTCCGGGGTGGGGCATCCGGGCGATGTTTCCCATGCCGCCGCCGATCTTTACGGCATCGGCTGTCACCATCTTACCGGATCGCCTGCTTTTGTTGGAGAGGGTGATCCTGTGATCGCTCCCTGTATCGAAACTGAAGCTGCCGAGGTAGATCCAGGTGCCCCCACCCATCTGCTGGTTCACTAGAAATTCGGTGTGGCCACCGCCATGATGCACGGTGTAGAGCGCATCGTCGCTGCTGTTCTTCACCGTCTGGTAGGAGATGTAGACGCCATATTCTCCTTTTACCGGTACTTCCGCTCTCCAGGTGGCCACAGATGCAGCGCCTTTTGAAACCGTTTTCGATTGCCTTGCCCTGCCCATCCGAAAGGGATTTTCACCATCCAGGTAGATCTCTTTGGGGTTGGCAAATCCTGCAGAGTCGGTGTATCTCCATGCTTCCCTGCCAATCGTCTCGCTGTAGGCTGATTCTCCACTGCTACCGTCGTGATCGATGATCAGCTCGGTGGTGTTGTAATCACGTTCCCGCGGAAGCAGCACGTTGGCACCGGCATTTTCCAGCATCGGCACCAGGAAAGGCAGGACGTAGCTCTGCGTGTAGAGATCCTCCACCGTCTGGAAGATCCGCGCCCGCTGCCATTCCCACCGACCCATCTTCTGTTCGTAATGCCATCCGTGGCTCTGCCACAGTGCAATATGATTGTTTTGTAAACCTTTGGTGTAGTTTTTCGAAGGGTCGGAAAGTCGCGTGATGAGCGGCGCTTTCACCCTGTGCGCTATCAGGCGGTTTTTATCGATCTGTTTACTCCGATAATGATTGGGTATCAGATGACTGATCTCCTGTTGGTCGGAGAAGACGCTGATTCGGTATTTTTTCTGTGCCGTGGGGAGGTGAACGCGGATGCTGTCGTAGATAAGCTGCACGAGATCCTCCCGCATGGGAAGGTAGGAAAGTGTCAGGTTGGTGTAGAGCTCTATGCTTTTCTTTCTTTCATGCAGTGCGATGCTGTCGACCGTCACCCTTCCCGGACGAAGCATTGTCACACGGTATATCCGGGTGAGTGAGCTGCCTGCCTGCTGTTTGAGAGAATCATCGCTTTGTGTCTGTGATGACAGGGGAAAGGTGAGCAGCAGGAACAACACGACACACAGGATTTTTTTGGCATCAAATCCTTTGTGTTTTTCCCGGATGATAGGGTTGATATAAGTACGCATCAGCCTGTATTTTTTACTGGGTGATTATTGCGGTAAAGTAAGCGAAACATACCAGAATTTCCATATAGATATACCAGATTTAGTCCAGTAGATCAATCTGTTTTTTGGTAATAGGTCAAAAAAGTATAGCCATACTGATGTTTTTCGTCTGCCGCATGGGTCTCCCTTTCCGTTAATTCCCAATCACTGAAATCAATTTGAGGGAAAAAGGTGTCGGCATCCGCAAAGGAGTGATGGATACGGGTGAGGTAGAGCTGATCGGCCAGGGGGAGGGTGGTGCGGTACAACATACCACCTCCGATGATGAAAGCTTTTTCACCCTCTTTGCCCTGTGTGAGTGCCTCTTCTACGGAGCGGACCACAATGCAGCCGGGATAATTCTCCGCAACATCGGATGTGATCACGATATTGGTGCGGTTGGGCAATGCTCCCTTCGGTAATGATTCGTAGGTCTTTCGCCCCATGATCACGATATGTCCGGTAGTGATCTGTTTGAAATGTTTCAAGTCGCCGGGGAGGTGGCAGAGCAGATCACCGTTGCGTCCGATGGCATTCTGCTCATCAAGGGCGACGATGATGGCAAGGGAAGGAATAGTACACTTTTTCATATTGCGACTACGCCTTTGATATGTGGATACGGATCATAGTTCACCAGTTCGAAGTCGTCGAAGCGGAAGCCGAAGATATCCTTCACGTCGGGGTTGATCTTCATTTCAGGTAGCGGCCGTGGTGTACGAGAGAGCTGCAGCTTCACCTGCTCCAGATGGTTCAGATAGATATGGGCATCGCCGAAGGTATGGATGAAGTCACCCTCCTGCAGTCCGGTCACCTGTGCCATCATCTTGAGTAGCAGAGCGTAGGAGGCGATGTTGAAAGGTACTCCCAAAAATATATCGGCACTGCGTTGATAGAGCTGCAGGCTCAGCCTGCCATCGGCCACATAGAACTGAAAGAAGGCATGACAGGGTGGGAGGTTCATATTGGGGATATCAGCCACATTCCACGAGCTGACGATGATACGGCGTGAATCGGGATTCGTCTTGAGGGTGTTGATCACATCGGTGATCTGGTCGATGTGGCCCCCGTTGTAGTCGGGCCATGAGCGCCATTGATAGCCGTAGATATGTCCCAGGTCACCATCGTCATCTGCCCACTCATTCCAGATGCGAACGCCATTATCATTCAGATATTTGATATTGGTGTCTCCGTTCAGAAACCAGAGCAGCTCATGGATGATCGACTTCAGGTGGAGCTTCTTGGTGGTCAGTACGGGGAACCCGTCGCTCATGCTGAAACGGCTCTGGTGACCGAAAATGCTCATCGTTCCCGTGCCGGTACGATCCTCTTTTCTCACCCCCTCATCGAGCACGCGTTGTAATAAATCGTGGTATTGTTTCATCTCTCTTTTTCTTCCTATATGTTATCAGGCAAAAATAACTCTTTTTTTGGAGGATACAAGATATCTTTGATAAGTAATTTTTAATCGAATGAATTTCTGCACGGGGTTTTATTACTCATATTGCTTATTTCTGAAAGCAATCTGCCTGCAATTTATTTAAATGAATATATTTGAGAAATTTATTTAATCTCACTGACTTATGGATATATCAGAATTACTAAACAGCTCAATCGGCCAGTCGATTGTACGCACTGTTGCCGGTCAGCTCGGCGTAAATGAAAATCAGGCATCAGGGGCTGTAAGTATGGCCATACCGGTTATACTGGCCGGGATGACCAAAAATGCACAGTCGCAGGATGGTGCTGCCAGCCTTAACAACGCACTCGAATCAAAACATGATGGTTCGTTATTGGATAACCTGTCGGGTATGTTGCTGGGGCATCCCCAGGAATTGCAATCAGACGGGGAGGGTATCCTGGGACATGTTTTCGGGAGCAAGCGTGCTGCCGTTGAGCAGGGTATTGCGAAGAAGTCGGGTCTCAGCATGGACAAAATTGGACCTCTGCTGGCTCTTCTGGCGCCGATAGTGATGGCCTACCTGGGTAAGGAAAAACGGCAGACCAATACCGGTGCGGGTGGTATCGGTGATCTGCTGGGCGGACTGTTAGGGGGTGGTCAACAGCAGCAAGGCAGATCAGAGGGTGGTGTGATGGATATGTTGGGCGGCCTTCTTGACAAAGATGGCGACGGCAATCCACTGAATGATCTGTTGGGTGGTTTTTTGGGAGGAAGAAGATAATCTCACCAACGCCGTTCACTTTTCTTAATGTATAAGTCCGTCTCTGGCGGACTTTTTCATGAAAGAAAACAAAAAGTGCTCACTTTTCATTGTTGTTAATTAAACGAAACGTTGTTTTCTTTGTCATACATGCAACACTATCTTTAACGAGAAGATCAAGCACGTAAATTACATGATAGGAATGATTATGAAGAGAAGTTTAATCCGGCCTTTGATTAGCACCGCTGTTTTTCTGGCAATCCTTATTAGTGGATTCGCCTGCTCCACCTCCGATGATTATCTTGATGAGTATGAGGTAAGACGTCTGATTGAAGAGGCACTGAGGGAAAATAATGAAAATCTTGAATTTACACAATGGGATATTGTGAATATTACAGTATCCAAGAATGATTGGCAATGGAATAATGAAGCGGCTCAATGGGAAGCTGTTTACGATTTACCGGAACTAACCGAGTTTATTTATGAAAAGGGTGCACAGCTAGGGTATGTATTTATAGGTGAACAGGGCGTGAATGAAGTACAAAAACTGCTGCCCTATGTAGATACCTGGTATGGGGGAGATGATACAAACGGTGATCCCATATATTTCACAGAAACCATCAGTGTGGATTATCAGTTGGGGAATCCTAGCACCATCGCTTTTTTCATTAAGGACTCTCAATTGGCACAGGATCCAGAAGCGCCTCGAACCTATACTTTCCGTATTGTTTTAATATGGTAGATTTACCATGCTTTCCTTGTTGAGAGATGATTGTTACGTCAGTCTTTTATGTGCGTCTTTGACGGTTTTTTTATATTGTGATCAAAACTTTTCCAATGCTGTATTGTTTTGTTTATAAGATCGCATTTTCTAGAATCATATTATAGGTAAAATCAATTATTAAAAAAACAGATAGATGAAAAAGAGATTATTTAGTTTGTTGTTTTCGGGAGTGTTCATGATTGGACTTGTCTTCTTTGTCACCTCATGCAGCGATAAGAATGAGGATATCGTTGAGACAGCATGGAACGTTGAGAGCTTTACAGTGGATGCTTCAGAATGGAGTTGGAATCCTTTGGAAAGCAGGTGGCAAGCAGTGAAACAGCTTGATTTCATCGATGAGTTTATTTATGAAAGTGGTGCTGTAATTGGCTATGTTTTTGTCACTGAAAATGGGAAAGAGGTTCAATATCAACTGCCACACACACTTAATCTGGTCGATGGAGAAAATGTATTCACCGAAACGGTAGATTATAACTTCGATTTTAAAACCAGTAGGGTCACTTTTTTAATCAAACCGTCTGATTCTTTTCAGGACGTGAAAGCCAAATTAACTTACAATTTCAGGATTTTAATGATCTGGTAATCAAATAAACAATGGCAGTGCATCTGCCACCACGAAGGAACTGCCGCCGATGAAGATGAGATCGTTTTCACCGGCGTTTTCTTTGGCGCTGTTCACCGCATCCTTCACGCTCTCATGGCATGCTCCCCGCAGACCGTATCTGATGGCCCGTGTACGAAGTGTTTCTTCGTTCAAAGCACGCTCCACGGAGGCTTTGGTGAAGTAGTAGTGCGCCTTCTGAGGCATGAGGGCCAGCACGGAATCCACATCCTTGTCGTTGGCTATCCCGAAAACAATATGCAGCTGGGCGTGATGTTCAGCCAGTAGCTGTTCCGCCACATAGCGCAGCCCATGGGCGTTATGGGCAATATCGCAGATGATCCTGGGTGATGACTGCAGCTGTTGCCATCGGCCCAAGAGACCGGTAATGGCGGTAACGTTGGCGAATCCTTTATTTACAGCTTCTACCGGGATCGAATAACCTGTCTCAAGGAGCACCTCCACTGCCGTAAGTACTGTCCGTGCATTTCTGTCCTGCGCCAATCCCCGCAGCTCTCCTTTCAGATCAGGATACTTGACGGCGCTGTAGTGCCAACCATCGGCTCTTTTATCGGCGCTAAAATTATCGATGTAACGCTCTGCAAAAACTATCGGCGCTTTAACGTCATTGGCTTTTTCAATAAAAACCTGTGCAGTAGTTACATCTCCCATTTCTCCAATCACCACGGGGGTAAATGGTTTGATGATCCCCGCCTTTTCGGCGGCAATCTTCGGCAGGGTATCCCCCAGCAGCTTCATATGATCCAGGCCGATATTGGTGATGATACTGAGATCGGGTGTGATGATGTTGGTGCTGTCAAGACGCCCTCCCAAGCCTACCTCAACCACGGCCACATCCACCTTCTGCTCGGCAAACCAGAGGAAAGCCATCTCCATGGTCAGCTCAAAGAAGGAGGGCATCACCGGCTCAAACTGCTCCCTGTAGTTCTCCACGAAATCAATCACATACTGCCGGTCGATCATTGTACCGTTCACCCGTATCCGTTCGCGGAAGTCGATCAGATGGGGTGAGGTGTACAAGCCGACCCTGTAGCCCGATTCCTGCAGTATGGCCGCCAGCAGGTGTGACGTGGACCCTTTGCCGTTGGTGCCGCCCACATGGATGGTTTTATAGTGCGTATGCGGATGTCCGAAGATCTGATCCAGCGCCAGGCTGTTGCCAAGTCCTTCCTTGTAGGCCAGCAGTCCCACGCGCTGGTACTCGGGCATCTGTCGGTAAAGGTAGCCGAGTGTTTCGTCGTAAGTCATTTCAGTTCTTCAGCGGCAGTACCGAGTATTGCCGTGAGTAGCGCAGCTGCTGATCCACATAGTTCTCATCATAGGAAACGGTCACATCGGTTACTTTGCCGTTCTCATCGGTCACCAGCGTATACACCGGGTTCACGAATCCTTTGTAGGGAGCGATATTGAGTGCTTCATAGCGCGATAATACCTCCGTATGCAGTGTGTTGTCCACTTTCACTCCGTAGGTCTCCACGAGCTTCTTACCTGCCTCAAAATCACCTTCCGATTTGATGCGCTGTACTTCCGACAACAATTGTCCGAAGAGGCTGCGCAATTTCTCGTAATCGTTCACCACCACATAGGTTTTGTTGTCGCGTTTTTTCAGGACCACCACGCTGTCGGCCATTCCCTGTTCAAGCACCCATCTGGAGATCAGGGCACGGTTACGCATATGGGCCTGTTCAATGTTTTTCCCCGGCTGAATGCGGGTGAGCTGTGTCATGGCGCCGTTCATGATGTAGGAGTAGTACTCGGCCTTATAGGCTTCGTTATCGGGCAACAGGCCCAGCTCCACCAGCTTGGGATCACCCAGGTAGTAGAGCGCGAACAGGTCGGCACGGGTCTCCTCCAGCGGGGAGCCATAGGCTTGCAGCACATCGGAGCTCACACCCGGGAGCAGCTTGCCGGAGCCGTGGCCCAGGCATTCGTGCAGGTCGGTATGCAGATTATCGGTGAGTGTACCATATTTTTTGGATCGTTCCCGTTCGGTGTCGCTCCACATAAATTCTTCTTTGAAGCCGTTGCCTTCGGATGCTTTGTCGTAGGCGTAGGTGATATTGTCGATAGTCACCGATTTGGAGCCGTGGTCGCGGCGTATCCAGTCCGCATTGGGCAGGTTGATGCCGATGGGAGTGGCAGGGTAGCAGTCGCCTCCCAGGATGGCGGCAGTGATCACCTTGGCCGATACTCCTTTCACCGTTTCTTTCTTGAAGCGGGCATCAACAGGTGAGTGGTCCTCAAACCACTGTGCGTTCTCACTGATGATGGTGGTACGTTTCGATGCTTCGATGCTCTTGAAGTTGACCATCGATTCCCAGCTGCCTTTCAGCCCGAGCGGATCGGTATAGGTTTCGATGAAGCCGTTGACGAAGTCGACCCGCGAGGTGGTGTCGGTCACCCACTGTACGGAGTAGTCGTCGAAGGTCTTCAGGTCACCCGTTTTGTAAAAGGCGATCAGCGATTGGATTGTCTCTCTCTGGTGGTCGTTCTCGGCGACGGACGCCGCTTTTTCCAGCCAGCCGATGATGCGCTCAATGGCTTTGTCGTACATGCCGCCCAGCTTCCACACCTGCTCGGTGACCACCCCGTCCAATTTTGTCACCTTGCTGTTGAGGCCGTAAGAGACGGGCGTGTTGTCGTCCGGCGTCTTCATCGCGCTGTAGAAATCTTCCACCTCTTTCTGGGTCACCCCCTCGTAGAAGTTCACTGCTGATCTCTGTACGATGTCGGCCCCCGGTGTCTGATTCATTCTTACGGGCATCACGGCGGGGTCGAACATCACCGGCAGGATCTCTGTAAGAGTTTCATCGGCTGCCATCCCGTCGCGGAAGGGCATCCTCCCCGGATCCACACTCTTCACTACCGTGACGAAGTAATCCTGCGAAAACTGCGGCATGATCTTATCCTCCGAGTAATGGTGATGGATGCCATTGGCCATCCATAGCTGTTTCAGATAGGTTTCGAACTGCTTCCACTCGACGTACGACTTGTCGCCCATGTAGTTCTCGTACACCCCCTCGCATACACGGCGGATGGTGAGGTTGTAGCGGTTGTGCTGGTCCCAGAGGATATCACGTCCTTCAAGTGCGGCTTGTGACAGATAATAGATCAGTTCTTTCTGTCCAAGCGACAGGCTGTTGAATCCCGGCACGGGGTAACGAAGGATCTCGATGTCTGCAAAACGATCTACCTTGTATTCGAAAGTAGAGTCGATGCCGTCGTCAGCCGTGGGCTGACCATCTGCCTGTTTGCCGTTTGTGCAGGCGCCCAGGAGAAATAGGGTTGTGAGCATGTAGATTACTTTTTTCATTTGTACTGCATTTATGTTTTGATGACGCAAAGATACATTTTTTTCAGATGAGAAGCATTGTGTCTTGTTGTTTTGAATAATAGTTCTATCTTTGCCCTGTGGTTCACACGCATAGCTCAGTATGAAGAAAACAACCGGTATTCTCTTTTTATTGCTCGCCAATCTGGCCTTGTTGGCCCATACGGTCATACCCCATCATCATCCGGATGCCCATCAACTTTCCATCTGCGATCTCGTTCCAGCAGAAGATGCGAACAACAGCCAATATGCACATCACGACATGGACGGACAGGATCATGGGGCCAACGGACTCGGTGATGACTGCATCCTGAATGGACTGTACATTCGTGGCGCTTCGGGACACCATTCGTCGTCCGGAGAGGATCATCCCTCTTACGATGATACAGCTGACGGTTACCCATTCGTTTGTGCTATTGTCAACCTTTCCGCCGTACGTGGGGAGGAGGATGGAAGACCTTTCCGGCACCGACCTTTTCTGCACTCCTGCTATACCCGTTATATTGCCGCATCGTCAGGACTGAGGGCACCTCCTGTTTGTTAAAACCGT
>CAYUQE010000026.1:0-11618 GCA_964446805.1 uncultured Proteiniphilum sp. | reverse complement strand
CGTTGACCGGTACCATCAAGACCGGCTCATCGTGGTTTCACCCCATGATGTATCCATTTCATTCTTTTTTTCACCATGAAGGAGAAGAGGCCATTGTACCTACTTATTTATTTTAACAGACCATTCCATGCCATTATATCGATTATTTACCTTCTTACTCATCATCACGGCGCTGGCTGCCTGTTCACATAAGCCACATACCCCAGGGGACGAGGAACCTCATAGGGAGAAGCTTCTGATCACCTCGTACAACAGCACGTTTGAACTCTTTGCTGAAGCGGATCCCTTCGTCGCCGGTCAGCAGAGCCATATCCTGGCGCACTTCACCCGGCTGGAAAATTTCAAGCCCCTGGGTGAGGGAAGTGTGGTCATAAGTCTCCTGCAAGAAGGAGGTGATACTGTCAGCGGATCAGCGGAACCTGTCAGCGACGGCATTTACCGGATTGCTCTGCAGCCATCGGCAGCGGGGAAGGGCAGGCTTCAGATCGACATCCGTACATCCGAAGAGGTATCGCAGTTGATCGTGAACGGCGTCATCGTTTACGATAACGCGGCCGATGCGCAACATGCTGCAGAGGCAGAAGCACATGGCGGTGGCAACACGGTCCTATTCACAAAAGAACAGAGCTGGAAGATTGGCTTTGCCACCACAGAAGTGAGGAAGGCACTCTTCGGTGAGACCATCAGAACCGTGGCACAGATAGAGCCTTCACAGAGCGATGAGAAGGTGGTGGTGGCCAGGGCGGGGGGCTTGGTACGCTTCACTGGCAGGGAGATCACTCCCGGCACCGTCGTCCGTACCGGAGAGTCTCTCTTCACCATGGAAGGTGGCGGCCTGGCGGACAATAACACCGATGTGCGGTATGCAGAGGCCGTTGCCGAATACAACAGGGCAAAGGCGGAGTACGAGCGTAAAAGCGTGCTGGCCAAAGAGCGGATCATCACCGAGAGTGAGCTGCTCACAGTGCAGTCCGCCTTTCAAAATGCGGAGGCGGTCTATGCCAATCTAAGGAAAAGCCTCTCCTCCAGTGGCAGCCAGGTGGTTCAGTCTCCGATGAACGGCTTCGTCAAACAGTTGTTCGTCCGCAATGGTGAATTGGCCGCAGCAGGGCAGGCGCTGCTGGTGGTATCCCAGAACCGTGACCTGCTCATCAGGGCGGAGCTTCAACCCCGGTATTATGGTGTCCTGGGCACCATCACTACCGCAACCATCAAGGTGATGCACAGTGACCTGACCTACACCCTGGAAGAATTAAACGGAAAAATCGTCACCTACGGCCGCTCGGCCGATCTGACCAATCCACTCATACCGGTCCTCTTTCAGGTAGAGAACAATGAGGGACTGCTTCCCGGCAGTTTCGTGGAGATGTTCATCCAGCTGCAGGAGGGTCGTGAGGCGATCACGGTCCCCAACGAAGCGTTGATAGAAGAGATGGGGGCTTATTTCCTCTATGTGCAGGTCACGCCAGAGTTGTTCGAGAAACGTGCTGTGCTGATCGGCAAAAGCGATGGTCGTAGCACGGAGATCAGAGAGGGACTGTCTGTCGGGGAACGGGTAGTAAGCAAGGGAGCGATCATGGTGAAGCTGTCACAGTCGACAGGTCAGCTTGATGCACATGGTCACGGTCATTAAACAGTCAGCAAGATGATCAATCAAATCATTCAATTTTCGCTGAACAACAGGCTCTTCATCCTGCTGGGAGCCATACTGCTTATTGCGGGGGGGACCTATACCTCCCAAAAGATGGATGTGGATGTGTTTCCCGACCTGACGGCACCCACGGTGGTAGTCATGACCGATGCACATGGCATGGCATCGGAGGAGGTGGAGCGACTGGTGACCTTCCCTATAGAGACTGCCGTGAACGGAGCTACAGACGTGCGTCGTGTGCGGTCGGCATCCATGCAGGGTTTTTCATTCGTATGGGTCGAGTTTGACTGGGGTACGGACATCTTCAAGGCACGGCAGATCATCAGTGAGAAGATGGTGACACTTGCCGGTCTCTTACCCGGCGATGTGATGCCTCTGCTGGCGCCGCAATCGAGTGTGATGGGGGAAATCCTTTTTATCGGTCTGCAGGCCGACACCACCTCGCTGATGGAGCTGCGCACCCTGGCCGAGTGGGTGGTGAAGCCGGCCATCCTGGCTACAGGGGGTGTCTCTCAGGTGACTATCATCGGCGGTGATTACAAGCAGTATCAACTCCTTGCGGATCCACAGCGAATGGCTGCCTACGGTGTGACCATGAATGAGCTGGCTGCCGTGGGAGAATCATTCAGCGCCAACTCGTCGGGTGGCGTGCTGCGTGATTACGGAAATGAGTATGTATTACGGGGTATCGCGCGCTCCAATGACACTGAGGCACTGGGAAACACGTTTGTGAAAATGTCGGGCGGCAAGCCCGTGGTTGTTTCGGATGTAGCCGATATGGTGACCGGCAGCGCTGTGAGGATGGGTTATGCCTCACAGGATGCAGCCTCGGCAGTGATCCTGTCGATCTCCAAGCAGCCCAATATCAACACGTTGAATGTGACGGAGAAAATAGAGGCCAATCTGGCAGGGCTGCAGAAAACGCTTCCTCCCGATGTGACAATGGATACGGGCATATTCCGTCAGGCCGATTTTATCGAGGCTTCGGTGAATAATGTGGGGCGTGCTCTGATTGAGGGAGCCCTGTTCGTGGTGATCATCCTCTTCCTCTTTTTAGGCAGCCTTCGTACCACCTTCATCTCCGTGATCGCTATCCCGCTCTCGTTATTCGGCACCCTCATTGTACTCTATCTGCTTGGCATGAACATCAACACCATGACGCTGGGTGGCATGGCCATTGCTATCGGGTCGCTGGTGGATGATGCCGTGATTGATGTGGAAAACGTATATAAAAGGCTCCGGCAAAACTACCGCCTGCCGGTGGGAGAGCGACAGTCCGCGCTGACCGTGGTGTTTGAAGGATCGAAAGAGATCCGTGCCTCGATCCTCAACGCCACGTTCATCATCATGGTCGCCTTTGTTCCCCTCTTCTTCCTGTCGGGGATGGAGGGGCGCATGCTGAAACCGCTTGGCGTGGCCTATATCGTCTCGCTGTTCATGTCGCTGATCGTCGCAATGACGGTGACACCCCTGCTGTGCCGCATGATGCTCTCGGGTGACGGTTATCTGGACAGGAATGTGAAAGAGAGCTGGCTCACACGCCATCTTTCCCGGTATTACACCCGAACGCTCCGCTGGGTGTTGCACAATAAGAAGAAGGTATTGTACCCGACCATCGGCCTTTTTATCATCACACTGGCTTTGTTCTTTACGATGGGGCGGAGCTTCCTGCCCGAATTCAATGAGGGTTCACTGGTGATAACGACGGTCACGAAACCGGGCGTATCACTCGAGGAGAGCTCCCGCCTGGGCAACCTGATGGAGCAGGAGCTGCTGAAAATACCCGAGGTGACCGGCACGGCGCGACGGACCGGGCGGGGTGAGCTCGATGAGCATGCCCTGTCGGTAAACGCCTCTGAGGTGGATGTCAATTTCGACCTGAAGGAAAGAGGCAGGGATGCCTTCCTGGCCGACGTGCGGGAGACACTGGCGGGAATACCGGGGCTGGTATCATCTGTAGGTCAGCCTCTGGGCCACCGGATAGATCATATGCTTTCGGGCACAAAGGCGAATATCGCCATCAAGCTGTTTGGCACCGACCTGGGTGAGATGTATCTTCTCGGGAACCATATTGAGAGTCTGCTGGAGGGTGTCGACGGGCTGGTGGATCTCTCCGTGGAACAACAGACGGAAACACCGCAACTGCAGATACGTGCCAACAGGGCGATGCTGGCCCGCTACGGCATTTCCATCGCTGATTTTAACCGGTATATCGAACTGGCTTTCGCCGGAGAAAAACTGTCGGACATCTACGAGGGACAACGCAGTTTTGACCTGGTCCTGCGGCTGAACAAAAACTATACGGAGAATATGGAGCAGATGAAATCAGCACTGATTGATACCGGATATGGAGGTAAGATCCCACTGGAGGAGGTGGCCGAGATTGTGTCCGTGGGCGGACCCAACGCGATCAGCCGCGAGAACGTGCAGCGAAAGATCGTTGTCTCTGCGAATGTCTCGGGTGGCGACTTGCAGGGGGTGGTGAATGAGATCAAGGAGCGGATAGAGAGCGGTATAGCGCTGCCCGAAGGTTACCGGATTGAATATGGAGGCCAGTTCGAAAGTGCGGCGAAAGCATCCCGCACACTGCTGCTCACCTCACTGCTGGCCATCTGTGTCATCTTCCTGCTGCTGTTTGCCGAGTTCAGGGACCTGACACTGTCGGCCATAGTGCTGGTGAACCTACCACTGGCGCTGATCGGTGGTGTTCTGGCCGTCTTTTTCACGTCGGGCATCGTGAGCATTCCCTCCATCATTGGCTTCATCACCCTGTTCGGTATTGCCACCCGCAACGGGATATTGCTGATATCGAGGTATCAGCATTTGCAACAGGGCCACATCTCCTTAGACGAGACGGTGATGAGAGGCTCGGTGGACAGGCTGAATCCTATCCTGATGACTGCCCTCACCGCAGCACTGGCGCTGATACCTCTGGTACTCAATGGCGACAAGCCCGGTAATGAGATCCAAAGCCCGATGGCCGTCGTGGTGCTGGGAGGATTGCTCACCTCCACGCTGCTGAATATTTATATTGTACCGGTGGTATATATGTTATTACAAAAGAAAAAGCACAAGAATGAAGAAAGTAACGATTAGTCTGCTGTTCACACTCCTGTTGTGGCCTGTTATTGCACAGCATGAAATGGAGCGTGTGTTGAGAGAGATTGAAGACAACAGCCTCACGCTGAGGTTGATCCGTGAAGAGGTCACCGCGCAGAAGTTGAATAACCGGACAGGGATTTATTTGCCCAATCCAGAGGTGGAGTTCAACTACCTCTGGGGTAGCCCGGCACCGGTGGGCAACAGAACGGACGTCAGTGTCACCCAGTCATTTGATTTCCCTACTGCCTACGGCCACAGAAGCAGGATAGCCAAACTGGAGAATGCCAATCTCGACCTGAGATACCGTTCAGAGCGTCTCCATCTCCTGCTGCGTGTCAGACAACTATGTGCTGAGCTGGTATATTACAATGCACTGAGTAAGGAGTACAGCGTTCGCCTAGCCAATGCGCAACGTATCGCTGACACCTATCAGATGCGGTTTGACCGGGGCGATGCGAATATATTGGAGAAGAACAAGGCACAGCTCGAACTGACCACCATCGGTAACGAGATGTACAGGATTGAAACGGAGCGTTCCTCCCTTCTCAACGAGCTGAAAGCGCTCAATGGCGGCCATAGAATTGCTTTTACCGCCACTGAGACGGATTATGAGATGTTGCCTCCGGATTTTGAGGAATGGGTGGCTGCTGCGGAAGCGAATAGTCCCGTGTTGCAATATGTCAGGGGACAGATGGAGATAAGCCGGCAACAGCTACAGTTGAACAGGGCGCTGGGGCTTCCCCGGCTTACCGCCGGCTATATGAGTGAGAAGGTGGTGGGTGAACGGTTTCAGGGAGTCACGGTGGGTGTCACTATCCCTCTGTGGGAAAACAGGAACAGGGTAAAACAGGCCAAGGCAGCGCTCCTTGCTGCCGAGACGGCGCTGGAGGACAGCCGGGTACAGTTTTATCACCGGTTGCAGAACCTTTTTCTGAAGGCATCACGCCTGCAGAAAGAGGCCTATTCTTACCGGGATGCCCTTTCATCCTATCACAATGGGGCATACCTCACCAAGGCACTGGAGAGTGGAGAGATATCCCTGCTGAACTATCTGCTGGAGATGACCTATTACTACGATGTGATGAATAGGGTGCTGGAGACGGAGAAAGAGCTGGGGCTTACCCTGGCTGAGCTCTCTGCGGTGGAAATGTAGCACTTATCTGACGCAGATCGGAGCTGAATAGGTGGGCAAACGCTAGTTGGTTTTGAATTTGTAGCTGAGGGAGGCAAGCTCGTGGTTGGCTTTTGTGATCTTCTCCTTCAGACTCTCCTTGTACTCCTTCAGTTTCATCTGGACCGATTCGTCACCCGTGGCTATCATCTGCAGGGCAAGGATGGCTGCATTCAGTGCACCGTTGATACCGACAGTGGCTACGGGTATACCCGGAGGCATCTGCACGATGGCAAGCAACGCATCCAACCCGTCGAGCGACGCGTTGATGGGTACGCCTATCACCGGCAGCGTGGTCATGGAGGCTATCACTCCCGGCAGGTGTGCTGCCATACCTGCAGCTGCAATGATCACCTTTATTCCCTGTTCTTTGGCTCCTTTGGCAAATGACTCTACTTCTTCCGGCGTGCGGTGTGCCGACAGCGCATTCATCTCAAATGGAATCTCCATTTCGTTGAGGAAATGAGCCGCTTTTTCCATCACGGGCAGATCGGAGGTGCTGCCCATAATGATACTTACGAGAGGTTTCATAGGAATGCTTTATTTTTGACCTATCTACTATCTACCGATAAACTCCTTGTACTGATCTGCCGACATCAATGCGGTCATCTCGTCGGCATTCTGAAGTGCCACCTTCACGATCCAGCCTTCACCATAGGGATCCTGGTTGACCAGTTCAGGTGCATCTTCAAGCTTTGTGTTCACATCCACTATTTCACCACTTACAGGCATCATCAGGTCTGATACGGTTTTCACCGCTTCAATACTGCCGAACACCTCACCCTGCTCCAGGGCCTCACCTTCGGTGGTTACATCCACATATACAATCTCACCCAGTTCATCCTGCGCAAAATCGGTAATGCCGACATAGGCTTCATCACCTTCCACTCTCACCCACTCATGATCGGTAGAATACTTAACGTTTTCCGGAAAATTCATAACGATGTTAATTTAATAAATTCAATAATATGGGATAAATATACAATTAATTTCTCTCTTCGTCAAAAAGTAATCAAATCAAACCGAATCGCGTCAGATCCATTCAATTGATCGTGCCAATCCAGACAAATACAAATGAAACCATGAATCCCAACAGGAAACCGGCTATCACCTGATAGAGGGTATGTCGCCTCAATAATAACCTCGAGGTACCCACTAAACCCGCCATCAGGAACAATCCCATCAGCATATAGTACGGGTTTGTGCGTTCCACGTAATAACTTACCGCCATGGCACCACCGATGAGACCACCCACACCGAACATGTGCGCACTTATTTTCCACTTCAGGGTGATGATGATGGCAATCACCATGATCACAACCGAGGCAGCCATAATCATCAAAAACCACCTGGGCATATGCATCCTGGAATAAAAGACAATCATGGCGGAGTAGGAGAGGAGTGTGATGATATAGGGATAAAAACGCTCCCTGCGTATTTTGAGTGAGAGATCTGAGACCACACCCATTCGGAATAACATGACGATCAGGATTGCGGGAATGACGAAAGAAAAAAGAATCACCGGCATGATGATCTGCCAGAATTGATGGGTATACATTGCACCGAAATAGGTGTATACAAATATAAGCAGCACCCCGTAGGTGGGCATCAATAAAGGCTGAAAAATTGTGGAGATTATATGTGCGATCGATTTCATCCTGATGGTTTTCCTTTCAATGAGTGACAAAGTTAAATCTTTTTTCTTAAACGAGAGACAGGAATAGATAATTGTTCCCTGTATTTTGCCACTGTGCGACGTGCAATCACATAACCCTTGCTGTTGAGAATCGTGGTGAGCTGATCATCTGTGAGTGGTTTGGTGGGGTGCTCGTTCTCTATACTCTCTTTCAGGATCATCTTCACCTCTCTCGATGAGATATCCTCTCCCTCGTTGGTCTGCATAGCCTCAGAGAAAAAATATTTCAGGGGGTAGATACCTGTGTTGGTCTGTACATATTTGCTGTTACTCACACGTGAGATGGTGGAGATGTCGAACCCCGTTCTTGCAGCCACATCTTTCAGTATCATCGGCTTAAGTTGCGATTCATCCTCGGTGAGGAAGAAGTCGTACTGTATGTTCACAATAGCCTCCATGGTTCGCTGCAACGTGTGCTGTCTTTGTCTCACCGCATCGATAAACCACTTGGCAGCGTCTACCTTTTGTTTCATAAATAGCATCGTCTGCTTGTCATCCGCAGACATCGACTCTCTATTCTCGTTGTATCCCTTGAGCATTTCCGAAAAACTGCGGTTCACTTTCAGGCTTGGTATGTTGCTGTTGTTGAGTTGAATGGTGACAAGTCCATTGTAGGAGTCCACGATGAAATCGGGTGTGATGTTGTTCATGGCCGTCTGCAACGTGCCACCCAGCGCATTTCCCGGTTTAGGATTCAGTGAGGTGATCTCAACGATGGCATCCCGCAGATCGTCTTGCGTGATGTTCATCTGACGGATGATTTTGTCGTAGTGTTTACGTGAAAATTCTTCAAAGTAATCAGTAAGTATCGTTGTCGCGAGCTGTACCACCGGTGTGGGTTCATACCGTTCCAGCTGAAGCAGAAGGCACTCCTGCAGATCACGGGCGCCGACGCCTGCAGGATCCAGTTCCTGTATCTCATACAGTACATCTTCCAGTTGTAGCGGAAGGATCTCCAACTGTTGCTGGAACAACAGATCGTCGGAGATGGATTGCAGATCACGTTGCAGGTAGCCACTTTCATCGAGATTACCTATAATATATTCAGCAATGATCTGTTTGCGTTCATCCAGATTTAACAACCTTATCTGCTCGATGAGTGAATCACTGAGAGATTTGTCGTCGTAGTAACTGATTTCTATAAAGCTTGACTCGTTTCTCTGATGTGTTTGGTTTATTTGATAATCGGGGATATCATCTTCCGTAAAATAGTCACCCATGACGATCTCCACCTGTGAAAGATCCTCGTCAACTCGTTCCTCTCCTTCATATTCAGCATCACTGGACATGTCCGCATCCAACGTCTCCAGTGCGGGATTGTCCTCCACCTCCTGTTTGATGCGGTCTTCCACCTCAACGGTGTTGAGTTCTACCAGCTTTATCACCTGCATTTGAAGAGGTGAGAGCCGTTGTGACTGTTTCAGTTCCTGTTGCTGCCTTTGCGCCATATGATCGAATAATTTTCAGCAAACAAATTTACATGATTTTTTTTAATAAACCACAGACAGTTGAAAAAGGAGAATCATCATCAGTCTTGCCAAAGGTGTGAAATGGATCACCTGCAGTAATCCGTATTGTCAACCTTTTTGAAATTCAAAGAACATTTCCTATTTTTGATGCCGGTATGATCTGACTGAAAAACCGTGGTTGTGATCTATTTGCATCATCATGTAACCTATAAACAACAAAAGAAATGAGAAAAGTTTTAACTGTTATACTAATGATCTGCATTGCTGGAGCTATGAACATGGCGGAAGCCCAGCCTTCAAAAATGAAGAGGAGCGAATGGAAGTACGAGGTTAAACGAGCCCCAGAAGGTTATGAAAAAGGAACCATTATACTCACAGGTGATCACGCTCATTTAAAGGGTGAGGTAAAGTTGAGTTCAGGTTATACCGTCAAAATGGATAACATCACGTTGAAGAAGGATACACTTAAAGCAACGGTCTTTGTTGAGTCGGAATATGTTCAACTTCAGTTAAAGATGAATGAACAGACAATGAGGGGTACAGCAAATACCTCAATGGGTTTTTTAGAGGTGAAGGCCGAGAGAGTGGTGAAAGAAAAAAAGAGATAAAAGTGGGGTAATATCGTGCCGGGGAATTGATAGGTTCAATGCATCTCCCTAAGCCGGCTGAGGACGATCTCTGTCGCATCCACCTGCGCTGCCGACAGATTGATCCATTGAATCTCATGGTCTCTTTTGAACCAGGTCATCTGCTTGCGGGCATAGTTGCGGGTGTGTTGTTTTATCTTTTCTATCGCAAGATCGAGTGAGCTGTTCCCGTCGAAATGGTCGAACAGTTCTTTATATCCCACCGTGTTGAGTGCATTGAGATGCCTCTGTGGATATAAACGATATGCTTCCTCCACCAGCCCCTTTTCCACCATCTCATCCACCCGTAAGTTGATACGATTGTACAGCTCCTCGCGTTCACGCATGAAGCCTATTTTAATTATCCGGAAGGGTCTCTCTTTTTTCTGTTTCTTCCTCAGCGAGGAATAGGGTTTGCCTGCCATCAGACAAACTTCAAGCGCATGGATCACACGCTGGGTGTTTTTCAGGTCTACCTGGTCATAGAACACCGGGTCCAGCAATTTCAGACGTGAGCGTATGGCCTCAAGCCCCTCACACAGATAGAGGGCATGCACCTCACTCCTCAGCTTTTCATCGATGGTAGGGATCTCGTCAATACCGTGACAAACAGCGTCGATGTACATCATTGAACCGCCCACCATCACCACACAAGGATGGAACTGAAAAAGATGATCAACCAGCGTTAACGCCTCCTCCTCGAATTGACTGGCACTGTAATACGCTTCGGGGGCGAGCATGCCTACGAAGTGGTGGGGAACACGTTGTAACTGAGCTGCTGTGGGTGCGGCAGTGCCAATGGTCAACCCTTTGTATATCTGTCGTGAATCAGCCGAAAGGAGAGGGCTTTGCAGTGCCTCCGCGATGTGTAGACTCCATTCAGTCTTCCCAACGCAGGTGGGGCCGAGCAGCACAAGGAGGGTATTCATTGTTAGGGTTCAGTGTGACAGGAGAGATGGGTCACCTGTAGCGAGGGTACGCTACTATTTAATAAGGATCACTGTCGATAGTATCAAGGGGAGTATCATCCAGTCCTTCGAATCCTGCCTTGTCCAACTCCTCGATGTCGAAACTTTCATCTCCGTAAAATGTTTCACCCAGATCGAGCGATGTGGTTACCGGCTTCAACTCCTCAATATTTAATAGCTGCCTGGGGCTATTACCTTCAGAAAGTGAACAGAGAGGCTTTTTGAGGTTTTTACCGGGGATGATTTCCGCCAATTCAATATAAAGTGCACGCTCGGTAAGATAATCAAACACGTACATCAGTTTCTGTTTTTCGTCTTCAAGATAATCGCTCAGGATACATTCCTCCATGATGTATGAGTCCTCGTCAGAGTAAGTGTCCATCTCTACCAGTGTGATCTCCTGCAGCTTACGCCACTTTTCGTCGCAGAGAAAGAAGGAGGCCATCTCTTTGTCACTGAAACCGGTGCAGTCTATGATGGCTTTATAGAAATCCAAAAACGTTGCATCGGCATCAATTCTTATTTCTCTTTTGAAGTTGTCCACTTCATCGGAAAGAATTAGAAACTTGAAAATCATGTGATCTTAATTTTTGCTTATTTATGACGATTCAAAGGTAATAAAAAGTTTTAAATTTAAATATTCACCTGATTATAAATTGCATTTTTTGCACGCTTATGATAGGAGAGGAAGGAGCAAGAAACAACTGTCAGCATCGGGAATTTAGATCTTACAGGCAAAACAGTGTGATTGAGAGTTGTATACAACATGGAAGAATGTTTAAATGAATTGAATGCGCTGTAACGGCAACTTTTTTTCCTGTTGCTATTGGTTGTTTCGGAAATTTATGCTACTTTTGCATCACTTTTCTCAGAGGTAAAAATTCTTCAGTAGCTCAGTCGGTTAGAGCATCTGACTGTTAATCAGAGGGTCGTTG
>CAYUQE010000025.1:0-21724 GCA_964446805.1 uncultured Proteiniphilum sp. | reverse complement strand
AGCGCGCCACGTTCGGGACGTGGAGGTCGGGTGTTCGAGTCACCTCATCCCGACAAAAAAGACGAAAGTTTCTGGCTTTCGTCTTTTTTGTTTTATCTGCATAAACAACCGTTATCAGCTGTCTATCATTCAACTCTGAACTTGTTTTTTTAGAGAGGCTATTTCCTTCAACCCTATTTCACCAGCTCTTTCATGATCGGGATCTCACGCTTCACGCTCTGACTGAGAGAGATCATCGTCTCGGTGGCAACCACTCCCGGTATCTCCTGTATGCGGTTGTTCAGCAGGTCCATCAGATGCTCATTATCGCGGGCGTAAAGCTTCACGAGGAGCGTGTAGGGACCGGTGGTGAAATGGCATTCCGTCACTTCGGGGATCTTGTCGAACTCGGGGATCACATTCTTGTACATCGACCCCTTCTCCAGCTTCACCCCTATATAGGCACTGGAAGCATAACCTAGCACTTTCGCATTCACATGATAACCAGATCCGGTGATCACCTTGTTCTCAATCATCCGTTGTACACGCTGATGAATGGCAGCGCGTGAGACGCCACACTGTTCAGCTACATCCCTGAAGGGTATGCGGGCATTTTGAGAAATAATCTCCAGAATCTGTCTGTCTAGCTTATCTATTTTTTCCATGGGAAGTAATCTTTGAATAATTACTTCAAAAGTAATAAAATTCTATGATATTATGACAAAATGAAATCATTTTTTTGTATATATCGTGCATTTTATCTGTTTCCCAGTTAAAAAAGAAGGATACTTATCTTTTTGACATTAATTTATCATACTGCGCCGCTATGAGGAAATCAAAGGGAGTAGTAATTTTCAGATTGCTTGCCTCACCCTCCACCAGCATGATATGCATCCCGTTCCTCTCAGCAACGGAGGCATCGTCGGTAAAGGCAGGATCATAACTTGTGTCGTATGCGCTCTTCAGTGCCGCGGCAGGGAACACCTGTGGTGTCTGCACCACCCTCAGCAGCTTCCTGTCGAGCATACGGCTGCCCTCTGCAGTGAGCTGACGTACGCTGTTCACCTCCTCCACCACCGGGATGACACCGCAATGATGCGTGAAGACCGTATCAAAACAGTGGCCGATCAACTCGCTGGTGACAAAGGGACGGGCTGCATCGTGCACACCCACCGTCTCCTCATCAGAAACAAGCGCCAGCCCATTTTTCACTGAATGAAAGCGCGTCTCTCCTCCCTGGGTCACCACGTGGGGCACCATGAAATGATGCCTGCTGCACAACTGCTCCCAGTATGCCTCAAAGCCCTCCGGCAGAACCACCACGATGTGCATCCTGCTGTCGTAATCGTAGAACACCTCAATGGTACGCATCAGCATGGGCTTGCCGCCGACAGGCTGGAACTGTTTCGGCAGCTCACCGCCGGCACGGGCTCCCTTGCCGCCGGCAACGATGATGACACTCAGTTTTTTGTCCCGCATCATGAGATATCGTCCAGTATCTTCTGGAGCTCCCTGTCCGTTTTGGTCAGCTTCTCCTTGCAAAATGTGATCAGCTGCGATGCCCTTTTCACCTTGTCGGTGAGTGCATCTACATCCAGCTCACCCGATTCGATGGCCGCAACAATCTGCTCGAGCTCTTTTTTTGCTTCGGTATAGGTCATTTTTTCCATATGCTTTATTGTATGCTTGTTCTCAGGTTATTCATTTACTCATTCATCACGAGGAGGCATCTCCCTCTGCATGATCGAGCAGGGTGATGACCGAGGTGCTGACCCCATCCCTGAATTGTGTCTGTATGGTATCATCCACCGACAACCCCTTCAGCGAGGTGATGATCCTGCCGTTCCTCGTCGTGAGGGTATATCCCCGCCTGAGGATATGCTCAGGTGACACCATCTGCACGTACTGTTGCCTGCTCTCCACAAAATGGTACTCCCGCTGCAGCTGCTGCTTCAGTGAGTGCTTCAACGATCCCGAGAGTTGTGCTACAACGGCGCTCTCTCTCTGCAGCAGGAGCGTGGATTGATGGATCACCTCTTTCGACAGGGTGAAAAGCTCCGATTGCTCCCTGACCATCACCGTCTCACTTTCAGAGACAATCCGGTCCTGAAAATCGATCAGCTCAGCGGCCGTTTGTGTCAGATGGCTGATGAAGAACTCTGCCACGGCCGTAGGTGTCTTGGCACGGGTATGTGCCACATGATCGAGCACGGTGACATCCCGCTCATGGCCGATGCCGCTCACCACCGGAAGGGGGAACTGTGCAACGTTGGTGGCGACTGAATAGGAGTCGAAGCAGCTCAGATCGGAGGTGGCACCACCGCCACGGATGATCGCCACGGCATCGAACAGGTGGCTGTATTGAAACACCTTCTCCAATGCCGCGATGATCGACGCTTCACTCCTGTCGCCCTGCATGACCGCAGGAAACAGGCGAGTGTAGAAGGCGAGTCCCCCGGGGTTCTGCGACAGCTGATCACGGAAATCCTCGTATCCCGCGGCCGTGGGAGAGGAGATCACGGCAATACGGTTAGCGAGTTCTGCCAGCGGCAGCTCCCTGTTGAGCGTCAGCACCCCCTCCTCCTCCAGCTGCTTCAGCACAAGCTGTCTGTTGCGTGCTATCTCACCCACGGTGAACGAGGGATCGATATCCACCACGGTGAGGGAGAAACCATACAGCTCGTGAAACTCCACCGAGACCCGTACAAGGACGTTCAGGCCCGAGGTGAAGGGCTGGCCGGTCTCCGTCTCGAAATAGGCCGATAGCATCTGGAAGATGTTCGACCATATCATCCCTCTTGCTTTTGCCACGATGGATTGTGTGACACCATCCTTTTCAATGAACTCCAGGTAGCAATGGCCGTTCTGATTGCGCCGCACATCACTGGTCTCCGCCCTGATCCAGTAGGTCTCAGGCAGATGATCGCGTATGGCACTCTTCACCCGACGATTCAGTTCAGATAGTGAAAATGATTTTTCAGT
Organism: uncultured Proteiniphilum sp.; assembly: GCA_964446805.1. Taxonomy (GTDB): domain Bacteria; phylum Bacteroidota; class Bacteroidia; order Bacteroidales; family Dysgonomonadaceae; genus Proteiniphilum. The sequence continues at coordinate 18,763 of CAYUQE010000025.1, read as the reverse complement.
CATGGCTTCTGTTTGCATTCATCAACAAAAATAACACAATTTCATCGATAACAGCCACATCTACGCCATAATACTGCATATCTGCCTGGAAAGAGAAGCTCACCTCTTTATGCGGATCGTCTTTTGCATAAAAGGAGCTATGAAGACCAGGTGAAGGTACTGCCCCGTCTCTTTTACCGAAGGAGGAACGGCAATAAGGAGATTCTCCTTCTCGAAAGTATAGGCAGCGAGGAGTCTTCCCGATTCAGCGAGCAGGTTCACCTGATAGGCATCTGCAGAAAAAACAGGTGCTGTTAATGTGATGAGGAGATTGTTTCGCGAGGGGCGGGAGAAAGTAAAGTACTCCTCTGTGACGGTCTCATCTTCCACTTTCAGTTGTGACAGCATCTTTGTCATGGCCTTCTGAAAGTCGGGGATACCATGACCGTACACTGAATCTGGAAGGGCATACCGGTCGGATGAGGAGAGAATGATATCGATCAGCTCCGAACGATGCAGGTCGGGGTTGATGGACCAGAGTGATGCAGCCAGTCCAGCCAGGAAAGGTGACGAGAGCGAGGTGCCGCTGGTAAAACCGATCACACCCTCCTGTCCGATGGTGAAGGTGAGACTGCCCACGGAGACAACATCGGGCTTGATGCGACCGTCGGCAGTGAGACCGCGTGAGCTGAAGGAGGCTATGAGGCTGTCGCCATCAACGGCTCCTACGGTAAGTACATTCTTCGCATCCCCGGGAGGGGTCGATTTCTGCCAGGGTTTGTTGCCCTCATTGCCGGCGCTCACCACTACCAGCATACCCTTCTCATAAGCCATATCGGCAGCGATGGACATGATGGAGACATCACCCGTGAGATCGGCGTGGGTATAGTTCAGCAGCTTATCATCGAAATGATTGTATCCCAGTGAAGTGTTGACCACATCCACCCCCAGGCTGTCGGCATACTCCACCGCGCGCACCCAGTAATCCTCTTCCACCGGAAATTCACTGGTGACATCCTCTGAACGCAGGAGCCAGTACTCGGCCTCCGGTGCCGACCCCATCAAAATGCCAGGCTGGTTCGTGGCCATCGTCGACAGCACCTTTGTACCATGATCACTGGAGGCGAAGATATCACCTTCAGGCACAAAATTCTTCCATCCCCGCATATTCACCGATGAGAAAAGGGGGATCACATCCACGTTGGTGAAGCCTGCATCGATCACCGCCACATCCATCCCTTTACCGCGAAAACCGGCGAGAGCCAGCTGCCTGGCATTATGAATGTTGAACTGTCCATCGGTGAAGCCGAACAGGGTATCTGAAGGTTCCCTATCGATGCACTCCATCATCTCCAGACGGGGACGGATGCTGTGGCGATAGGAATAACCGGTACCACGCCATACATACTTCACTGAGTCCACGAAGGGAAGAGCAATGAGCTGTTCGATGCTCAGGCTGTCAGCCACCTGCACAGTCAGCGTCTGCATCCATTTACTGTGTGTCACCACCGTGGCTCCCGTCTTTTCAACAAGGGTGAAATAATCGGGAGAGATGGGTAGGTCAGCTGCATCGATCGCCACATGCTGTCTCTTTTTCCTCTCTATCGCCTTGACGGTAAGGAACTTCTCCGGTTCATCAAGCGAATAACCGCTCTCTCCCTTATCACTCAGGTATATCCTAAACCTGTATTGCAAGGGGGAGGTGAGGGGCTGAGCCGTAGAAACAACCGAAAAGAGCAGTAACAGCAATGGAATGAGATATTTCATACGACTGGGGCTAATGAATAAACAAAAGTAACGATGTTTCGCAAAAAATGAAAACCCGTATTCCCTTTTTTTAGGATACGGGGTCCGTAGTCTTCTTTTTTAATCGGTCAACTCTTCTTGTTGAACTGTTCTCTGATCTTTTTCCTTCTCTTCAGTATAAAAAAGAGTAGCACCGCGAGCAACAGGCTCACACCTATCACCGCATAGTATTCGTTCCACTCACCTGACTCCTTATACCTCGGATAGGAGACGATGGCCAGGATTGCCACATAGACCAGCAGTATTGCCGGCAGGAGGATATGTTTTTTATTGTTCCTCGGCATTAGCTGTTGAGATAATAGTGGCGAAACGTTCCATCTTCTCTTTTGAAAGGGCAACCACAAGGTCCTCCTGTTCGATCATCTGCTTTGTGATGATGCGCTCCCAGAAGCTGAGCTTGAGTTCATCCACCTCACCGCCAAAATAATCACGCACGACTGCCTTCTGGCTGAGCAGTTCAGGGAAGGCATCATCAAGCTGCTTCTCCGCTTTATCACCCGTATAGAGGCAATTGATAAAAAGACCGATACGTTTGCCCGCAAGCAGGTCGAGGTGTTCATCGCAAAATGCGGCTATCCCATCCTGTATCTTTCCGGAATGAATAGATCCTCCCACAATGATGGTGTCATACGTGGTGAGATCAGGCAGCACTTCGCGCTGTTCAAGGTCACATATATCCACCTTTCCATCTATCAGTCTGAAAAGCGTACGGGCACACTTCTCCACTGTTCCGTGATCGGATGCAAAAACGATGAGTGTATTGTTCATAAGCGCTATTTCAGTTTCTCAAGTATCGCTATCAGGTAATCATAGGAGTTACCTACCGTAACAATCTTTACCGCTTCATCGGGGGAGTGGGCACCCGTGATCGTAGGTCCAAAGGAGACAATATCGAGCTTCTGCTCCACGTTCGACTGGATGATGCCGCATTCAAGACCGGCATGGATCACAATCACCTTTGGTCGCTGATCGAACTTCTCGAGGTAGATCCTCTCCATCGTATTCAGCAGCTCGGAGTTAGCATTAGGCTGCCATCCGGGGTAATCACCGTCGAACTCCACCTTGGCGCCCGCCAGCAGGAAGAGGCTCTCCACTGATGAACAGACCCACTCTTTACGGCTTTCGGAGGAACTACGCACCAGCAGCTTCACCTCGATGCTCTCTTCCGTTGACTGTACCAGCGCCAGGTTCAGCGAACTTTCCACCACGCCCGGGAAATCGGCCAGATAGCTGATGACCCCATTGGGGCATCCTTCCACCGCATTGATGAGGTCATCCTGAATCTCTTCGGGAATAAGTGTGGCGGGGAGATCGGTTTTTTCAGCCTTGAAAGAGATGCCATCTTCAATGCCGGCAAAATCTTCACGGAACAACCTTTCATACTCGGCTACCAGATCCAACAGGTCGTCGGAAAGCCCTCCGGGAATGGTCAGCACGACGGATGACTCCCTTGGTATGGCGTTACGGAGCGAGCCTCCCTGAATGTTGGAGATGCGTGCTTCGTAGTGTCCCACCACCTCTTTCAAAAACCGGTTCATCAGCTTGTTCGCGTTGGCACGTCCCAGATGTATCTGCACACCGGAATGCCCCCCTTTCAAGCCCCTCAGGTTGATCTTATATGCCAGATCATCTTTGTCTATTGAGCTGTCGGGTTTAAACCGGAAGGAGACGTTCACATCCCTGCCACCGGCACAGCCGATGCAGAGCTCGCCATCCTCTTCCGTATCGAGGTTGAGCATCAGGGTGCCTTCAAGCATCTCTTTATCGAGACCATTCGCACCATCCATGCCCACCTCTTCGTCGATTGTGAACAGTGCTTCAAGTGCCGGATGATTCAGTGTCTCATCCTCAAGCACAGCCATCATCATAGCACAACCAATACCGTTGTCGGCACCCAGTGTGGTGGATTGCGCTTTCACCCACTCACCGTCGACCAGCGTCAATATGGGGTCTTTGGCGAAATCATGTGACACTTCAGAATTCTTTTGTGGAACCATATCGAGATGGGACTGCAGGATCACTGTGCCGGCACTCTCATATCCTTTTGTTGCCGGCTTTTTGATCACCACGTTACCCACTTTGTCTTTTTTTACTTCCAGATTCAGTGCATTGCCAAAATCGATCACAAACTGCGTCACCTCCTTCATCTGTCCCGTGGGACGAGGTATTTGGGTGAGGGAATGAAAATGCTTCCAGATTCGTTTCGGTTTTAAACTTAGAATTTCTGCTGTAGCCATATATTTGAATTATTTAGTTGTTTTTTTCTGTTACTGTCTCCTGTTTTTTCCTTTTAACATACGGCATGGCGAATACACCAAAGAGACCATATAGGATCTGCCAGACCGACTGAATGGCAAATACAGCTCCTGCAAAGGCGAGCGCTTGATTATCAGCGACACCCAGGATGAGAAGCGAGGAGATAACCATAAAATGCCAGGGACCAATCCCCCCCTGAACCGGTACAGATATACCGATATTGGTCATTGCAAATACAATTAAACCTGCCAGCGGTCCCATCTCACTGGTGAAATCGAATGCATAGAAGCAAATGTAAAAATACAAATAAAAACAGAGCCAAACGAGTATTGTGTAGATTATTATGCGCCTTTTCTCCTTCATCCTGGAAATAAGCTTGAAATCATAGATCAGGGTAGCGATGAATTTTCTGATCTTCACCATGATGAAAGTACGTTTAAATATTGTAAGCATCACTATAACAGCTGCCACCATTACCGCCAGCACAAGATATATCCATACGGAGGAGAAGAGATGGGTCATGTTGTCTGCAAACTGCGGGTTATTGCTGAAATAGGAGATGAAGAAGTCTAAATTGAGCAGAATGCTGATCAGGATGATCGACACCCCTGCAATGATATCAATCACCTTGTCTATCAGGAATGTTTCCAGTGTTTTCGAAAATGGGATCTTATCATATTTGCTTACCACAGCACAACGCCACACATCACCTGCGCGGGGCAGTACAAAGTTAACCGCATAATTTCCCAGGGTGGCGTAGACAAGACTGGCCCGTGGAGGCCTAAAGCCCAGGGAGTTGACAAACAGCTCCCATCGCAGGCCCCTGAGTATGTTTCCTATAAGCCCGAAGAGAAGAGATAAAGCAATGATCCCGAAGTGGGCCGACTTAGTGATCTTCCACAACTCACCCATATCGGTATCCCGATACATGGCCCAGATAATAAACAGTCCCAGCAGCAAAGAGAGCACTGTCTTTAGCACGTTCTTTGCAGATTCAATATCTATCTTCACCTATTCACCGTTTAATTGCTTATACAACCAAGAATGATTCGATTGAGAAAATGTGCTCACTGTCGAGGCAACAACCATCCAATCAATCTGCTTTTTTAGAAAGCGTTTGTCTGATATTACACAATAAAATGTTACCTTTGCGGCGGTAAAGATAGGTAATAATCGGCATATTGCAATGTTTCAGGTAAGAGCAAAAAAAAGCCTAGGGCAGCATTTTCTCAAAGATGCTGAGATTGCACAACGCATTGCGGCAACCCTCGACCATTTCGCCACACTCCCTGTACTGGAAGTGGGACCAGGCACCGGCATGCTCACACAGTTCCTGCTGCAGAAGGAGAGAGATCTCACCGTGGTGGAGATTGACCGCGAATCGATTGCATACCTGAACGAGCATTTCCCGCTACTGAAGGGCCGCATCATCGAGGAGGATTTTCTACGGATGGATTTCTCGAAGCTTTACAACGACAGCTTCTGCATTATCGGTAATTATCCCTATCACATCTCGTCTCAAATTTTCTTCAAGGTGCTCGACAACAAGGAGTCTGTTCCCTGTTGCACCGGTATGATACAGAAGGAGGTGGCGCAACGTATCGTCGCCATGCCCGGCAGCAAGACATATGGTATCCTGAGTGTGTTGTTGCAGGCATGGTACGATGTGGAGTATCTGTTCACCGTCGACGAGCATGCGTTTATCCCTCCGCCCAAAGTCAAATCGGCAGTGGTGCGGCTTACGCGTAACAAGCGAAAGCAGCTCAACTGCAATGAAAAATTATTCAAGACAGTAGTGAAGACAAGCTTTAACCAACGACGCAAGATGTTGCGCAACTCGGTGAAGTCACTCCTGTCGGAAGAGAGTCCCATGCCCGATGACCCGATGCTCACAAAGCGACCTGAGCAGCTCTCCATTGAGCAATTCGAGCAGCTCACCAACCTGCTGGAGCCCCTGATCAGGCAGGCGCAGCCGGAAGAGCCAAAGGACTGATTATTCACGATTTAAAAATGAGACATCATGGCGGAAGTAAAATTATTCTATCATAAAGAGGGAATCGTAAGGTTAAGCCGCAGCCTCGATTTCCTTAAGTCAAACCCCATACATAACTTTTTATGGATCGACCTCAACGACGTGGACGAGGAGGTTGAGAATGAACTGGAGGACTTCCTCAAGATTTATATCCAGGAAGAGGAGGAGATGATCGAGATTGAGATGTCGTCACGCTATATCGAGACCAACGACACGCTGGTGGTCAACTCCAATTTCCTGTTGTCAAATTTCGAAACCGATCCGGTATCATTCATTCTGAAGAATAACATCCTGATCACCGTGCGTGGTGAAGAGCTGATCTCGTTTCATGAAACGGTGAAAAAGATATCGGCCAACCCGAAGAACTACCCCACCGGTGCACATGTGCTGGTGGCGCTGCTAGAAACACGCGTGGAATTCGATGCCGACATGATCGAGAACATGACGCAGAAGATCACTCAGTTAAGTAACTCTCTCACACTGCAGGAAGCGGATGAGGAGTTGCTGTCGGAAATCAAGAACCTGCAGGAGAAGACGATGCTGCTCAGGGAGAACATCATCGACAAACAACGTACCGTCTCGAGCATGCTTCGCAGCGAATTCATTCCCGCGGAGCTGCAGCCCAAGCTGACGATCATCATCAAGGATATCAACTCGCTGGTGGAGCACATCAAGTTCAGTTTCGACCGTCTCGATTATCTGCAGGATACTTTTCTCGGATATGTGAACATCGAGCAGAACAAGATCATCAAGATCTTTACCATCGTCTCGGTTATTTTCATGCCTCCCACACTCATCGCGAGCATCTACGGGATGAACTTCTCCATCATGCCCGAGCTGGAGAAGAGATGGGGTTACCCGGCGGCTATCCTGCTGATGGTGCTCTCATCGCTCTTTATCCTCTATTACTTCAAGAAGCGAAAGTGGTTATAGGACAGGCTCATTCGAGCATGAAGTGTAGCTGGGGCTTTTTCTCCGGGAAGAGGGAACGTTGAGGTTCCCCCCTTTCAGCAGTGTGATACCCCAGTAGAAGTTGTGCCAGATCCCTGATATTCAAGGTAATAATGGCTCCCTCATAATGGGAGGCCCGATATGCTTCGCCTCCCGTGAGGGTAAAGAGACCGTTGTTGCGCTGCATCAGTTCATCCTGTAAGCACACCGAAAATGTTTTTTCTGGATACCTGTGGGCAAAGAGAGAAAGTAGTTTCTCCGCATCAGTCACACGGGCCATACCTGTGAGGTTATGCCGTGGTGCAAAGTGGTAGAGTGCGGCCTCCTCAACGATGGCGGAGAAATCATCGAATGATTTCTGCAACGTCATATCACGCTGCCGGTAGAGGGTGTCGAACTTCCTGTAGGCAGCATGCAGGTCACCGGGAGAGGCGTCTGTAAGCTTCTTCAGTGAGGGCAGCGGTTCGGACCCCGCATCAAATGTCTGAGCAAAACCGACAGTATCGTAATAGTGCAGCAGCCACGGCTCCTGCGGTACAAGCAGCATCAGCGGGATCTCTCTTTTTGTTGCCTCCGTGAAGCTCATCCGCAACAGCCGACGCATATACCCTTTCCTTCTTGCCTGAGGTAAGGTGCAGAGGCCCGAGAGGTATATCACCGGAATCTCAACATCACAGAAAGTAAACCGGTAGGGCAACATCTGCAGTGAGGCCACAGCTCGGCCTTCATCCATATAGAGAAGCGTATTTTCATTCCGGTATTTATGTCGGAAATAGAGCTCCATATAAGTATCCGGGTCGCCGAAACATGTCTTCCACATGTCCCACACCTCCTGTTTGATCGTGTCATCAGCAAACTGAATCATACCACTTACTCCTTGATGCGTGCGTTAAATTTCTCGAGCAATATGTCAGGTTGATAAGATAGCTTTGCCTGACGCAGATTATCAATGCCCATATCCTCTTCACGATTGACATAGCTGAATCCGGCAGTTTCATTCTCGGCAAACTGCTGGTTGATGATAGTATAGGCACCGTGAATGGAGGTAAATGCCTTTTCAACATGCACCACAACCGTATCCACCGTGAGCGGTTCACCGATTGCGAAAGCTGCGATCTCATTATTCACGCAGATCAGCCCCCCCCTCAAGCCCAGGTATTCGAAATTATCGAGCATCAGCGTGGTGGCAAAATCATCATAGAGCAGCGAGGGATCTTTCTCCTCGATGTTGATATCCATCCACTTGTCGAGCATGCGCTTGCACTCTTTCACCAGCTCCGGGTTACCTGTGAGAGACTTGTACTTCCATTCGTTCTCACGTTTAAACCGGTTGATATGATTGCGTTTGCTCTGCAGTTTCTTCCCATTCAGATGAATCAGCTTCTCGGCTGCGTAGATATAATCGGAGACACTCCTGTTAAGCTTATAGTCGAACCTGTGAGGCATAGCCGCCTCAATCTCATCGATCATCTCCTGCGTCAATCCTCTGATCTGGAAGGGGGTGTCGAACTGTTGATGATCCTCATGGATGATTCCGACACCCTCCTTAATATCACCTGTTCCTATGGGTTTCAGGTAGGAATTCCGTTTGTTCTTGTCCTTAAACCGGATAAACAACCAATCACCTGTAGTGGCAAACTGTGTGTCGAACTTTTTACCCCAACAGTAGAGGTTGGTGAAGCAGAGGTCGGAAGCTCTGTAATTTTGTGTTGCGAGATATGGATTGATCCTATCCCTGTCAGTTAACTCTATCGATTTAAATTGTAGCATACATTGGGTGCGTCTATATCTTGTGAAGGTGAACAGTTGGCGCTGAGAAAAGTTTACAGAAAAACGGAATGATCTGCTCATTCCGTTCATTGTGGATCACTTATTCTTTAGAAGCTCCTGAAACCAACAATCTCTCTGACATCCCTGATAGTTGTCGAAGCGCTCGCTCGCGCACGTTCAGCACCCTCAAGCGTTACCTTGCGCAGATAGGAATCATCTTTTTCAATCTCCAGTATCCGTTCTCTTATAGGCGAGGTTATCTTGATGATATCTTCGGCGAGTTGTTTTTTCAGATCACCGTAGCGTATCTCACAACTGTTCCATTTATCTTCAAAGTGTTGTGTCACCTCAGGTGTGGAGACTACGCGCAGCAGGGTGAACAGGTTCTCAATATAATCGGGCTTCACGGCATGGGGTCCGGTGGGACCGGCATCGGTGAGTGCCTTCTTCACCTTCTTCTCAATTTCTTTAGGACTGTCGCTCAGGTAGATGGCATTGCCTTCCGACTTGCCCATCTTGCCGCTGCCATCGAGTCCCGGGATCTTCACCAGCTCATTACCGAAGTTGTAAGCCACCGGCTCCTTGAAATAGTCCACCCCGTAGAAGTTGTTGAACCTGCGGGCAAATTTGCGTGTCATCTCCAGATGCTGCTCCTGATCTTTTCCCACAGGCACCTTGTCGGCATTATGAATGAGGATATCTGCCGCCATCAGGGTGGGATAGGTCAACAGGCCGGCATTCACGTTCTCGGGTTGCTTGCGTGCTTTTTCCTTGAAGGATGCTGTTTTCGCCAGCTCACCCATGTAAGCATGCATATTCAGATAGAGATACAATTCGATGGTCTCACGCACATCGCTCTGCACGTAGATGACCGATTTCATCGGATCAATGCCTGCGGCCAGGTAGTCCACCAGGACGTTCTTCACGTTGTCATGCAGTAGCTGCGGGTCGGGATGTGTAGTGAGAGAGTGTATATCGGCGATAAAAAAATAACAGCTGTTCTCCTCCTGCATCCGTATGAAGTTACGCAGCGCACCAAAATAGTTACCCAGATGCAATTTGCCGGTTGAACGTATACCACTTAAAACTATATCCATGTTGTGTGTCGATTGATTAGCATGTGCAAAGATAAGAAATTATCGTCAAAAAGAGAGCACACTGGATTCACCCGCTTTTACTGTTAATATCAATACCCGTTCTAAAATAGGGCTATTAAAGAAATATTTCCGCAAATAGTTCTTCTTTGATGTTTAAAAGTATTATTTTTGTAGTCATATTTTATAAGTCGCAAAGAAGCATTGAACAGACAACCCTGTATTCAATCCATCGTCAAGTGATCAAATTCAAATCATCCAAATAATTAAAAAAAGAACTTTATGAGTTGGTTAATCAAATCATCTATCGGGCGGAAATTTGTACAAAGTATCTCCGGCCTTTTCCTGATCTTGTTCTTGCTGTTCCACATGTCAATGAACCTGGTGCTCATCTTCAACTATGAGACCTATAACTTTCTGGCCAATGAAATGCTTGGAGCAAACTGGTGGGCTATTATCGGAACAGGAGTGATCGCACTGGGTTTCGTGGTGCACGTCATCTATGCCATCATCCTCACATTGCAGAACATGAAGGCGCGGGGTAATGACAGGTACGCCTCCTCCAGCAAGTCGAAGACCACCTGGTCGTCACAGAACATGTTCGTGCTGGGTCTGTTCATCCTTCTGTTTCTCTTTTTGCATCTCTACCAGATGTGGTATCAGATGCAGTTTAAAGAGCTGTTCATGATTGAAGGAGCACGTCACGACGGTGCCGAGCTGGTGGCAGAAGTGTTCTCACAGCTATGGGTAGTGATCATCTACGTGATTGCCTTCATCGCGCTATGGTTCCACCTCACACACGGCTTCTGGAGCGCACTTCACAGTGTGGGATGGAATAACACCGTCTGGATGAAACGTCTCAAGGTGTTTGGCAATATCGTCTCCACCCTTATCTCACTCGGCTTCATTGTCGTGGCGATCGCCATTTATCTCGGATACTCCAACATATTAGGATAACTAAAGAAATTGAATATTATGAATAAATTTGATGCAAAAATACCCCAGGGGCCTCTCGCCGATAAATGGACCAACTATAAGAACAACCAGAAGCTGGTGAACCCGGCCAATAAACGTCGTCTCGACATCATCGTGGTAGGTACGGGGCTGGCAGGTGCCTCTGCAGCCGCATCGCTCGGTGAGCTGGGATTCAAGGTGCACAATTTCTGCATTCAGGATTCACCGCGGCGCGCACACTCTATCGCAGCGCAGGGAGGCATCAATGCAGCCAAGAACTACACCAATGATGGTGACTCTGTCTACCGTCTCTTTTATGATACCATCAAGGGTGGTGACTATCGTGCCCGTGAAGCCAACGTCTATAGGCTGGCAGAGGTCTCCAACAGCATCATCGACCAGTGTGTGGCACAGGGTGTGCCCTTCGCCCGTGAATATGGCGGTCTGCTGGACAACCGTTCCTTTGGCGGTTCACAGGTATCACGTACTTTCTACGCCCGGGGACAGACCGGACAGCAGCTGCTGCTGGGAGCCTACTCAGCCCTGAGCCGTGCCGTGCATAAAAAACAGGTGGAACTCTACACCCGTTATGAGATGGTTGAGCTGGTGATCATCGAGGGTCGTGCCCGTGGCATCATTGCCCGCAACCTGGTGACAGGCAAGCTGGAACGATTCAGTGCACATGCCGTGGTGATTGCTACCGGCGGCTACGGTAACACCTTCTTCCTCTCCACCAACGCGATGACCTCCAACGGGTCGGCAGCATGGCAATGTTACAAGAAAGGAGCCTATTTTGCCAACCCCTGCATGGCTCAGATTCATCCTACCTGCATCCCGGTGCATGGTGAATTCCAGTCGAAGCTCACGTTGATGTCCGAGTCGTTGCGCAACGACGGACGTATATGGGTTCCGAAAAAACTGGAAGATGCACAAGCTATCCGTGAAGGAAGACGCAAGGCGACCGACCTGAAGGAGGAGGATCGCGACTACTACCTGGAACGCCGCTATCCAGCCTTTGGTAACCTGGTACCCCGTGACGTGGCATCACGTGCCGCGAAGGAACGGTGCGATGCCGGTTACGGTGTGGGCACCACCGGGCTGGCCGTCTATCTCGACTTTGCCGATGCGATTGAGCGTCTGGGCAAGGAGGTGGTGGAAGCACGCTATGGCAACCTGTTCCAGATGTATGAGAAGATTGTGGACGACAACCCCTACAACACACCCATGATGATCTATCCGGCCATCCACTATACCATGGGCGGTATCTGGGTAGATTATGAGCTGATGACCAACATCCCGGGCCTGTTCGCTATCGGTGAGGCCAACTTCTCCGATCACGGTGCCAACCGCCTGGGAGCATCGGCACTGATGCAGGGTCTTGCTGACGGCTACTTCGTGCTTCCTTACACCATACAGAATTATCTGGCCGATCAGATCAATGTACCGCGTTTCAAGACCGATGCGCCTGAGTTTGCGCAGGCAGAGAAAGAGATCAACGACCGCATTGAACGGTTAATGAATATCAAGGGAAAACATTCCGTGGATCATATCCATAAGGAGCTGGGGCACGTGATGTGGGACTTTGTAGGTATGGGCCGCGATGCCGAAGGGTTGAAAAAAGCCATTGAGAGACTGAAAGAGGTGAAAAAGGACTTCTGGACCAACCTGCGTATCCCCGGAAAGAAGGAGACATTGAATGTGGAGCTTGAGAAAGCACTGCGTCTGGCCGATTTTATCGAGATCGGCGAGCTGATGGCACATGACGCACTCGACCGTGAAGAGTCGTGTGGCGGCCATTTCCGTCTGGAACATCAAACACCGGAAGGTGAAGCATTGCGTCACGATGATCAGTTCGCTTATGTTTCCTGCTGGGAATATCAGGGAGAAGAAAAAGCGCCGGTGATGTATAAGGAACCTCTCGAATACGAGTTTATTGTTCGTCAGCAGAGAAACTACAAATCTTAAACGGTTGATAACATAAGCGTATCATTAAAACAACAAAACAGTCATGGATAAAGATATCAACATAAAAGTTAAAATTTGGCGTCAGAACGGTCCGAAAGAAAAAGGATTTTTTGAAACCTTCCCTCTGGAGAAGATCTCACAGGGAAGTTCATTCCTGGAAATGCTCGACATCCTCAACGAGAGTCTCATCAATGAAGGCAAGGAGCCTGTGGTGTTCGATCACGACTGTCGTGAAGGTATCTGCGGTATGTGCAGCCTATACATCAACGGACATCCACACGGGCCTGATGAGGGTATCACCACCTGTCAGCTTCATATGCGCAGGTTCAACGAGGGTGACACTATCACGGTGGAACCATGGCGTTCTGCCGGCTTCCCGATCATCAAAGACCTTATTGTGGACAGGACGGCCTTCGACAAAATCATACAGGCAGGTGGTTATGTCTCGGTAAATACAGGCAGTGCCGTTGACGCCAACGTGATTCCCATACCGCGTGACGATGCGGAGATGGCGATGGACGCAGCAGCCTGCATTGGCTGTGGTGCCTGCGTGGCAGCTTGCAAGAATGGATCGGCGATGTTGTTCGTCTCGGCCAAGGTGAGTCAGCTGGCACTGTTACCACAAGGAAAGATTGAGGCAGCACGCCGTGCCAAATCGATGGTTGCCAAGATGGATGAGCTGGGATTCGGTAACTGCACCAACACAGGTGCTTGCGAGGTGGAGTGTCCGAAGAACATCTCCATCACCAACATCGCACGGTTGAACCGCGAGTTTTTAAAAGCAAAATTCCAGGACTAGTCGTTCCTAACCCTGCACATTCAAAGCGTTTCTTCTCCTATTACGGGAAAGGAACGCTTTTCTCATATTGTTTTTTAAGGATTCTTTAACAATCAATTCATCGTCTTATTTGTTTTACCTCTTTCATAGATTTACATTTGTAATGCGTAATTTTAGAAACAATGATTATTTACTAAAAATGACAACAATGAAAACTACCAAATTGATTCGTAACTGCATGGCCATTCTATTGTTGACCATGCTCAGCCTGCCTCTCTCAGCTCAAGTCAAATTCGGCGTGAAAGCTGATGTGGGACTCAACAATCCAAGCTTTAACAGTGATGCACTGAAAGTGGAGAACATGACCTCTTACAGTATAGGACCCTCAATCGAAGCAATGTTTCCCTTTGCAGTGGTTGATTTCGGAATTGAAACCTCACTGCTTTATAACGACAACCGAATGACCGTCGCCAATCTCTCAGGTCAGGAAACCGGCACAAGAGATGTTTACAACCGTTATCTCAAGCTGCCGGTGAATGCCAAATTGAAATTCGGGCTAGGCATGCTTCCCCTGCGGCTATTTGCCACTGCAGGACCCTATGCCGGTTATCTGATATCGAGCGATAAGATTGATTTCCAGTCTATCGGTGATGATATCAGTGCGAAGAAGTTTCAGGCAGGAGCAAATATTGGCTTTGGTGTGGAACTGTTACATATGATTCAGGTAGGGTTGAACTATGGCGTGCAGTTGACTGACAACTATGCGGCTGAACAACCAAACTGGAGCGATCCTCTGAATGGTAAAAGCGATAGTTGGAGTATTACCGGGGCCATCTATTTCTAAATCATGTATGCTGATGTAATACTTCCGCTTCCGCTACCTGACATATTCACCTATGCCGTTCCGGCCGGGATGGAGAATCAAATAGAGACAGGATTCAGAGTGGTGGTCCCTTTTGGAAGGAGGAAGTATTACACTGCCATTGTCAAGGCACTTCATGGAAATGCACCGGCACATATCAACGTAAAGGAGATTCATTCCCTGATCGATTCACACGCCGTGGTGAACGAACAGCAACTGAGGTTGTGGGAGTGGATCTCGTTTTATTATATGGTTCCGCTGGGGGATGTATATAAAGCAGCTCTTCCCACGTCGATGAAGCCGGAAGACCTTCGTAGCAGCTTCACCCCCAAAACGGGGATATTTATCCAGATCAACCCCTCACTCGGAGAGAGCACCGTTGTGGAGCTGGTGGGGAGAGCCAAGAAACAGCAACAGCTGATGGATGAGATCAGCAGCTATCTTGCCACCCAGCACAAAGAGATACTCAGCAAGAAGGAGATGTCAGGTTTCACCAGCTACTCGCCCGCGGTGTTTAACGGGTTACTGCAAAAAGAGATCCTGCTGACCCACGCCTTGGAAACAGGGCGCATTCCTTCAGGCCTCAGGCCAACACGTGATCCTTACCCTCTGAACGAACACCAGCAAAAGGCATTCACTGAGCTGAGACACTCTTTCACAGAAAAACAGACGACCCTCCTCCATGGTGTGACATCGAGTGGTAAAACGGAGATCTTCATCCACCTTATCCTGCAAATGATGGCTGAAGGCAGACAGACACTCTACCTGCTTCCTGAAATTGCATTGACCACACAACTCACGCAGCGGCTGCAGGCAGTCTTTGGCGATCAGATAGGCATCTACCACTCGAGGATCAACGATAACGAGCGTACCGAGATATGGCAGAAAATGGTATCGGATAATCCTTACAGTGTCATGCTCGGGGTACGTTCTTCCATTTTCCTACCCTTTCAGCAGCTGGGCCTTGTGATTGTGGATGAAGAACATGCCACAAGCTACAAGCAACAGGAACCGGCACCCCGTTATCATGCCCGTGATGCAGCGATCATGCTGGCACTCTTTCATAAGGCAAAAACAGTGCTCGGGTCGGCTACACCATCGATAGAAAGCTTTCACCATGCACTAACCGGCAAATATGGGCTGGTCACCTTGACGGAACGTTTTAACGGGATGATGATGCCCCGTATTCAGATCGAGAACACCAGGGATCTGCGCAAAAGAAAGCGAATGAAGACACTCCTCGCTCCGGCATTGATAGCGGAGATGGAGGGCGCCCTGGCTGAGGGGGAGCAGGTGATACTATTCCGTAACAGGCGTGGATACGCGTCACTGATAGAATGTAGTAACTGCGCATGGACACCCCGGTGCAGCCGTTGTGACGTCACGCTCACCTATCATAAAAAAGAGAACCAGCTGGTATGTCATTATTGCAACAGTCATTATCGGCTTCCCACAGCATGTCCCTCATGTCACGAGGAGAGCCTGAAACCTTTGGGCCTCGGCACGGAGCAGCTTGAGGAGGAGGTGGCACAACTCTTCCCCGGCAGTGTGGTGGCCAGGATGGATATGGACAGCACACGAGGCAAAGATGCATATGAGAAGATCATCACCGATTTCCAGGAGCGGAAGATACAGATTCTTGTGGGTACACAGATGCTGTCGAAAGGTTTGGATTTTGATAACGTGAGGGTGGTAGGCATCATCACTGCAGACTCGCTGCTCAACTATCCCGATTTCCGCTCGCATGAGCGGGGCTATCAGCTCATGACACAGGCAGCGGGTCGCTCCGGACGGAAAAACAGACAGGGGGTAGTAATCATTCAAAGTGCCGATCCGGGGCTGGATGTTTACACCTATGTGACCCATCACAATTATGAAGCTTTCTTTCACCGACAGCTGGCCGAGCGGAAGCTGTTTAATTACCCGCCATTTTGCCGGTTAATACGCATCGTATTGAAACATAAGGAGGAGAAAAAAGCGGTAGCAGCAGCTGACTTTATGGCCGCCAGTCTCAAAAAAACAATGCAACAACGGCTGCTTGGCCCCAACAAGCCCATCGTGAGCCGCATTCAATTATACCATATCCGTGAGATACTGCTCAAGCTGGAGAACGGTCTCTCCCCGCAGAAGGTGCGAGAGATCCTGAGAAAAGCCGAAGATGAAGTGCGAAATAATCCTGAATGGAAGTATGTCTCACTCTATTACGATATAGATCCGTTGTGAGAATAAACCAAAAAACCGGTATGCCTTTCGTCATACCGGTTTTTACGTTCTTTATCATTAAGCTCTAACTGAGCTTCATTTCATTTCAATCTCTTCCTTCAGGTCAATTTCATTTCCGTCCTTGTCATAAAAGACATATTGCAGGAATCCGAGCTTCTGGTCGGGGATAATTTTCATTCCCACTTTAAATCTCTTTTTCCATTTATACTTCAACGAAAACAAACCTTGCTGAACGTACGCTGCAACATAAGGGTGTATGTGCAGACTGAATTTCTTCACTTTCAGTTTATTTACCAAATAATCGATCTTTCCTTCCAAAGTATCCGTGAAAAGAATCGACGATTTTATTTTACCTTTACCAAAGCAGGTGGGGCACTCTTCGCTTGTGGTAATTTCCATTTCGGGGCGTACACGTTGACGCGTGATCTGCATTAACCCGAACTTACTCAATGGCAGAATGTTATGCTTGGCTCTGTCCTGTGCCATCAGCTCCGTCATCTTTGCCAGGAGTTTGTTGCGATGGTCACCCTTGCTCATATCGATAAAATCGATGACAATGATGCCTCCCATATCCCTCAACCGCAGTTGACGGGCAATTTCCTCGGCAGCAGCCACATTTACCTCATAGGCGCTATCTTCCTGATCCAGTTTCGATTTGTTGCGATTGCCACTGTTGACATCAACTACATGCAACGCCTCGGTATGTTCAATAATCAGATAGGCACCATTCTTGAACGTAACAGTTTTCCCAAAGAGCGATTTTACCTGTTTCGTAATGCCGAAATTATCCAAGATGGGTAATGCACCGTTGTATTCCTTTACAAGATTCTTTCTTTCAGGAGCAATGATGCTTACATATTCGGCAAGCTGTTTAGCCACGTCCCTGTCGTTGACGTGAATCTGTTCGAAAGAGGGACTGAAGGTATCTCTTAACAGTGCTACGGTACGACCTGTTTCCTCATAAATGAGTGCAGGCACTTTGGCTTTCTGTATCTTACCAACGTTATCTTCCCATCTTTTAACCAGAATTTTTAGTTCTGCATCGAGATCGGCAACTCGCTTACCTTCGGCATTCGTGCGTATGATGACGCCGAAATTCTTAGGCTTGATACTTTGGATGAGTTGTCTGAGTCTGGCGCGTTCCTCGCGTGACTTGATCTTTTGCGATACCGACACGCGATCAATAAATGGTATCAATACCATAAACCGCCCCGCGAAAGAGATCTCGGCTGTTAATCTCGGTCCTTTGGTGGAGATAGGTTCCTTGGCTATTTGCACCAGTATCTCCTGTCCCACTTTCAGGATATCCGATATGGATCCCTCCTTGTCGATTTCAGATTTCAGCTTCATCTTCTGGAGCTGAGGAATCTTCTTTTTGTCTTCAACAAACTTCTGAAAATCCAGAATTGAGTTGAATTCAACCCCTAAATCCAAATAGTGAAGAAAAGCGTCCTTTTTATGTCCTACATTGACAAATGCAGCGTTAAGGGCGGGCATCAGTTTTTTAACTTTGCCCACGTAAATGTTTCCAACCGCGAAAGAGCCATCCAGGCTTTCCTGCTGCAGTTCCACCAGTTTCTTGTCTTCAAGAACCGCGATGGTGATCTCCTTAGGTTGAACATCTACAACAAGTTCGCTTGTCACAATTGTTCGTTTTTATTAAATGATTAAATAATACTATGGGCTTCTGTCTTCACAACAGAAAGGAGGTTCTCTCCAGAACCATTCCCTTGTGTAATACACAAAGAACAAACTTAATGCCTGGGTTATTACTGTTAAGTTTGTTCCTGTATGTGTCTGTAAAAAATGGCAGCTTTTATTTTTTCTTCTTGTGCCTATTTTTTCTCAGTCTTTTCTTACGCTTGTGAACAGACATCTTATGCCTCTTTCTTTTTTTTCCGCTTGGCATCTTAATTTCTCCTTTTAAATTAAATTATTTTGTTTCCTTTACCTGAGCTACAAATGTTTTAGCCGGTTTGAAAGCAGGAATATTGTGTTCTGGGATGATGATGGTTGTGTTCTTTGAAATATTACGTGCTGTTTTCTGTGCTCTTTTTTTCACGATGAAGCTGCCGAAGCCCCTCAGGTATACG
>CAYUQE010000024.1:0-22012 GCA_964446805.1 uncultured Proteiniphilum sp. | reverse complement strand
GAGCAACGGACTGAAAATCCGTGTGTCCCCGGTTCGATTCCTGGTGGCACCACAACAAACAAAGCAGTTATAGAGATATAGCTGCTTTTTTGTCAACTCAATGTAAATGCCCTAATACCCTCTCGAAAATGCCTGCAGGTATTTATCGATGTAATGTTGTTTTTCTTTCGACCTGTACTGCTGAATGTAGCGCGGATGCTCCAGGACTGTCAGCTTATCGAACAATTTCTCCTGTTGATTTATTTTTCCGATAAATTCCCCATTCTTTTTACCGAGGATAAAAACCGCTGAAGTGTCGAGGCCCATATGGATGTGTTTCCTTAGGGAGTCAATCATAAACTCCTTCACATGCTCAAAAAGCAGAGGATCATCGTAATAGTTGGCATTCAGCCATTTCCCCTCTCCTGTTTGCCGGATAATTGCCAGTGGAAAGGGAGAATTGATATAAAAATCCCGGTAAAAACGGGCTGTGCCTCCATATGCTTCAATCATGTCGTAGACAAAGAGAGAGGAGACCTCGTGGGTGAGTGCCGAATGCATGGTGATGCCGCAGGCGCTCTCCAGCCGCTTGGTATCAGTGAAGGGGATACCGGTCACCCCTGCCCCGTGCCTGCCCGGGTTGATCCCGATCAGAAATCTCCTTTTCCGGTGGTCGTTGTAATACTTCCGGTAGAAAGCATGCATCACCTCCATCGTCTCCGGGTTATACCGGAACGGATTGATGACCTGAAAGCCCTCCGGCAATTCTCCTGCATAGCCGAGCCGGCGGTTAAATTCAATTACCTTATCTGCAAATGTAAGCATGATCAGTAAATACTTATTTTCACATCCAATAAAAAACGGGAAAAAATTGTGCAGCACGGAAGAACCGCGAAGATATCGCTCAAATATCCCTTCAACTATCACCTGCAAAGAGAACCGAAATGGGTTAATGACATGAGGCAAGCATTCCCGTACATTCTCAGAACATTTTCTGCAATGCTCTTCTATCCATGATTTCAATCTCGCGACCATCGACCTTTATGATGCTCTCCTCGGCCATCTCCATCATCACCTTCACCAACGCGGGACGGGAAACACTAAAGAGACGCGAGATATCCTCCTTCGATATTTTCAACCGAAAGGCACGCTCACCAGCCGACTCCTTCAGCAGATAATAGGCCAGCTTGGCACGGATGGTTCGCAGTGAGACAAGACGCAGTTTCTCGGAGAGAAACGATACTTTGTTGGAGATGTAGGCCAGGAAGGCCATCATAAACTCTTCATACTTTCTCATCAGGAAGTAGACATTCTCCCGCGGGATCACCACCAGCGTACAGGGAACAGTGCAAATGGCGGAGACCGGTGAGCGGTTATCGCTGGAAAAGAGGAAACCTGTAGCCATGGGGTTGGGCGCCCTGAGCTGCTCAACCTTCATGAAATCACCTTTCTCATCGGCCATCTCGGTCACGATCTCTCCCCTGATCAGGATATAGAGCGATTCATAGCGCGATCCCTGTGTCACCACCACATCTCCCTTTTCATAGGTCCGCAGTGAAAAACGCACATCCCGCAGAAACGCCTCCTGCCTATCTTCCGGTACGGAGCTGCATAGGGGACATTGAAAGATGATTTTGGAGTGATCGGAGTTGGTATAAATAGTGTGCATAATTGTATATATGAGTGCTTCGCTTTCACAAAGGGTATTTGCAGAGGAGAAATATCTTTGAATACTCCCCAGGGAGAACTGTTTCACAGGTTACAAAGAGTAATAGGCAATACTCTCCACAACATTCAATAGCCTGACGCCACTACAAGAGAGTTCCTTCTCCAACAAGCACGAAAAATAGTCATATTTTAGCAAACGTCATAATTATTACACTTTTATTCCCTGTTATTCCCTTTCTTTGCTGATAGTAAATGATTATAAAGTGTGCTGCCATGAATCATCTGCGAAACATATGGAATGAAATCAGACCGCGCGGTGGATGGAAATATCCGGCTATCATTATCTGTGGTGCTTTCGTTGGACTCTTTATCTATACCTTTTATACTTCACGCGCCTACAGCTATCTCTCCAACGATCCGGCCACCTGCGTCAACTGCCACATCATGGGCCCCTATTATGCCACGTGGATGCACAGCTCGCATGGGCGGAACACCACTTGCAATGACTGTCATGTACCCCAAGACAGCAAGGTGAGAGGTTACTATTTCAAGGCGATGGACGGGTTGCGGCACTCAGCAGTATTCACCATCCGTGGTGAGGATCAGGCATTGCAGGCCATCCCCGCCAGTTCGGAGGTGATCATGGAGAACTGCGTGCGATGTCACACACAACTCAACACGGAGTTTATCAGCACAGGTCGCATGGGCTTTAAAGAGATGAAGGAGATGGGAGGCAACGCTTGCTGGGACTGCCACAGAGATGTGCCCCACACCCGCAGCCGGTCGCTCTCCTCCACACCCAATGCCCGCATCCCCATGCCGGAGAGCAACGTGCCCGACTGGCTCCAGGATTTGGTAAATCAAAACGAATAACGAATAAAAAATTGCTTAATCAACGAATAAGAGCTGAGAGCTGAAACTGATAACTGATAACTGATAACTGATAAAAAAGATCACAATGAGCAGAAATAGGAATAACAACAGGATGAAGCCATGGGTAGGCTGGTTACTGTTTTTCGTTACGATGGGAGTTGTTTTTCTCCTGGGCTTGCTGGCCGCTTCCATCACCCAGAGAAGGGCCGAAATAGCCAGTGTGATGAATAACCGAAAGATTGCTATCACGGGTATTGAGTCAAGGAACGAGATCTTTGCGGAGAACTATCCCCGCGAGTATGAGACCTGGACAAAAACGGCCGACACCACCTTTCGTAGCGAGTTCAACGGCAGCAGCGTGGTGGATGTGCTCGCACAACGACCGGAGATGGTGATCCTCTGGGCGGGATATGCCTTCTCAAAAGATTACGGCACTCCCAGAGGACATATGCATGCTATTGAGGATATACGTCACACCTTGCGCACCGGCGCGCCCATGACCCCCGAAGAGGGACCGCAGCCCGCCACCTGCTGGACCTGCAAGAGCCCTGACGTACCCCGTCTGATGGACTCCGTTGGCATCGCCGAGTTCTACAACAAACCCTGGTCACACTGGGGCCATGAGGTGGTAAACCCTATCGGCTGTGCCGACTGCCACGAGGCAGAGACGATGAACCTGAAGATCAGTCGCCCCGCCCTGATGGAAGGTTTTCAGGCGATGGGGCTGAATATCCAGGAGGCCACCCACCAGGAGATGCGTACACTGGCATGTGCACAGTGTCATGTGGAATATTACTTCACCAAGGAAGGCAAGTACCTCATCTTCCCCTGGCACAACGGCACCACCATGGAGGGAGCCGAACAGTATTACGACAGCATTCAGTTCGCCGATTACACCCATGCACTGAGCAAGGCCCCCATTATCAAGGCGCAGCATCCCGATTACGAAATCTACAAAACAGGCATCCATGCCCAACGTGGCGTATCATGTGCCGACTGTCATATGCCCTATGTCTCGGAAGGGGGCGTGAAGTACAGCAGCCACCACAAAAGAAGTCCGCTGGCCAGCATCAACAATACCTGCCAGGTGTGTCACAGGGAGACGGAGGAGGATCTGCGCAATGCGGTCTACGAGCGGCAGCGCAGTGCGGATCAGATACGCAACCTGGTGGAGGAGGAGCTGGCAAAAGCGCATCTGGAGGCACAGTTCGCCTGGGAGAAAGGGGCTACTGAAGCGCAGATGAATGATGTCCTGCAGCTTATCCGCCAGTCACAATGGCGTTGGGATTACGCTGTGGCATCGCATGGAGGGTCGTTCCACTCACCTGTTGAGTTCCAGCGCATCCTGGCATTGAGCCTCGACCGTGCCCACAAGGCTCGTTTTGAGATATCGAAGGTGCTCGCCCTTAACGGCTTCACAGGCAGTGTACCACTGCCCGACCTCTCCACGAAAGAAAAGGCGCAGGCCTATATCGGCCTGGACATGCAGCAGGAGAGAGCCAACAAGAAAACTTTCCAGGAGACAGTCGTTCCCCAGTGGCTCGAGAGAGCCCTGTCGAACAACAGGCTGGTTAGCCTGAAGTAAGCATTTTGAATATTACATCTGAATGGAGCATTCTTCCCGCAAGATCTGGGCACAGCCATGGGGTTACGCAGAAGGTTTTCTGGTTGCCATTGCTATCGGCATCGCGGGTATCATCCTGCAACTGAGTGCAGGCAAGGTTGAACCGTCCCTGTTTGCATCCCCCGTCAACAGTATCATCGGAGCCCTCTTTGTGACAGGGCTTCTTGCTGTGCACTTCCTGGCAGGAAAGAAGCCCATCACCCGATGGTTATCGGGCGCTTATGCCACCATCCCGGCGCTGGTGGTGCTACTTTCCCTCAGCGTGATTCTGGGAGTGATTCCTCAGTTACCACAGGGAACAGTTGAAGAACAGTTGCCGAAAACGATACTTGGCAGGCTGGGATGGCATCAGATGACCACCTCATGGCCGTTCGTCATGCTCTGTTTTTATACGCTGGCGATCTTGGGGCTCACTATACTCGGAAGAACAGCGAGAAAACAAACCTGGCGCGATATGGGCTTCTACCTGAATCATCTCGGCCTCTTTTTCGCCCTGTTAGGTGGCATTTTAGGCAGTGCCGATATGGAAAGGGTTACGATGAGCGTCAAGGAGGGAACAGTGGAATGGCGTTCCAATAACAACGAAGGAGAGATAAAGGAGTTGCCGCTGGCTATTCAGCTGGACAGCTTCCATATAGAAGCGTATCCGCCCAAACTGGTGTTCATTGAGAATGAAACAGGGAGAATGCTGCCTGAAGCTCGTCCCGTGAGCTATCAATTTGAGGGGGTGGGCAAGACTGTACAACTGGCCGGCTATAGCGTGGAGATCATCGATTATCTGGCGCATGCGGCGCTGTTCAAAGACTCCGTCTTCACCAACGTGGTGCCCATGATGATGGAGGGTGCCACCACTGCGATAAAAGTGAAAGTGAGCCAGTCCGGTCATACCGCATCCGTGGAAGGATGGGTGAGCAACGGCAGCTATCTCTTTCCCCACAGCGTGCTGCAGATCGACGGGACCACCAGCGTGGCCATGCCACAGCAGGAGGTGAAGCGATACAGCTCCCACGTAACCGTTTACACCGAAGAGGGAGCAAACAAACAAGCGGTGATTGAAGTGAATAAACCCTTATCCATAGAACAGTGGATGATCTACCAGTACAGCTATGACGATGCCAGAGGGAAATATTCAGACACCTCCGTTTTCGAGCTGGTGCGTGACCCGTGGCTGAAAGTGGTCTACACCGGTCTCTTCATGTTGCTCGCAGGTGCACTGTTCCTGTTTATTGCCGGACCAAAAAAGAAAATCGCATGACCTGGGATCAATTTATCTATTTCGCCATCGGAGCACTCTTTCTGTGGGGTGCCGGAGCAGCGGTCGCATTGAAAAACAAAAAGAAAACGATCGCGGCACTACTAACGTTGGCAGGTTTATTCCTGTTCTTCTTTTTTATTGCCGCTCTCTGGAGATCACTGGAGCGCCCTCCCCTGCGGACGATGGGCGAAACACGCCTCTGGTACTCCTTCTTTCTGCCGGCGGCAGGGCTGCTTACCTATCTCCGGTGGAACTACCGCTGGATACTCTCCTTCACCACCCTCCTGTCGGCCGTTTTTATCTTCGTCAATATCCTCAACCCCGACATACACAATAAGGTGCTGATGCCGGCACTACAGAGCCCCTGGTTTGCACCACACGTGATCATCTACATGTTCTCCTACGCTATCCTCGGCGCCGCCACACTGACTGCCATCTACTATCTGGCAAGAGAAAGCACCATCAACGACAAAGAACGCATCATGCTGATGACCGACAACCTGGTCTATGCTGGCAGTGCCTGCATCACACTGGGCATGCTCATGGGGGCCATCTGGGCCAAGGAGGCATGGGGTCACTACTGGAGCTGGGATCCCAAAGAGACATGGGCAGCAGCCACCTGGCTGGGATATCTCATCTACATCCACTACCGGCTGAAAAAGACATCCTCCAACAAGACTTCCATGATTATACTGCTGATCGCTTTCGTACTCCTCCAGATATGCTGGTACGGACTAAACTACCTGCCCTCAGCACAGCAGAGCATTCATACCTACTCCTCATAAACCCCACCCTCAAGGTTTATTCAACCTCAATTCCTCTTTTTTCATTATAAATCTGCGTGCGGAATGATTCTTTTGTCCCAACAATAATCTTCATCCGTGCAATTATTCCTTCTTGGACATTGTGTCCATCGGATGAACATGAAAACTATCTAAAAGGCAGATATCCCACTGAGAATATGTCACATTGAATCAAAACCGCCTTGCCAGCTTTGTTTTATGTCATTAAATAGCCTTTTTTTTAGTCGTTTTGTTAAATTTTCAAGATATTAGTGACATTTTTATCTTTTTTATTTTGTATTTAAAACATATTGTTTATTTTTGCATCGAAATAATGAATCCATAGATAGAAAACAGGTTATCAAAATAACTTTCAAAAATTACGTCTGATATGTCAACATTACGATTTAAAGCGGTAGAGGAAGCATCGAAAAGAATACCCATTGAGGTGACGGTTCCGGGACAATTGCCATCTGAATATTTTGGCAAGAATGTGTTTAACCGGACACAAATGGCAAAGTATCTTTCGAAAGAAACGATGAGAACCGTGCTTGAAGCAATCGACCAGGGCACCACGCTGCATCGTGAGATTGCGGCACATGTGGCTGCAGGGATGAAGATGTGGGCTATGGAGATGGGAGCCACCCATTACACCCACTGGTTTCAACCGCTTACCGAAGGGACGGCTGAAAAACATGACTCCTTTATCGATTACATCAATGGACCCGGAGGAGGAATCATTGAGCGTTTTTCAGGTACGCTATTGGCGCAGCAGGAACCAGACGCATCGAGCTTCCCCAGCGGTGGCATTCGTAATACGTTCGAAGCGAGAGGATATACCGCATGGGATCCCTCCTCACCGGCTTTCATCATGGACGACACATTGTGTATTCCCACCGTCTTCATCTCCTACACCGGAGAAGCACTGGACTACAAGACACCCCTGCTGAAAACGCTTTCAGCCGTGGACAAAGCTGCAGTGGAGGTTTGCAGGCTTTTCTATCCTGAAGTAAAGAAAGTATACTCCTATCTGGGCTGGGAACAGGAATATTTTCTGGTAGATCAGGCACTCTATGCAGCCCGTCCCGACCTGAGTCTCACGGAACGCACGCTGATGGGACACGAAAGCGCCAAGAACCAACAGCTGGAGGATCATTATTTCGGTGCAATCCCTCCCCGTGTGGCATCATTCATGAAAGAGGTGGAGTTTGAAGCATACAAGTATGGAATCCCCCTGAAAACCCGCCACAACGAGGTGGCGCCCAATCAGTTCGAGCTGGCGCCCATATTTGGCGAAACCAACCTGGCAGTAGATCAAAACCTGCTGGTGATGTCGCTGATGCATAAAATTGCAGCAAAACATCATTTCAAGCTGTTGCTGCACGAAAAACCATTTGCCGGCATCAACGGATCGGGCAAGCACAATAACTGGTCGCTGGGTACCGACACCGGCATAGGTCTTTTCACACCGGGCAAGACGGCCAACGAGAACCTGCTGTTCGTCACCATTCTCGTGAACACCCTCGTCGCCGTGTACAAGCATAACGCCCTGCTGAAAGCCTCCATCATGTCGGCCAACAATGCCCACCGTCTGGGGGCCAATGAAGCTCCTCCGGCCATCATCTCCGTATTTCTCGGAAAACAGATCTCGGCCGTACTTGATAAGATTGAGTTCAGCTCCGAGGATGATGACATCACCGTCGACGAGCTGCAGAAGATGAAACTGGGTGTGGCTCATATACCCGAAGTGCTGATCGACAATACCGACAGAAACCGCACTTCACCCTTCGCCTTCACCGGCAACAGGTTCGAGTTCAGGGCCGTCGGCTCCTCGGCCAACTGCTCCTCGGCCATGACGGCACTGAATGCGGTAGTGGCTTCACAGCTCATCGCATTCAGAAGTGAGATTGATACAAAGATGAAGAAGGGGATGAAGAAGGAGGAGGCCATCTTCGACACCCTTCGCCTCTATATCAAGGAATCGAAACCGATCCGTTTTGAAGGAAACGGCTACAGTGACGAGTGGAAGGTGGAAGCCAACACGCGAGGACTGGATTGCGAGACCAGTGTGCCAGTGATCTATGATGCCTACACCTCGGAGCAATCGGTGGAGATGTTCGAGAAAATCGGGGTATTGAACGAAAAAGAGTTGCATGCCCGCAACGAGGTGAAATGGGAGACCTACACCAAGAAGATTCAGATAGAAGCAAGGGTGCTGGGTGATCTGTGCATGAATCATATCATCCCGGTGGCTACGGAATACCAGTCGGTGTTGCTCGACAACCTCTATAAGATGAGGGCTGTCTTTGACAAGGAGAAGGCTGACAAGCTATCAAAAGAGGATGCCGCACTCATCGAAGACATTGCCGACCATATCTCTGCCATCAAGAGTAATGTGGATGATATGGTGGATGCCCGCAAGGCAGCCAACAAGCTGGAGGATGCCCGTGAAAAGGCGGTAGCTTACCACGACCAGGTGGAAGTTTACTTCAACACCATCCGCTATCATGTGGATAAACTGGAGATGATCGTAGACAATCAGATGTGGACACTACCCAAGTACCGAGAACTGTTATTTATCAGCTAGACTAGATTCTCTATAAATCAGGTAACTATTCAAAATAGTTTAGGAATAGCGGGTAAGTGATTATCTGCTATTTTTTGGCAAAAATTTAAAGAATAAACATCAGATGAAAAGAAAAAATATCTTCCACACACTGCAGCAAATGCAACAAGAATCACTCTACTCATTTAATAATGAGCATGATGCCTGTGGCGTAGGTCTGGCGATGACACTCAAGGGCGAAAAATCACACGCCATCGTGGAAAAAGGATTGCAGGTGCTTGAGAACATGGTGCACCGTGGTGCCGAGAGTGCCGACAATATCACGGGAGACGGTGCCGGCATCCTGGTACATATTCCGCATGAGTTCATTCTCCTGCAGGGTATTGCGGTACCGGCAGAAGGGAGATATGGCACCGGTCTGGTTTTTCTGCCTCAACAGCGTGAGGAGAGGGACTATTGCATGGGCGTGATTGAAGAAATGACAGCTGCCGAGCACCTTTCACTGCTTCATATCCGCGATGTGCCTGTAGCGAATGATTGCCTGGGAGAGATCGCCCTCTCCAATGAGCCGGTCATCAAGCAGTTGTTCATTATCGGTGAGGGCACTTCCGATCTACTTGAGCGAAAACTATTCATCCTGAGAAAGAAAATTGAGAATACCATACAGGCTTCGCCTATAGGTGCCGATCGCAGCTTCTATATGGTGAGCCTCTCCACCAGGCAGATGATCTATAAAGGCATGCTCTCCTCCATGCAGCTACGGCGATATTTTCCCGACCTCTCCAACGCCAACTTCACAAGCCGTGTAGCGCTGGTACACTCCCGCTTCAGCACCAACACCTTCCCCACGTGGGATCTGGCACAACCCTTCCGCATGCTGGCACACAACGGTGAGATCAACACCATCCGTGGTAACAGGCAGTGGATGGAGAGCCGCGAGAGTGTGCTCAACTCCAACCTGTTTGATGACATCTCCGCACTCTACCCCATCGTGCAGCCTCACATGAGCGACAGTGCCTCCCTGGATAATGTGCTTGAATTTCTGGTGATGTCAGGCAAGAAACTGCCGCATGCCATGTCGATGCTGGTACCCGAGAGCTTCAATGACAAGAATCCGATCTCCGACGGGCTGAAAGCATTCTACGAGTACCACAGCATGCTGATGGAACCGTGGGATGGCCCCGCCACCCTTCTCTTCAGCGATGGTCGTTTCGCCGGAGGCATGCTCGACCGTAACGGACTTCGGCCGGCACGCTATACCATCACCCACGATGGCATCATGATCATCGCATCCGAAACCGGCACCATTGAATTTGACCCAACCAACATCAAGGCACGGGGACGGTTGAGACCGGGGAAGATGATCATGGTCGACACCTACAGCGGAACCATCTTTTCCGACAAGGAGCTCAAGGAAGAGCTGGCAAGTGCATATCCCTACCGACAGTGGCTCAATAAGCACTGCCTGAATCTGGATGAGATCTCCTCGGGGCGAAGTGTGAACAATGATAGCGACAACCGGGATACACTCCTCAAAGCCTTTGGCTATTCCACCGAAGATCTGGAACTGCTGATCAAGCCCATGGCGACTGAAGGCAAGGAGCCCACCTCCTCCATGGGTAATGATGTTACCTTAGCGGCTTTTTCTGAAAAACCACAACGACTCTTCAACTATTTCCGTCAGCAATTTGCACAGGTCACTAATCCTCCTATCGACTCCATACGTGAAGAGCTGGTGATGTCACTCACCGGTTATATGGGAGCCATTCACCAGAACCTGCTCGAGGAGATCCCCGAGCTGTCGGGTATTGTGAAGATGAAGAGTCCCATCCTTACCAACACCCAGTTCGATATCCTTTCTAACCTGCGTTACAAAGGGTTTTCGATGGCTGTGATACCAATGTTGTTCGATCCTGCAAGTGGCGCCGAGGGGTTGAAGAAAGCAGTGGACATACTGTGTCAATCAGTGGAGAAAGCGGTGGACGACGGGAAGAATTATATCGTGTTGAGCGACAGGGGCGTAAATGCACATAATGCGCCTATCCCGTCATTGCTGGCTACGTCGGCCGTACACCTCTACCTGGTAGATAAAAGAAAGAGGATGCAGATCGACATTGTGGTGGAGAGTGCGGAGCCACGGGAGGTGATGCATTTCGCCTTGTTATTCGGCTTTGGAGCGAATGCTGTCAACCCCTACCTGGTCTTCGCCCTGTTGTCGCAAATGGTGAAAACGGGAGAGATTCATCTCGACTTCGATACTGCAAAGAAGAACTATATCAAATCGATCAACAAAGGATTGCTGAAGGTGCTCTCCAAAATGGGTAATTCAACCCTGAGGAGCTACCGCGGTGCGCATATCTTTGAAGCGTTAGGCATCTCCTCCACAGTGCTGAACAGCTACTTCAAAGGGATCTCTTCCAAGATTGAGGGTATTGACATGGAAGATATAGCCAGGGAGGTGTTGCAACCTTTCACGGCTGCATTCCATGAGGAGGTGAATGAACCATTCCACCTTACGAATTTAGGGAACTACGCCTACAGGATGGAGGGAGAATATCATGCATGGAATCCCGAGACCATCGCCCGGCTGCAGATAGCCACCAAAACAGACAACTATCAGCTGTTCAAGGAGTACACTGCACTGGTCAACGAGAAGGAGAAACCCGCTTTTATCCGCGACATGCTCGATTATAGGCGTAACCCTATTGAGATCACTGAGGTGGAACCGGTGGAAAAGATCATGAAAAGGTTCTGCACTGGCGCCATGTCGTACGGCTCCATCAGCAAAGAAGCCCATGAAGCGCTGGCCATCGCCATGAACATCATTGGCGGGCGCAGCAACACCGGCGAAGGGGGTGAGGACGCGGAGAGGTTCAAGGTACAGCAGGATGGATTAACCCGAAGAAGCGCCATCAAGCAGATTGCATCAGGACGTTTTGGTGTCACTACCGAGTACTTGGTCAATGCCGACGAGCTACAGATAAAAATTGCCCAGGGTGCCAAGCCGGGCGAGGGAGGCCAACTACCGGGATACAAGGTGGATACCATCATTGCCCGAACAAGACATTCTATCCCGGGCATCTCATTGATCTCCCCACCACCTCATCACGACATCTATTCAATAGAAGATCTGGCACAGCTCATTTTCGATCTGAAGAATGTGAATCCGAAAGCGGTAGTGAGCGTGAAGCTGGTGTCGGAGAGCGGTGTAGGCACCATTGCCGCGGGGGTGGCCAAGGCGAAGGCCGACTTGATCGTGATCAGCGGCGCCGAGGGAGGCACGGGAGCGAGCCCCGCCAGCTCCATCAAGCATGCGGGATTACCTCTCGAGATTGGGTTGGCCGAGACACAGCAGACACTGGTGATGAACAACCTGCGGGGCGTGGTGACACTGCAGACCGACGGACAGTTGAAGACGGGACGCGACATTGTGATTGCGGCCATGCTGGGTGCGGAAGAGTTTGGCTTTGCCACCAGTGCGCTGATCGTGCTGGGGTGCGTGATGATGCGCAAATGTCATCTGAATACCTGTCCCGTGGGTGTGGCTACACAAAATGAAGAGCTACGCAAACGTTTTGTGGGACGTTATGAGTACCTGGTCAATTACTTCCGTTTTCTGGCAGAGGATACACGCGAACAGCTGGCAGCAATGGGATACCGCTCACTCGATGAGGTCATTGGGAGGGCCGACCTGCTACAACAGAGAAAGTACCCCGCATTACCCAAAACGGAAAAGATTGATCTCTCAAGGATCATCTGGTTCCCGGAGGAGGGGAAGAAATTCGCACTTAGAAAAGTAACTGCCCAGCATCATAAAATTGAGGAGGTGCTCGACCGGAGACTAATCAGGGAAGCCTTGCCGGCACTTGAACTACTTCAGCCTGTTGGTATCAAGTCTAAAATCAAAAATACCGACAGGACCACAGGAGCGATGCTCTCGGGAGAGATAGCCAAGCGTTATGGTGAGGAGGGGTTACCCGAGCATACCATCTCGGCCTGGTTTGATGGATCGGCAGGACAAAGCTTCGGTGCTTTTCTTGTAAAAGGAGTCACTTTTTATCTGCATGGCGAGACCAACGATTACCTTGGCAAGGGATTATCGGGAGGTCGCATCATTGTGACACCACCCAAAGGAAGCACTTTCCAGGCAGAAGAGAACATCATCTGCGGCAACACCTCTCTTTACGGTGCTACTTCGGGAGAGGTTTACATCAACGGCATTGCAGGTGAACGTTTCTGTGTACGCAACTCGGGAGCCACCGCAGTGGTGGAAGGGGCAGGTGATCACTGTTGCGAGTACATGACCGGGGGCTGTACCGTTGTGTTGGGTGCTACCGGCAGGAACTTTGCGGCCGGCATGAGCGGTGGCGTGGCCTATGTGCTGGATGAGAAGGGTGATTTCGACTTTTTCTGCAACATGGAGATGGTGGAGCTGTCACTGGTGGAGGATCTCTCCGACGCGAGAGAGCTGAAAGGCCTTATCTCCCGCCATCAGCAATATACCAACAGTGAACAGGCGAAACGTATCCTCAATCAGTGGGATGTATATGTGGAGAAGTTCATAAAAGTGGTACCTATTGAGTACAAGAAAGTGCTGCAGGAGAAGAAAATTGCAGAACTTAACAAGAAGATTGCGGTCGTTGAACGGGATTATTAATCCCTTCCTTCGGGAGAGGTATTCCCAGAGCGATGGCCGACAGATTACATACAAATTCCTCCCTCAGGGAGATAAAAGATAAAGAGCATGGGTAATCCAAAAGCATTTATGACGATACCACGAAAAGAGGCCGGTTATCGTCTTGTAAGCGAGCGTGTACATGATCACGGCGAGGTGGAGCAGACCCTGAACAGGGAAGATCGCAAACTGCAGGCCTCACGCTGCATGGACTGTGGCATACCGTTCTGCCACTGGGCCTGTCCCTTGGGCAACAAGATGCCCGAATGGCAGGATCATATCTACAAGGGTGACTGGAAGAAAGGGGTGGAAGTGTTGCATGAGACCAATAATTTCCCTGAGTTCACCGGACGTGTCTGTCCTGCCCCCTGTGAGAAATCGTGCGTGCTTGCACTGCATGAGGCACCGGTGACGATCCGCGAGAACGAGGCATCGGTCACCGAGGTGGCCTTCCTGGAGGGGATGATCAAAGCGAGACCTCCCCGACGGAGAACAGGCAAGAAAGTGGCCGTGATCGGCTCGGGACCGGCGGGACTTGCCGCCGCGCAGCAGCTGAACAGCAAAGGTCACCATGTCACCGTCTACGAGAAGTCAACCACACCGGGCGGACTGCTTCGCTACGGTATTCCCAACTTCAAGCTGAGCAAACATATCATCGACCGTCGGCTGGCATTATTGATGGAGGAAGGTATTGCGTTTAAAACAAATACCGAGATAGGGAAGGATATACCGGGTACGGAGATCATGGCAACGTATGATGCGGTCTGTCTGGCAGTAGGTGCCGGCAAACCTAGAGACATCACCCCTCCCGGAAGAGAGCTGAAAGGGATCCATTTCGCCATGGATTTTCTTTCTCAGGAGATACGCCTGCTTCAAGGAGAGCTCTCAGCCACAGAAGAGAGGATCACCGCAAAGGAGAAGCATGTGCTGGTGATTGGCGGCGGAGATACCGGCTCCGACTGTGTGGGCACATCCATCAGACAGGGTGCTGCAAGCGTGACACAGATAGAGATCATGCCCAAGCCACCTGTAGGCAGTAACCCTGCCACACCCTGGCCTAACCCGTTCCCTCAGATATTGAAGACCTCCTCCTCACATGAAGAGGGATGCGAACGGCGATGGCTGCTCAACACACGCTCCTTCAAGGGGGAAGAGGGAGAGGTGAAAGAGGCTGTCGTGGAGCAGATTAGCTGGGAGAAGGATGAGAAGGGACACTTCTCCATGATCTCTTCGGGAAAGTGTGAAACGATGAAGGCCGATCTGGTACTGCTGGCACTCGGATTTGTGCATCCCGTGCAGGAGGGGCTGCTGAATGAGCTGGGCGTAGCCTACGATGTGCGGGGAAATGTGGCTGTTGACAGACAACACGAGAGCAACGTTGCGCGTGTATTCGCCACCGGTGATGCGATGATGGGGGCCAGTCTGGTGGTGAAAGCCATCGCCTCGGGAAGGAAAGCTGCCGAAGCGATTCACCGGAAATTAATGGAATGAATTCGGTGATTCGATCAATAAATCAACAAATCAATCATATATGTGTGGAATAGTATGTACATTCAATCTTAAAGTCCCCAAGGAGCAATTGCGACCGCAACTGTTGAAGATGTCAAAGAAACTGCGTCACCGTGGACCGGACTGGTCTGGCATCTTCTCTTGTGACAGCGCCATCATGGCGCATGAACGTCTTGCCATCGTAGATCCTGCCTCGGGAAAGCAACCGCTATTCAGTAAAGATGGCAAACTGGTCCTTGCGGTGAACGGTGAGATCTACAACCACCGGGAGATCCGTAAACAGTATGAAAACAGCTACACGTTTCTCACTCAGTCGGACTGTGAAGTGATCCTGGCATTATATCGGGATAAGGGAGCCGGTTTTCTGGAAGAGCTGAACGGCATCTTCGCTTTCGCCCTGTATGATCTGGAAAAAGAGATCTTCCTGATTGGTCGCGATCATATCGGCATTATCCCCCTGTATCAGGGATGGGATGAAGATGGCGCCTATTATGTGGCTTCCGAACTGAAGGCGCTGGAGGGGTTCTGCAATAAAATTGAAGAGTTCCTGCCCGGTCACTATTACTTCAGCCCCGATGAAAAAATGACGAAATGGTATGTGCGTGACTGGATGGAATATGACAACGTGAAAGAGAACGTCTCGGATATTACCCTCCTGAGACAAGCGATGGAAGATGCGGTACAGCGGCAGCTGATGAGTGATGTCCCTTACGGTGTATTGCTTTCGGGTGGACTGGATTCATCCATCATCTCGGCCATAGCCAAGAAATTTGCCGCAAAGCGGGTGGAAACAGATAACAGGGAGGATGCCTGGTGGCCGCAACTGCACTCTTTTGCCATCGGACTGAATGGCTCACCCGATCTGGCGGCGGCACGAACAGTGGCTGCCCACATCGGATCTGTCCATCACGAGATAGAGTACACCATCCAGGAGGGGCTGGATGCCATCCGCGATGTGATCTATCACATCGAGACCTACGATGTGACTACCGTCCGTGCCAGCACACCCATGTACCTGATTGCCCGTTTTATCAAATCGATGGGTGTGAAGATGGTGCTCTCGGGTGAAGGTGCCGATGAGATCTTTGGCGGCTATCTTTACTTTCACAAGGCACCTAACGCGGAAGAGTTTCACAAGGAGACAGTACGTAAACTGGCTAAACTGCATCAGTACGACTGCCTCCGAGCCAACAAATCACTTGCATCCTGGGGCGTGGAAGGGCGCGTACCTTTCCTCGACAAAGAGTTTATGGATGTGGCCATGCGCCTCAACCCGAAAGACAAGATGGCTGGCAACGGCAAGATAGAGAAACATATCCTCCGCAAGGCGTTTGAGGATTACCTGCCTCCGGAGGTGGCATGGCGCCAGAAGGAGCAGTTCTCCGACGGTGTTGGGTATAACTGGATCGACACCCTGAAAGAGATCGCACGTCATAAAGTGACCGATGAACAGATGGCGAACGTACATCATCGTTTTCCGATCAACCCGCCACTGACCAAAGAAGAGTATCTGTATCGCACCATCTATTCGGAACTGTTTCCCTCCGACAGTGCCGCACAATGCGTACCCTCCGTGCCCTCGGTAGCATGCAGCTCACCTGTGGCACTGGAATGGGACGAAGCATTCCGGAAGAATGCCGACCCTTCCGGTCGCGCGGTAGGGACGGTGCATGACCATGGGTATCAATAATCATCCCTGCCTGGGTTGCTTCACTGGCTCACCTTCCCGGTGAGCCCTTTTTCTGCTTCTCGCTCTCATTTTCAATTTTTAATCCTCCTAAACAGCGATACTAAGTAGTTGGAAAAGAACTATTCTAACGCTGATGCCACTAAACATGGCTAAAATGAGGTTTAATTTCTTCGTTTGTTTAAGAAAATTATCTATCTTTGACAAATTTAAAATTTAACCGATTGTGTTCATACACAGTCCTGATTAACAGCATATTGAAAACAATTAAGTCTTAATACAAACATAATTTTTAAAATAATGGGCAATTCGGGATTTATGACTATTGATTTTATCATAGTCGGGTTATACATGATTCTCCTTGTTAGTCTGGGTCTTTTCCTCTCCAGAAACAAGAAAGGAGTGGATAAAACCGCCAACGATTATTTTCTGGCGGGTAACAAACTCACATGGTGGGCTGTGGGTGCATCACTGATAGCCGCGAACATCTCTGCGGAACAGTTTATCGGGATGTCAGGATCAGGTTATAAGATTGGTATCTGTGTAGCTGCCTATGAGATCATGGCGGCGGTGACACTCATCATTGTGGCCAAGTTTTTATTGCCTGTGATGTTAAAAAGAAAAATCTACACTATTCCCCAGTTCCTGCGTGAACGCTACAATGATGGAGTAGGCATGGCATTTTCCGTTTTTTGGCTGTTCCTCTATGTATTTGTGAATCTCACCTCCGTGGCATGGCTCGGTTCAATAGCCATTGAGCAGATATTGGGACTGGAAGGATTCCGTATGCAAATCGTGCTGGTACTGTTTATCATCGCCGGGATCTATTCAATCTACGGAGGATTGGCCTCCGTGGCATGGACTGATGTATTGCAGGTGATCTTCCTCATTGGAGGCGGGTTGATTACTGCCTACTTTGCTCTGGAGGCTGTATCGGGTGAAGGGAGAGGCGCATGGGACGGCTTGACCATCATTTTCGAGAAGCTGAAAACCATCCCCAACGACACCCACTTCAACCTGATCGTGGATAAGTCGAAATCGCCGGATGCATTCAGGGACCTGCCCGGCATCGCCGCCATCGTGGGAGGGGTCTGGCTGACCAATATTGGTTACTGGGGTTTCAACCAGTACATCATTCAGAAAGGTCTTGCAGCCAAAAGTATCGGTGAAGCACAGAAAGGTCTTATCTTTGCCGGTTTCCTGAAGATATTGATCCCTTTTATCGTGGTGATACCCGGTGTAACTGCTTTTATCATGTTCAATTATCCTCAGGATATCCCTGGCATTCAACAGGGTTATGTGGATATGCACGGAACGATTAATGTTTCCGATGATGCCTATCCTTGGCTGATACGGAATTTCGCCCCCGTAGGCATTAAAGGACTCTCCTTTGCCGCCCTGGCAGCAGCGGTCATCTCCTCTCTGGCTTCAATGTTAAACTCAACCTCTACCATCTTCACGATGGATATCTATAAACAACATATCAATAAAAAAGCCAAGGACAAACAGCTGGTAAGGGTAGGTCGTATCACGGCTACACTCGCACTGGTGATTGCAATCATCGCTGTTGAACCGTTGTTGGGCGGGTTAGACCAGGCATTCCAGTATATACAGGAATATTCCGGTTTTATCTATCCGGGTATCATCGTAGTGTTTGGTTTAGGTCTGCTGTGGAAAAGAGCCTCATCGAAGGCTGCAGTATGGACCTCCATCCTCACCATCCCTATGGGTGTGCTGTTTAAAATAGCCATGCCTGAGATGCCATTCCAGTTCAGAATGGGATATATCTTCATCATCCTGTTCGTGATATTTGTAGCCATCACCCTGGTTGACAGCACGAAAGAAAAGTCAGACGCAGTAGATGAGGCCGACAGGAAGAAGATGCTTAAATGGGGACGATTCACACTGTTCTTCTCCCTGTTTTTCATCCTCTCAGCAGCCATCCATAAAATATTGCTCGTCAGCGGAAGCAGCAATGAATGGGTTCTCTATCTCGAGAACATTGGATTTGAAGCTTTCTTCTTCTTTGGCGCACTGATATTCTCTGTAGCTCTCTTTCTGTTCTCAAATGCCAATTCAACGTACCAGGATCATAAGGCGGTGCCCTTCGACCTGTCACTGTTCAAAACAGACAAAGGCTTTGCTTTAGGTGCATTAGGGATAACTACCCTTGTAACATTGATATATATCTTTTTATGGTAACGAGACGAACAGTTTTTACAGTCTGACACATGAATCAAGCCATTCAGCCCAGTGCTCTATGGCTTGATTTTGTTTAGGGATAAACGGTATGCATCAACTCATTCTTTCACTTCTACTCTCTGTACAGATGGCTTCAGCCCTACTCGCACAGCCAGCGGGGGTTAATGGCAATGTGCATCCCTTTCCGGTTAATACAATCACTGAAAAGGGAGCCTGGTGCTGGTTTGCCGACCCGCGTGCACTACATTTTGAAAACGGGAGCGGCACCATCAACAGCACCTATATCGGTTATATCGATGTGCAGGGGTATATCAAGGCTACACAGATCGATCATCTGCATAACAGGAGGAGTGAGGTAATGATCCGCTCCTGGTTTCAGCCAGATGATCACAATAACCCCACCTTCCTGGTACTGCCCGATGAACGAATCATGATTTTCTATGCACGTCATACCGACGAGCCTTGTTTCTATTACCGTGTATCACGTGAACCGGGCGACATCACTACCCTCGGGAACGAGATGCGCCTGGCGACAGATTACGCTACCACCTACCCCTCCCCCTTCCTCCTGTCGGATGATCCTGCACATATCTACCTCTGCTGGAGAGGCATCGGATGGCACCCTACCATTGGCCGGCTCACTCTTCCTGACAGTGAAGACCAGGTATCGTTCGACTGGGGACCCTTTCAGATTATCCGCTCCATGAAAGGTGCTGGGGGTGTAAGACCCTATGCCAAATATGCCACTAACGGCAAAGAGAAGATCTACATCGCCTATACGACCACACATCCCGATAATCAGACAACGAACTGGATCTATCTCAATTGTTTCGATATCCTTACCAAAGCATTGACGGATATCGGCGGGAACCAGCTTTCGGTGGTGGGCAGTTCGCCACCGCACGAGGTGGATATCACACCGGCTTACCGGGAAAAACACCCTCTCGCCGTGGTTGATGCAACCCCTCGGCGTAACTGGATATGGGAGCTGACGCTCGATCAAGATGAACATCCCGTGATGGCAACGGTGGGCATCAGCCACGACAAGTCATCGCACGATTATTATCATATCCGGTGGACAGGCCACCGCTGGCAGAAAACATTTCTCGCGAATGCAGGCGGACACTTTCATCAGTCGCCCGATATTGAGAAATGTTACAGCGGCGGGATGGCTATCGACAAGCACCATCCGCTAATCATCTACGGATCGGTGCCGGTAGTGGGAAAGCAGGGGAAAATATATGAACTTAAACGATTCACCGTTGCCCCCGGTGGAGAATCAGTTTCAGAAGAACAACTCACTTTTCATTCATTGAAAAACAATGTACGTCCCTTCGTAATGGGAGGTAAAACGGCTGCTCCCGCGTTGGTCTGGATGCAGGGCGATTACTACGACTGGATTGTAAGTGCGACGCGGCCCCTTGGATACCCGACTGCTATCCGTACCAGCATTGCCATCCCTCAAGACGATATTGATCTGAAAAAAGGATTGATTTACAGTAAGAGTGCAGTGAAAGTCTCTGATACAAATAGATTGAAGATAACTCTCCCGGCATCAAAAGTATTCACCATTGCATTGAGACTATCACCCAGCGAAACAGCTTACCATGGCGATATCCTCACCTTTGCAGGAGTGACCTACACACTCCCTGAAGAGGAGGAGGCTACCCCCTTACTGAAAGTGGGCAACAGCAGTTACGTGAGCAGCAATATCCTTGGCAACGCAGATCGATGGAAAGAGAAGACAAGGAGCACCAATGGTCAATGGTACCTGCCGGTCAGGCCTTCCATATTCAGGCTGGTGATCACTTATGAACAGAATACATTGCGCACCTATATCGATGGATTAATGGATCAGTCTGTAGAGATCGGCGACCTGCTGCTCTCCGACATACTTGCCGGGGGAGTGAGTGGATTAATGGAAGAAGTCCGTATCTACAACCGTGCACTCACTCAGGATGAAATTGAGGCTCAGTGAATTTGAATGCGTGTCGATCAGGATTCCAACGATCCTGAGAACCGTTCCATATACTCACTCGGTCGCATATTAAACTCTTTCTTAAAGCAGGAACTGAAATACTTGGGATCATTGAACCCCACGCTATAAGCGAGCTCGGAGATACGGATGCTCTTGTGTTGGTCCATGATCCGGCAGGCCGCCTTCATCCGGATATTGGTAATAAACGCCGACGTATTCAACCCTGTGAGCGTCTTCAGCTTGTTGTAGAGGGTGGACTTGCTCACGTTCATCTCTTCCGAAAACTGCTGCTGGTCGAACACCGAGTCGTCCAGATGTTGATTTACAGTATCTATTGCTTTCTTCAAGAACATTTCATCCATATTCGTATAGTGTAACTCTTTGATTTCAAAGACAAGTTGACTTTTAAAATCTAATGCTACCCGCTCACGGCTCTTCAGCAGGTTTTTGATGCGGGCATGCAGTACGTTCATATTAAAAGGTTTGCTGATAAATGCGTCGGCTCCCGATTCATAAGCATCGGCCCGGTCGATCTCATCGGTCTTGGCGGTGAGTATCACAATAGGAATATGGCTATAATCGAGTGTGTTTTTCAATATTTTACACAACTCGATGCCATCCATCTCCGGCATCATGATATCCGACACGATCAGATCAATTTTCTCATGTTCAAGCACAACCAATGCCTCCTTGCCATTCATTGCCGTATGAATGTGGTACTCTTTATCCAGCAACCTGTGCACAAGTTGCAATAGCTCTTCATTGTCCTCAACCACCAGGATGGATGTCGTTTTCGTCACCGCTTTCGTGTTGCACTTCTCCACCATCAGGGTTGCAGGCTCAGCCGTAGGCTGAGCCTGCATGGTTCCTGAGGTACCGGAATCAATCTCCGAATCATCAAAATAAGAGAGATCGATGGGGAGGATCACGCTGAATTCACTCCCCTTCCCCCGATCACTCTCCACCGTGATGGTGCCGTGTGACAAGGTCACCAGATCCTTCACCAACGAGAGTCCGATGCCTGTTCCGGTGGTGTGATGACGCCGGTAGTCTCCCTCATAGAAGCGTTGAAAGAGTGATTGCTGTTCTTCTTTTGATATACCCGCTCCATTATCTTTCACCGATAGAAGTAGCTGATCCCTCTCTTCGTTCAGGTAGGACAACGTCAGTTGAATGGCGCCCCCCTCCTCCACATATCTGGCCGCATTGGAGAT
>CAYUQE010000023.1:20748-22084 GCA_964446805.1 uncultured Proteiniphilum sp. | reverse complement strand
TTCATGTCGGCAGGATCGAAAGGTGATTGCCACGACTGCTCCGCCTCGTAGGTGTTGCCGATGTTGATCCCCTTCCCCAGGCGGGCATTGATGGCCGCAGCACTCGCCCAACTACCCGGCACTTCGGGTTCATCCGGCTTGTCGGGTTCATCCGGCTTGTCAGGTTCTACGGTGTCTATCGGCTTTTCAACCTCGATGGGTGTCACGGGTTGACTGTCGCAACGCTGAAACAGGGATAAGAGGATCGCAAGGAGAAACAGTGTTTTTTTCATGAGGGTAACTTTTAACGTGGCTCTGGAGTATCGGTCTTCAAGTGAATCCGATCACTATTTATCATTACAAAGATATGGATTAATTCCAGACATGAGACTGTACTTGAACAAAACATCACTGATATGGTTCTGTCTTTAATGAACAAGACAATATGACGATGCAAAAAATGAAACTCTCCATACTCGATCTCGCCTATTTCACCGGGAATGACCGCTCGGCCGGCGAGGTGCTGAACAACTCCACCGAGATCGCCCTCCTGGCGGAGAAGACAGGTTATAACCGTTACTGGTTTACCGAACACCATAACAACAAATGGCTGATGAGCATGTTCCCCGAGATCATGATCGCCCACGTGGCATCCAGAACAACGCGTATACGTGTGGGCAGCGGGGGTGTGATGCTGCCGAACCACAGCGCGCTGAGCGTGGCGGAGCGCTTCGCAATGCTGGAGGCACTGCATCCCGGACGTATCGACCTGGGTATTGGCCGTGCTCCGGGGACGGACGGCAGGACCGCTTTCGCCCTAAGACGGTCGTGGGAGGTGATGAAGCAGGACTCCTTCCCCGAACAGCTGGATGAGCTGCTGGGCTTCTTCGGTCACGACCTGCCGGCGAACCATCCCTTCTCGAGCGTGGTGGCCAGTCCCGACCCCTCACTCACCCCCTCTCTCTACATGC
Source organism: uncultured Proteiniphilum sp. (assembly GCA_964446805.1). Taxonomy (GTDB): domain Bacteria; phylum Bacteroidota; class Bacteroidia; order Bacteroidales; family Dysgonomonadaceae; genus Proteiniphilum. The sequence goes on along the minus strand of CAYUQE010000023.1, from coordinate 21,134 downwards.
TGGGGTCGAGCAGCGGCGGCGTGCAGTTCGCACTCGAGAAAGGGCTCGCATTCGTTTTTGCGGCGCAGATAAATGCTGAGATGGCGGTGCCGGTACTGAACCACTACCGGAAAAACTTCAGACCCTCGAAATACTACAGTGAGTCTTGCAGCATGTTGTCGATAGGTGCCTTCACGGCGGAGACGGCGGAGGAGGCGCACTATCTCGCCGCTCCCTCGCTGCTGATGTGGACCATGCTTGCCACTGGGAAAAAGATCACTGCCTACCCTACTCCCGAGGAGGCGAACAACTACCCTTACACCCTGCAGGAGGCTGCCATACGCGACCAGCAAAGGAACAAGTTCGTGATCGGCACAGCGGGGGAGGTGGCGGAGAGACTGTGGGAC
>CAYUQE010000023.1:0-20648 GCA_964446805.1 uncultured Proteiniphilum sp. | reverse complement strand
ACTTCCTAAAACAGGTAGTTGGAGTTGCATATTGAATCATTTCCGTGCGGTCACGAAAATGATCAGAAAGGATAACCGATGGCAAAGTGAAAGGCAAAGTCGCGGCCAAAGTCGGGCTTGAAGATGGTCCACCGTGAGCCTTCGGGCAGCGCGGGGTTGTGTGCTTTCATACCCCCATCCACGCGGATAAGGAGGAAGCTGAGGTCGAACCGCAGACCTACCCCGTAGGCAACAGCCAGCTCCTTGTAGAAGTCGTTCCACTGGAACAGTCCATTGGGCTGCTCCACATACTCCCTGATGGTCCATATATTCCCCGCATCCACAAAGCCGGCCAGCTCGATCAGCTTGGTGACCTTACGGCGATACTCAACGCTGAAGTCAAGCTTCACATCGCCCACCTTGCGACCAAAGTCGTACCCCGTGGAGTCACGGCTGTAGGAGCCGGGACCCAGCGTGCGGGTGCTCCACCCCCTGACACTGTTGGCGCCACCACCGAAGTAGCGTTTCTCGAAGGGGAGGATGGTGGAGTTGCCGTAGGGATAAGCCAGTCCGAAAGCCACATGGGCTGCGAGGGTACGCTTCTCGTCGATCGGATAGGTGGGCGCAAAATCAATGTCACCCTTCACATATTCCGAATAGGGGAGACTGAAGAACTCATGGAATCCATTATCATTCTGTTCACCCCCGCCCAGGCTCGTAGCAATGCGGGGCAGCCATCCCGCTACCTCTATGCCCGTGCGGAGGCGGAACGGTATCACGGGCATGGCTCTCCGTCTGCCGATGAGGTTGTAGTTGGTGTAGGTAACGTTGTAGGCACTTCGCACGATCAGCTGCTCATCGTAGCTGTAGCGCAGGATAGGGTTCGCCTCCTCGCTCAGGTAGAGATCCTTGAAGCGCTGTGACGACCAGGGCATACGTACGTAGGTGACACCCACCGGCTCCAGCACATGCAGCAGCTTCCACTCCATGGAGGACCACTGGAAGCGCGTGGAGAGGTTGAAAAACTGACGGAAGTACTCCGGCCGCTTTTGGAAGTTGGCACCTATGGAGAACTCGGTAGAGGCTGAGGGCTGGTCCTGCAGCCGTTTCATCCTCCAGGGCAACAGCAGCTGGGGGATGGAGAGGAATGCCTCGGCACCATACTCATAGTAGCTGTTCTCCAGCAGGTCGAGGCTGTCGGTAGCTCGAATGAACTCATAGGCGGCATTGAACCGCAAGCGGAAAGTCTCCCCCCCCTTGAAGAAATTGCGGTGTTCATAGGTGATGTTGCTGGCCACACCCAGGTCGCCCGCCGAGTTGGTGCCGTCGACACCGAACTGCATATAGTGCAGGTTGCCCGGGTAGAGAGTGATGCGTGCATCTATCAGGCTGGAGTCGTTACGCTCTACCGGCACCGTGTTGATGGTTGTCTGGTTCACAGGCCCCATCCCGTTAAGGGAGGAGTAGGTGCGCTCCACGATCCGGTCGGAGTAAAGCCTTCCGGGGCGGAGGAAGGTGTTGTAATAGACCGCCCTGGGCAGCAGGAAACGTTCTTTCTCGGAGATGATCCGCAGTCCGCGATAATCGGTGGTGTCGAGCAGGTGGTGTTGTGTGGAATCACTCAGCAACTTATCAGCGACTCCATTGATGACAGTTACATTGCCGATGGTATATTGTCGGTGCAGGGTGCTGTCGGTGGGGTTGTTGAGTGCCAGGGTGACATCCACCTGATGATCGCCCACCGTGGTGTCGGCAAGAAAATAGAAGTTCTCATTCAGGAAGTTATAATAGCCCCTGTTACGCAACAGGCTGGTCATCTGCTCCCTCCCCTCCTCCATCACCGAGAGATCGAAGATATCGCCCTCCTTCATGATCTCCAGTCGACGGCCTGTGTTCAGGATGGAGTAGATGGTGGTGTCGGCAGTACGGATGGTATCGCGGAAGGAACGGATGCGATGCGGATCATGTCCCGTCACATCAAAGATAAGGTGTACCTTTTTCTCACTCTTCACCACCGTGGTATCCACCTCGGCATTGAGATAGCCCTTGTTGTTGAGGTGCAGGCGTATCTGCTCGGCCGAGATCATACCCAGCTGTTCGTTATAGAGCACCGGCGGCTCCCCATACTTGAGCAGCTGGCGGTTGAGCCAGGTGGAGTCGTTGTTGGGGAGGTTGTACATTTGGAGCTTGTACTTCCCGACGATGGGAATGGAAGAGTTGGGTTTCTGTCTCAGGTAAGGCTTCAGATCCGATCCGCCGATACTGTTCACGTCGGAATTGATATCCACCTTGTTGAGCAGGTAGCTACCCTCGGGCACCTTCTTTGTCACGTCACAGGCGGCAAGCAGAAAGAGTGACAGCAGGAAGCAACTATATTTTTTCATACGATCGTCTATTCTTTATCCTCTCTTTTCATTATAAATCGAAAATCGAAAAGCTCCCGGAAGCTCTTCGCCTCCTTGGTGACCACCGCACCTATCCCCTGCGTGGTGGGTGTACGACGGTAGAAGCGCTCATTGGCACGATTGAATGCCCTGAGCATAAACCAGTTGTTAATATCATACTCCAGCTCGAACTCGCCCATGAACGCCTGCTGAGTAGCCAGCATGCTGTTGTCGCCATAGCTCAGGTTGGTGGTTATGCGCAGGCGGTCGTTCAGCAGACGGGTGGATACATCGACTCCCATCCGCACATTGTCGAGCGTGCCATCTACCGACTCGAGGTTGGTGCTGATGGACCAGTTGTCGTTCAGTGCACTGGCGAAGAGCGCGTCAAGTCCCCGCGCGAGGGTGTTGGAGGCGAACTTGGTGAAGACCGACGAGCCGAAGTTCATCTGCGGCGATCCTTCCGAGGGAATAAAGCTCCCCGTGGTTGCCAGGTAGGCGAACTGCAGAATCTTGGTCTCCTCATTATTGATAAAGCTGTTTACCCGTTGTTGGATGTCGCTGGAGCTCTCGGGAAGTTCAATATCGTACTGCAGGTCCATCGCCTCCAGGTCCCCTCTTATCTCCAGCAGGGCGTTCACTGCCACGCGCGTGTTGGCCAGCTCGGTGCTGAAGGTGGGACTGAGTGCCGCCAAGTCGGCCTTCACCGGCAGGTAGGCGGTGATATTAAACTGCGTATTGAGGGGGTCACCCTCCATGGTGAGCCTGCTGCCCTCACGTATACGGAAGTCGATGGTGCGGAGGCTCTGCAGGTTATAGTGGAACTTACCCTCGTTGATCACATAATCACCGTAGATACGTACAGGAGGCGATGATTTGGAGTTGAAGTTGATGTTCAGCTCACCCTCACCGCTCACCTCGAGGGCGTTGCCGGTAGTGGGATCAAGCACTACCCCCGCCGTGAGCAATGGTGTCAGGTTCACCGTTGCCCTCATCACGATGGGTATGCCACTGGAGAGACGGGTGACAGGCTTCTCCTTCTCACCTTTATTCTTCCTCAAAAACGAGAGTGAATCGTTCTGTTGCGGTGTGTTGATATAGACCACACCACTGTATTCGGCTGCCTTGGCTGTCTGCGGCAGCACCACCGTCACCTCCGACTTGCTCGTGCTGGTGAGGAAGCCGTCGCCATAGATGCCGGTGGGTGAGCCGGTAATTTGGAGGTTGCCCGACAGCTTGAGGTTTCCGTAAGCCATCATGTCGGTACGGTTCTCATTGTTGAGCAGCATGAAATCATCCATCCTGATGCCGGCATTGTAGACCATCCCGCCAAAGTTTGAGTGCGACAGGTTGAGGTTGAGCGTGGCGGTATGGTTATTCTGATCACGAATCACCAGGTTCTGTAGTCCCACATTGTCGGGGTTGATAGCTATCGTGTCGGAGACAAAGTAGGTGACATTGGTGAATGCCACCCTCATCTCTCCATCGTCAATACCGAGCCATCCTTTGGTCACAGGTGCCGACAGTCCTCCCGTGATACGGATGTTGGCGTTCATCTCTCCCGAAAGCCGGCTGAAGATGCCTGCCGTGAGTGGCTGAACGGTGGCGAGGTTGAACGCATCCACACGGAAGGTGACATCCATGGGCAGGGGGCTCTTGTCGCCCAGGGGGATATAACCCTTGATGTCGAGAGTGCGTGCTCCCTTGTGGATGAGGTAGGCGTTCAGGTCGAGGCCTGAGTATAGCTGATCCCAGTCTCCCTCAATTGTCAGGGTGCCGATGGTATCATTGGCTACCGTGATATGCTCTATGCGCAGGTCTTCGGTATGGATCATGGGGCTCTCCAGTGCCTGCCGCAGGAAAATATCTCCATTGATGGCGCCGGCAAAGCCGGAGATATTGAAAGCCGCGAGGATGTTGGCCAGCTCGGTGTTATTGAAGTAGATGCGCACATTGTCGGCTTCACTTTTAGAGGCTACACCTTCAATACCCAGCAGCAGCATGTTGTCTTCACGCAGGCCGAAGTTGTTGATGGTGATGTGATCTTTGCGGTAGGTGATGGAGGCATCGTTGAAGGCCACCTGCTTGTTGTTGAAGAGGATGGTAGTGGGATGGACACGTATGTCCGATGCCAGCTGGTTCATGTTGTCGCGCAGGAAATCCATGGTGATCAGCAGCTCACCATTAGAGGTGGTCTTGGCCTGCTTCAGATCGAAGAAGAGGCTGTTAGTCAGCTTATCGGAGGCAGCGTCGCTGTGCAGGCGGGCATTGACGAACCCGTTGTTTTGGACCAGGTAGCTGTTCACATCGAGTGCGATGCCCGTGGTGGTAGTGCTCAGCAGCTCCACCGTGGTCTCCCGTATGTCGTTGTTGCCCATCATCAGTCGTGGTACACGTGCATTGATCTTCACCGGGGTCTCACCCGCCATGTTCACATCGCCGCTGATGGTGGCATGATCCACGTTGTAGAACGGCAGGCCGAAAGCATGGGAGAAATCTTCAGTATTTTTGAGCAGGATATTGAATTGAAACCGATTAACTGCACTACCACCTTTCTCACCTTCCGGAGCTGCTATCACCGAGGGGAGGTGCTGATGAAGTGCCTGCATCAGCTCCCTGCCGATGTGGGAGAAGAAGTAATCACCGATCATCTCCGCTTCGAGGAAGGAGGAGCTGAGTTGCAGCTTCTTCCCTTCACCCGTGTCGGGCAGCGCCTGCAGGTAGATGGCGCCGGGGTTGTAGATGAAGTTACTGTCTACCAGCGAGGTGTTATCTATCACCAGCGTGCCGGCCAGCTCATCGATGGTGGCACCAGCCATCTCACCGTCGATGGTGAAGCTGGTGTATGGATTCTTCCAGTGGGGGAGGAGGATGAAAGGACGCAGGTCGAGTCGCGCGACCGTCCCCTCCACATCGAACGCCATCCCGCTGCCGAAGGTGATGTCGGCTGTAAGGTCGAGCTGGTTGCTCTCCGTATCGCTGGTGATGTGGGCCGCCACATTATTGCCGCTGTAGGTGCCGTTGAAGTTCAAGCCGGTATAGTGGTAACCACGATAGTAGGCCGACGCGATGGTGCCGTCAGCCGTGACGGTGACGGTGGCGTTGCGGATGGTGACAGCAGCGTCGGCGTGCATGGTGGCGTTGCCCAGTCCGGCACCCTCACCCAGGATATTGGCCAGCTGCACATCGTTGACCCTCACCGGCCCCTCGAGGCGTATCTGCTTAAACTGGTCGGTGATACGACCTATGCCGTTCAGCGACACATTGCCCTGCTGGGTGTGGATCATCCCGTCGTAACGGAAGCTGCTCAGCCGTCCACGTGCCTTCAACCGCAGATCGAGGTCACCCAGTGCGAGCAACTGCTCAGGGGAGCTATAGCTCACCGCCCCCGTGCGTATCAGTGCCTGCAGGTCATCCTGCGTGACGGAGAGGTTACGCAGATCGATCTCCAGCTCGCTATTGTTGAAATCCTTGTAGTCGGTGATACTCCCTGTCGCATCGATACGGGTATCGGAGCCATACTGCAGCTTCAACTCGTGAAGGGTGGCCTGAGGCAGCTCGCCGGCAGCATCGACGGTGAACGAGAGAGTTTTGGTGAGATGAGCGAAGCGGGAGGTGAAGATGGCGATATCGCGCGGGTCGGTCACCTCGCTCACCGCCTTGAGTGAGAAGGCTTTTGTCTCCCTGTTGAAAAGTGCATCGGCCACCTCGATGTCGCTATGGTTCAGCCTGATGGTCACCTTGTCGCTCCTGATCTCCGCTCCTTTGGCGTGAGCCGATGCTTTCAGGTCGTAGAGTACCAGCCCTGCGTTCTTCTCATGGAAGCTCAGCAGTTTGATATTGGCCTTCATATCCTCCATATTCAGGTAGTCTGCCCCCCCCCTGAAGTTGAAGTTGTACACATCCAGGTGGTTCACGTTGAACTGCCCCGTTGTTTGTGGGGCAGAGAGGATGTGATAGCGGAGCGTACCGTTCTTGAGTATCACATCATGGGCTGTGATGCGCCACTTGCTCTCCTTCACCACCGTGGTATCTTTCTCCGTGGCAAAGGCGTCGATGATAAACTGGAAGTTGAAGGGATCGTCGGGCGTGGCACGGTGTACGTTGGCGACGAAGTTCTCCAGCCCTGCCTTCTGTACCGAGATCCTGTTCTTGAGAAGCTCCAGCGCATGGATGCGAACGGCAATCCTCTCCACGTAAAGCAGCGTGTCCTGCTGTCTATCTTCCACATAGAGTCCTTTCAGCTCCACCGTATTGAAGAGGCGTATACGGATACCGTCGAGAGAAAGTTCGGTGCCGATGATGGGCTTCAGCTTGTCCACGGCAATATCGGCAGCCTTCTTTTGAATGGCAGGGATGCTAAGTGTGATGTAAAGTACGATATTGATCAATATGATACTTACAACGACAATGGCGAATATGCGGGTAATTTTCTTTACCAACTTTATCAATGTGAACAGGTGAAAGACGTTGACTTTTTTAACAATGCAATATTACAAAAAAAAAGGCTAAGAGGGCTTGTATCAGCGCTCTTTTTAACCAAAATATAAGGTTATTTGGGCTTTCTCCATAAAAGAGAGCTGTCGCCATAGCTCAGAAATCGGTAGTTGTTGTTCAGTGCATAGTCGTAGATCGTCCGCCACTGTTCACCTACAAAGGCGGAGATCAGCAGCAGCAGGGTGCTCTGTGGCTGGTGGAAGTTGGTGAGAATGGCATCGGGAAAGTGAAAGCTGTAGCCCGGCACGATGATGATCTGCGTGGCAGCCATCAGCCGCTCCTCACCCCTCGCCTCCAGGTAGGTGAGGATCTGTTGCAGCGCCTCGTGCGGGGTGATCTCCTCCGTCCCGTCGTAAGGCTCCCACTGTTGCACGGTGAGCTCGTGTGGTGCGGCGCCGGGGTTACGCTGCAGCTTCCTTCCTATATAGTAGAGGCTCTCCACGGTGCGCAGGGAGGTGGTGCCCACCACCACCAGCCTTCCCCGGTGGTGGAGCAATGCTTCGATGGTCTCCCTTGGCACGGAGATGAACTCGGTATGCATCGTATGGGTGGCGATGGTCTCCGTCTTCACCGGCTTGAAGGTGCCTGCCCCCACGTGAAGGGTCACCTCGGCAGTATGGATCCCTTTTTGACGGAGACGTTCCATCACCGCCGGGGTGAAGTGAAGCCCCGCCGTGGGTGCCGCCACCGAGCCCTCCACACGGGAGTAGACCGTCTGGTAGGTCTCATCGTCCTTCGCCTCCGTAGGACGGTTCAAATAGGGAGGGATGGGCAGCTCACCAGCGATCTCGAGCAGCTCGGAGAAGGTATACTCCTCGTTGTCCCACGAGAAGTGCACCACCACCTCGTTCTCCTCCACTGCTGTCTTCGCTGCTTTCAGTCGCACGACCCCCTCCTTCACCGCGATCACCATCAGCAACGGCTCCTCCTTCCATCGTTTGGCGTTACCGATCATGCAGTTCCAGCTGCAGGTGGAGCGTTGCTGGAAGCTGACAGCATAGTCTGCAGGCGCCGACGGGGAGAGGCAGAAGATCTCAATCTGGGCACCTGTCTCCTTGCGGAAGAGCAGCCGTGCATGGATCACCTTCGTGTTGTTGAACAGCAGCAGGCTCCCTGCGGGTAGCAGCGACGGCAAGCTGTTGAAAGCGTGGGTGGATATTCCATCGTCTTCGTAGAGCAGCAGCTGCGAGGTATCTCTCTGCGGGAGAGGATAGCGGGCTATTTTCTCCTCGGGAAGAGGGTAGTGGAAACGGGACATTTGCAGGTGAGAGATCTCCTCTTTTTTCATTTTATTATTATAGCCAAAACGATTTTTCGTGATTATTAATGCTTTTATTCTGCAAAATTAGTCATCTTTGTAACAGGTAACAAAAAAAACAGCAGGGAGAACAGCAAGAATGAATAAATTAGCGGTAGGCGACAAAGTACGATTCCTCAGCTCTGTGGGCGGTGGGACAGTGAAAGGCTATCTCAACAAGCAGCTCGTGATCGTGGAGGATGAGAACGGCTTTGATGTGCCGGTGCTGATCACTGAGTGCGTGGTGGTGGAGGCTGCAGGAAATGAGAAGATGGGACAGGCACCCGAGATTGAGGTAGTCGTTGAGAAAAAGAGTGACCACAAGCCCCTACCCATGGCGATGGAGATGGAACCAGATGAAGAGACCCGTGAGGGGGAACAGATCACCACCTGCCTGGCTTTTCTGCCTGCGGATGTGAAGACGCTCTCCTCCACCAACTATGAGTGCTACTTCGTGAACGACAGCAACTACTGGCTCTTCGTCAACTATATGAGCCGTGAGAACAACACATGGAGAAGTCGCTATAGCGGGACGGTGGAGCCCAACACCAAGATCTTCCTCGAGGAGTTCGACAAGACGGTGCTCAATGAGCTGGAGAAGGTGTGTGTGCAGTTTATCGCCTTCAAGCACCATAAGCCGTTCAAGTTCAAGAACCCCTGCTCGGTAGAGCTGCGCATCGACACGGTGAAGTTCTACAAACTGCATAGCTTCCGCGAGAACGACTACTTCGACGAGGATGCACTGGTATACTACATCATGCGTGATGATCTGCCCGAGAGGGAGCTACTGGTCACCGCAGGGGATATGGAGCGTGCCATGAAGGAGAAGACGGTGGAGGAGAGACGTCCCCGCATCCAGCGAATTGAGAAGAAGGAGAAGAACCCCATCATTGAGGTAGACCTCCATATTGACCAGCTGCTCGACACCACCGCGGGCATGAACAATGCCGACGTGCTGGCCTACCAGCTGAACAGGTTCAACGAGGTGATGACCGAAAACAGGAGCAAGAAGAACAGCAAGATCGTGTTTATACACGGCAAAGGTGATGGCGTGCTCAAGAGCGCCCTCCTGAAAGAGTTGAAGAAGAATTACCCTACATGTTACTATCAGGATGCCTCTTTTCAGGAGTATGGGTATGGCGCCACGATGGTAACGATCAAATAAAAAAAACATAGTATGAAGAAAATAGTATTAATCCTCTGTGCGGCGCTCATGATGAACGGCTGCGATGTGATGAACAAAATTGGTGGCGCTTATCAGCTTTCACAGAGCGAGTATCGCTACAACTCGGTGAACAACATACAGCTGGCAGGGATGAACCTGGGCAATGCCTCAGGCATCTCGCTCTCCAACCTGGCCACCATCTCCACCATCCTCGCCGGAGGATCGGCAATGCAGACCATCCCCTTCAGCATGACCCTCAACATGGATGTCACCAACCCTAACACCACCGCCGCCTTCCTCGATGCACTCGATTATGCCATCCAGATCAATGAGATGGAGTTCGTGGAGGGAAAGATGGACATACCCATCCGCATTGAGCCGGGGGAGACCAAAATGGTGGCAGTACCCATCAGCGTAGACCTCAAGAGCCTGATGAACCGTTACTCGCAACAGCGTGTCACCAGCGAGATGAGTGCCTTCCTGGGCATCACACCCAACAAGACCTCCGTGTCGGTGAAGCTGTGGCCTAAATTTCTGGTAGGTGGAACACTGGTGAAGGTGCCGGCTCCCATACCGGTAGTGTTCAACTTCGGCGGAAAATAGATGCGATGACAGCAAAGAGAGGCAAGGAGGAGAGGCAGGAGGTGATCACCAGAATCCTCGGCAGTGAGACAGTAGACAACCAGGAAGTACTGCTGCAGCGTCTCGCGGAGGAGGGGTTCGAGCTTACCCAGGCCACCCTCTCGCGCGATTTCAGGGAGATGAAGATCGCCAAGACCCCCGACAATGCGGGTAATTATGGCTACCGGCTGCCGACAGTGCAGCTGCCACAGGCAAGGAAAGAACGGTACGGCCTGATGGCCTCCTTTGTCCGGCACGGGTTGCTCAACATCGATTTCTCGGGACAGATGGCGGTGATCAAGGTGCCGGCAGGCTATGCGAAGGGTATCGCCTCAGATATTGATGCCAGCAGCATCCATGGGGTCATGGGTACCATTGCGGGCCACGATACAGTGCTGATGATCCTGCGTGAGCACGCGGAGAAGAACCAGATCATGCAGAGTCTGATGCTGCTGTTCAAACAATCCTAATATCTAATCAACTTTCTCAAATAGTATCCGTGCGCGACAGGCGATGCCATTCTCACGTGTCACGATCTGAAACGCATAGTCCCCCGCAGCATTCATCTCACGATAGACCTCACCGCTGTCGCCGAACATGATCTCCTTCATGAAGTTGATCTCGAAGCGGCGTATATGGTGTGTCCGGTAAAAGTCGAGTGAGAAGCAGTCGGAGAGCCACTTCACATAATTCAGACTGTTGGCATGGCTGTTGATATCGATATCACTATACTTCACCGCGAAAGTGTTGGCCACCTCACCCCTCACGTTGGGAAGCCGTCCCGGCTCACCGATGGGTGTGCTCTCGGCAACCACAAACCGCTGCATGGAGGGGATGGTGTCGAGCAGCACGCTGCGCCGTGTGGTCATGTCGATCACCGCCCACGAGGAGGCGGCATAACCTATCACCCCTCCCGCGGCATCACTGATGCGGAAATTACGCGTGGTGAAGGCAGTGTCCACCTTCTCCACCCAGGTCTCAATGGTGATGGAATCGCTCTCCGTAGGCATTCGCTTCATATCTATCACCAGGCGCGAGAGCACCCAGGTGTAGTTCTCACTCTGCAGCTCCAGCAGGCCGAAACCGTTCTCGTCGGCATTCCTGCCCGAGGTGATCAGCACGTAATTGGTGAGCGATGACAAGGTGATCCTGCGACGGAAGTCGATATCCTGCGCTTCAATAGCATAACTGTATACTTTCTTTGCACTCATCATTCTGAATTTTGAACAGCAAAAGTACACAATATTTGCCGTCACACCATCGGATCATCCCTAAACTAACCTTTCCTATCTTCATCGACCCCTTATTTTAACGTTTTTACGGAATGGAATTTATGCCTATCTTTGTGTGAAAGAAACCAATCATTGACAACTCCCATTCTATGAAATCCCTCAAAGAACTTTATCGCATCGGCAACGGCCCCTCCAGTAGCCATACCATGGGGCCCGGGAAGGCCGCGGCCCTCTTTGCCGCGGCACATGTCAACGCAAAGCGTTTCGTGATCACCCTCTACGGGAGCCTGGCAGCCACCGGCAAGGGGCACCTCACCGACGAGGCGATGCTGCGTGTGATGCAGCCTGTGGCACCCACCACCATTGAATGGCTCCCCTCCACCTACCTGCCATTTCACCCAAACGCGTTGAAGATGGAAGCGTTCGATGCCGATGACAGGATGATAGCCTCGGAGACAATCTACAGCGTGGGTGGTGGTGCGCTCTCTGATGGGGAGAAGATCATAGGACTCTCGGAGAATGACGGGAGGGATATCTACCCGATGACCACCATGACCGAGGTGATGGAGTGGTGCGAGAAGACGGGCAAGAGTTACTGGGAGTATGTGGAGGAGTGTGAAGATGATGATATATGGGACTATCTGGCGGAGGTGTGGAGAGTGATGAAGGCATCGGTTATACGGGGTCTCGACAATGAGGGGGTGCTGCCCGGACCTCTAAGTCTCCACCGCAAGGCGGTGAGCTACTTCATCAGGGCGAAGGGATACAAGGCGTCGCTGCAGTCTCGCGGTCTGGTCTTCGCCTACGCACTGGCGGTCTCGGAAGAGAACGCCTCGGGAGGTGAGATCGTCACCGCTCCCACCTGTGGCTCGAGCGGTGTGATACCGGCAGTGCTTTATCACCTGGAGGAGATACGTGGGTTCAGCAAAAACAGGATGCTGCGTGCGCTGGCCACCGCCGGCCTCTTCGGTAATATCGTGAAGGAGAATGCCTCCATCTCTGGTGCCGAGGTGGGATGCCAGGGAGAGGTGGGCGTTGCCTGCGCCATGGCCGCTGCCGCTGCCAGCCAGCTCTTTGGTGGCAGTCCCGCACAGATAGAATATGCCGCGGAGATGGGGCTGGAGCATCACCTGGGGATGACCTGCGATCCGGTATGCGGGCTGGTGCAGATACCCTGTATCGAACGCAATGCCTATGCTGCCGCACGTGCGCTGGATGCCAACCTCTACGCATCATTCACCGACGGCATCCACCGTGTCTCCTTCGATCGCGTAGTGAACGTGATGAAGGAGACAGGACACGACCTGCCCTCGCTCTACAAGGAGACCGGTGAGGGAGGGTTGGCCAGGGGACATCTATTCACCTGATCAGAGGATCAAGGATCAATGATGGCCGCAAGGTGGAACTGCCACTGTGGCTCACAGGAGTGCCCGACAGCTTAAACATCCACAAAATCGCATCCTGCATCTCCTTTTTCAGGACCTGCATACTTTTTTTACTATTCTGCCGTTATAAGTACGGTATTACGTAATGAAGCAACTATGACAACATGATAGACTATATCAAAGGCGACGTGGCCGAGCTGACACCGGCCGGCGTGACGATCGAATGTGCGGGGATAGGGTATCAGATGCAGATCTCCCTCAACACCTACGGTGTCATTAACGGGCAGCACACGGCAAAGCTCTACGTGCATGAATCGATAAGGGAGGATGCACACCTGCTCTTCGGCTTCAGCGACCAGCATGAGCGGGAGCTGTTCCGTCATCTGATAAGTGTCTCGGGTGTGGGGCCCAGCACTGCCAGAGTGATCCTCTCCTCGCTCAGCTCGAAGGAGCTGGAGAGCGTGATCGCCAGCGAGAATGCCACCGTGTTGCAGTCGGTGAAGGGCATAGGCACCAAGACGGCACAGCGTATCATCGTCGATCTGAAGGACAAGATCAGGTACACCGACGAGAGTGGCACCCTTCAGCTGCCCACGAAAGCAGATCTGTCCGTGACAGGCCATTCCGCCGTGGCAGCACTGGTGATGCTCGGCTTCGTGCAGACAGCATCGCAGAAGGTGGTATCAAAAATCATCAGGGAGGAGCCCTCCCTCCCGGTGGAGGGGGTGATCAAAGAGGCATTGAAGCGATTATAACAGTTGCCCGTTACGTAATACGCATTTTTGATTTCAAAAATCGTACATGGCTACTGTTCATCCACAAAGATTCATCTGCATATTCCTGCTCTTTCTTCTGTTCATGCTGAGCGGAAAGGGAGTGCTGAAGGCACAGGTCAGACTATCTCTCCTGCGTACCGAGGTGCGCTACGATGCCAATGCCAACCTCTACATCGTGGAAGAGAAGATGGGGGCTGTCGTGATAAGCACTCTCTACACCATGACACCAAAAGAGTATGTGGCCTATCGCCTGCGTGAGCTGCAGGCCGGCTACTTCCGCAACCGCAACGTGCTGGCCACCGACAGCCTTCCCCCACCCCGCCTGTTCACGCTCAGCGGCCTACGCCACAGGCGTGATCCGCTCACCACCATCTTCGGTCCCGGGGGCGTGCAGCTGACACCGCAGGGATCCATCGAGATCGTTGCCGGGCTCAAGCGCGATGTGACCGACAACCCCACCCTCCCGCAGAGGGCGCGCAGGCGAAGCATCTTCGACTTCGACCAGCAGATACAGCTCAACCTCAACGCGAAGGTAGGTGACAAGGTCAACTTCGACATAAACTACGACACCGAGGCGACGTTTGACTTCCGCAGCAAGCAGATCAACCTGGCTTACCGGGGTGATGAGGATGAGATCATCAGAAACGTGGAGGCGGGCAACGTGAGCATGACCACCGACAACAGGCTCATCAACGGCGGGGCGGCACTCTTCGGCATCAAAGCAGACCTGCAGCTGGGAAAGCTGAAGGTGAACACCCTCTTCTCGCAACAGCAGTCGGAAGCACGCACGGTGAACAGCAGCGGTGGCACACAGACCACCCCTTTCGAGTTCAGTGCCGACAGTTATGACGAGAACCGTCACTTCTTCCTCGGCTTCTGGTTCAGGGAGAGGTATGACGAGGCACTGAGCAAGCTGCCCTACGTGCAGTCGCCCCTATCCATCACCCGCATGGAGGTGTGGGTCACCAACAAACGGGGTGATTATGACCAGGCACGGAATATCGTCGCCTTTGCCGACATGGGAGAGCAGCGCACCATCCACAACCATCGCTGGCAGCCGCAGGGCTCGACCGCTCTACCCTATAACCGCGCCAACACCCTCTACGATCAGCTCACCACCACCTTTGCTGCTGCACGTACTATCAGCGAGGCTGCACGCATCCTCCCCGGCGACGTGATCAACGGTGTGGATTATGAGAAGCTGGAGAGCGCACGCCTGCTCTCCACCACCGAGTACACCTGGCAGCCACAGCTGGGCTATCTCTCACTGAGCAGGCCGATGCAGGCCGATGAGGTGCTGGCGGTTGCCTTCGAGTACACCTACAATGGTGAGGTCTACCAGGTGGGTGAGTTCGCCTCTGATGTGGGCGAGGGATCCCAGGGAGGCACCATCCAAAACGGGGCTCTCTTCCTCAGGCTGCTCAAGCCTGTCTCCCTCTCACCTGCCGCCCCCACCTGGCACCTGATGATGAAGAACATCTACTCACTCGGCTACGGTGCCTACAACCTGCAGGAGGATCGCTTCCTGCTCAACATCACCCGCCAGAGCGACACTACCGGCGTCTACCTCAACTATCTCCCCGACAGCAAAGTCGAGAAGGAGCTGTTGCTCAGGGTAATGCAGCTCGACAGGCTGAACAACAGGGATGATCCTTACCCCGATGGCCTCTTCGACTTCATGGAGGGTTACACTATCGACGCGCGAAATGGACGGCTGATCTTCCCAGTGGTGGAGCCTTTCGGGTCGCACCTGCGCAGTATGCTTGGCAATGATCCCCTCGCGGAGAGGTATCTCTTTCAGGAGCTCTACGACTCCACCCTCACCGTGGCAAGGCAGATACCCGAGCGGAACAAGTACCGCATCAGCGGTGAGTACCGCGGCTCTACGGGTGCTGAGATCAACCTCAACGCGATGAACATTGCCCGTGGCTCGGTACGTGTCACCGCTGGCGGCACCCCTCTTACCGAAGGGGTGGACTATACGGTGGATTATCTCTCCGGCACGGTCAGCATCCTCAACAGAGCCCTGCTCGATGCCGGCACACCCATCAGCGTGTCGCTGGAGGATCAGACACTGTCGCAGATGCAACGCAAGACACTGATGGGTGTGAATCTGCAGTATGACTTCTCCAGGAACCTCTCCGCCGGAGCCACCTTGATGCACTACTACGAGAAGCCGCTCACCACGAAGAGCATCTACGGCGACGAGTCGGCGAAGAACACGCTCTGGGGTCTCAACCTGCGCTGGGAGAGTGAGTCGTACGCACTCACCAACCTCCTCGACATGCTTCCCTTCACCGAGGCCACACAGCCGTCGCAACTGTCGGCCGACCTGGCGTTTGCGCAGATGATCGCCGGACACTACAGCAACAAGTACACCGGCAGCTACTCCTACCTCGATGATTTTGACTCCTCCACCTCTGCCATCGACCTGCGCACACCCTACAACTGGACGCTGGCCGCCACACCCTACAACAACGCACCCTCAGCGCTCTTTCCCGAGGCGGCGCTCACCAACAACAGCGACTATGGCAAGAACAGGGCCCTGCTCTCCTGGTTCTATATCGACGGCCTCTTCACTCGCCGTAATTCTGACCTTACACCCACCCATATCAGGAATGACCCGGAGCAGCTCTCCGACCACCGCGTGCGGGAGATCTTTGAACGGGAGATCTTCCCCAACAGGGATGCGCTCTATGGCATGCCGGCCACCATCCCGGTACTCAACCTCTCCTACTACCCCAACGAACGGGGACCCTATAACCTCGACAGCAGGGTGGACAGTGAAGGCAGCCTGCTCAACCCCCACCAGCGCTGGGGCGGCATCACACGACGAATGGAAACACGCGATTTTGAGGCGGCCAACATTGAGTACATTGAGTTCTGGCTAATGAATCCCTTCGCAAACGACACGCTGGGCACCTCACGCGGTGGCGATCTATATGTCAACCTGGGGGAGATCTCGGAAGATGTGCTGAAGGACGGGAAGAAGTTCTTCGAGAACGGGATGCCTGTCGACGGTGACACCACCGCCACGGGCCGTACCGTCTGGGGGAAGTATCCCAGACGGCAGTCCACCGTCTACGGCTTCAACAACGCCATGGGCATGGACTCACGACGTCTCCAGGATGTGGGCCTCAACGGTCTGAGCAGCGAGGAAGAGAAGCTTTTCCCCACCTATGCCGCCTACCTCGGTGAGTTGCAGCAGCGCCTCTCAGGGGAGACACTCACGCGCATGCAGGATGATAACTACTCACCGCTCAACGACCCTGCGGGTGACAGCTTCCGTCATTACCGCGGTGAAGAGCAGGACCGCCAGCAGCTCACCATCCTGGAGCGATATAAGTACTTCAATGGTACCGAAGGTAATTCAATGGCACCGGAGAATGAGGATGGCTATCACAGCGCCTCACGCACCACACCCGACGTGGAGGACATCGACAACGACAACACGCTGAACGAGAATGAGTCCTATTACCAGTACAAGGTGTCACTCCGTCCTGAAAGCATGGAGCCCGGCTCCAACTTCATCACCGACAGGCGCGAGGTGAGCGTGAAGCTGCGCAACGGCAGGGAGGACAACATCACCTGGTACCAGTTCAGGATACCGCTCAGTGAGTATCAGTTGAAGGTGGGCAACATTGAAGGGTTCAACAACATCCGCTTTATGCGTCTCTTTCTCACCGCATTCAACGAGCCACTCTTCCTCCGTTTCGCAACGCTGGAGCTGGTGCGCAGTGAGTGGCGCAGCTACCGCAACGATCTCCTCTCCGGTGGAGCACTCGCGGGAATGGGTAAGCTCGAAATCACAGCAGTCAACATTGAGGAGAACGGCAGCCGCACGCCGGTGAATTATGTCCTTCCACCGGGAGTCACCCGCATACTCGACCCTTCACAGCCACAGTTGCGCCAGGAGAATGAGCAGGCGCTCTCGCTGAAGGTGACAGACCTCGACCCGGGTGATGTGCGCTCGGTCTACAAGAGCACCATGCAGGACCTACGCCGTTATAAACGGCTGCAGATGTTCGTCCATGCGGAGAGGCTGCCTGATGATCCGGGAGAGCTGCAGGAGGGTGATCTCTCCATCTTCCTGCGGATGGGATCGGACTACAGGAACAACTACTATGAATATGAGATTCCGCTTCAACTGACACCTGAAGGTCACTACAGCACCCATATACCCGGTGACAGGCTGCAGGTGTGGCCAGAGGAAAACATGTTCGACTTTCCGCTGGAGCTGCTCACAAGCCTTAAGCTGTTGCGCAATGAAGAGAAGCGTGAGGGTGGTGCCGCCTACTTCACCCCCTTCTCGCGCGAGGATCCCGACAAGCCGGAGAACAGGATCACCATCATGGGTAACCCCTCACTGGCAGAGGTGAAGGTGATGATGATCGGTATTCGTAACCACACCACCGGAAACCGGTCGGGTGAGGTATGGGTGAACGAAATGCGGCTGAGCGGCTTTGATGAGCAGGGGGGCTGGGCAGCACAGGGCAACCTCCGGGTGGCACTCTCCGACATTGGCACGGTAAGCCTCTCCGGCAGGAAGGAGACTGCAGGCTTCGGTGCACTCGACCAAGGTCTGCAGCAGCGTCGAAACGACGACTACACATCACTGCACCTCTCCCTCAATATGGAACTGGGACGGTTACTCCCTACGCAGGCGAAGATCACCGCTCCCTTTTACTACTCCTACTCCAGCGAGCGCTCCGCACCACTCTACGATCCCTTCAACCGCGACCTGCTGCTTGATGAATCGATGGAACAGCTGCCGCTTCCGTCGGAGCGCGACTCGGCCAGGCTCATCGCCCTCACCCGCACCACACGCAAAAGCCTCAGCCTGAACAATGTGAAGAGTAACATCAGAAGCGGTAGTCCGATGCCGTACGATCCTGCCAACTTCAGCTTCGGCTACAGGTCCAACGTAAGCAGTCACCATAGTCCCGACACCGAGTATGCCACCATAAAAGATTTCAGGCTGCAGGCCGACTACTCCTACTCGCCGGCGGTAGAATCGTGGGATCCCTTCCAAAACAGGAGGAAGAGTGGATGGACTAAGCTGCTGCAGTCGCTGAAAATCAACTACCTGCCCGACAATATCGCCATCCACAGCAACCTGATACGCAACTATGGGGAGACGCAACTGCGCGACCTGAACGCCCTGGCACAGGGCATCACCGGAACTCAACGTCACTATCTCTCCTACAGCCGTAACTTCTTCTGGGAGCGCGAACTGCAGATTACCTGGAACCTGACCGGGAACATGAGGAGCTCGTTCCGCACGGGCACCGTTGCCGAGATTGAGGAACCCTACCTGCAGGTGAACAAAGAGATCAACCGGAGCGATTATGAGGTATGGAAAGATTCGGTAATGATCAGCTTGCGTGACCTGGGCAAGCCACTCAATTATGAGCAGACAGCCGATGTCACCTATACCCTTCCCTTCGCTCAGATACCCCTGCTGGACTGGGTCACCTCGAGCGCGGCCTACAACGCACGCTACCGCTGGGAGCGGGGTGCACTCATCAGTGATGAGACGATAGGCAACATCCTGCAGAACGACCTCTCACTGACATTGAACAGCCGCTTTAACCTGGTGTCGCTCTACAATAAGATACCCATCCTGCAGCAAGTCAACAGCCGCTTCAACAGTGGCGTGAGCACACCACAGGGTGATCCGTCCACCAGACATGCAGGAACGGAGATGGTGCACTACATAGCCCGGGCAGTGATGATGCTACGGCAGCTCAACCTGAATATAGGATACAAGACACGTACCGATCTGCCTGGTTATGAGCCGATGATTGGTGATCTCTTCGGCCAGCAGCGTTCGCCAGCGGGGCTCCTCCCCGGGTTGGGGTTCGCATTTGGCCTTGAGGGCGGTGAACGTTTTATCAGGGAGTCACTGGCGCACAACCGGTTGGTGATCAACCCACACAATATCAGACCGGCTCTCTGGAACAAGACGGCTAACCTGCGACTGGATGCCACCCTGGAACCCTTCCCGGGCATAAGGATTGCACTCAATGCGCTCTACGAAGAGAATCAACGCACAGCCTATCAGTACATGGTGGAGGGAATGCCTGAGATCAGGGGAGGGAGCTTCGCGATGAGCATCCTCTCCATCAGGTCGGCCTTTGAAAGAGGGAGGGCAGACAACGGCTACCACTCGCCCGCATTTGAACGGTTTCGCTCCAACAGGGGAGTGATCGCAACACGGGTGAGAGCAGCGTACAGCGAGACACATTATCCCTCCGGGGGATTTCTGAAAGGCAGCAGCCTGAGCGGTCAACCTTTCAGCCCCACCACGGGCGACGTGGGCATCCACACGGCCGAGGTGTTGATACCCTCCTTCCTGGCAGCCTACAGCGGCAGTGATGCCGGCACCATCGCCCTCACACCCTTCCCCGCCCTCGCCGCCATGCTACCCAACTGGGAGCTCTCGCTCAACATGGTAACCATCGCACCCCTACTGCAACAGCCATTTCAGTCGTTCATGATCAGCCATAGCTACATTTCCCAGTACAGGGTGGGATCATTTAGCTCCCACCTGAGCTGGATCCCTCTCAATGACGGGAGTGACCTGGGCTTTATCCGTGATGTGGTGTCGGGGGCCCCTCTCCCCTCCTCACCCTTCGACATCGCCACGGTGAGCATCATGGAGAGCTTCAATCCCCTCGTGGAACTGCGCGGCACACTCCACAACAACATGAACCTCACCTTCCGCATCAACAGGACAAGGGCACTCAACCTTAACATATCCTCCCGCCAGATCGTGGAGATGAACGACAATGATTTCGTGCTGGGCATGGGTTACCGCATTGCCCACTTTAACCGCATCATCGGCTTTGGCTCCAACACCATCGAGAAAAGAAGCCGTAGCACAACGCGGGAAAGAGATAGCGAGATGGTAGGGACACTCCCCCCCACCACCACCTTCAACAACGACCTGCAGCTCAGGGTAGATCTCTCAACCAAACAGACTGAGGCACTGATAAGAAAGATTGAGGAGGGCCTCACCCAGGCTACCAGCGGCATCAGTACCACTACCCTCCGCTTCACGGCCGATTATGCCATGAGCAGGGCACTCACCCTGCGCGCTTTCTTCGACAAGATCATCAACAAGCCCCTGGTTTCATCCACCGCATACCCCACCGCCAACACCAGTGCCGGAATAAGTGTGCGCTTTAACTTCAACTAACCCGTCAGTGCAGGCTGGAGAAACGAAGTTAAACAAATCCTAAAAATAAAAGCAGCCATTCCTATTTCTCTTAATAAAGTTTTGAGTACATTTGAGTTAAAAGGTCCTGCG
>CAYUQE010000022.1:0-22696 GCA_964446805.1 uncultured Proteiniphilum sp. | reverse complement strand
GAAGCAAAAGCGGAATAACGCTGCACGGTTATTTTTTTAATGGAGGGTGTATCGCCGGGCGATTACACTCTCTTTTTGATATACAGACGATAAGGATAGGAAGAAACCGATAGGTATGAGGATGCCAAAATCTCTTATTTGAATTCGAAATGAATGGTAAATATTTTCGCTTTTTTCAATGTTTACATTGAGGAACACATAAAAATCAAACAAAATGAAAAATAAAGATACGCAACAAATACGTCCAAAACAGAGTCAAAAAAGACCTGGTAAAGAAAATAAAATGAAACCCGAACCCAAGAGTGACCCCATTGAAAGTAACGATAAATTAAAAGGCAAGGTGGCACTCATCACGGGTGGGGACAGCGGCATAGGAAAAGCCACCGCGCTGCTCTTCGCATCTCATGGGGCAGATATCTCCATTGCCTATCTAAGCGAGACCGAAGATGCGAAAACAACACAGAAAGAGATTGAAAAAATGGGCCGGCAATGTTTGCTCATCAAAGGAGACCTCTCCAAAGAGAGTAATTGCAAAAAAGCAGTGGAGAGAACAATCCACAGGTTCTCAAGACTGGATATTCTGATTAACAATGCTGCTTTGCATTGGGAAAGTGAACGACTGGAAGATATCTCTACAGAGCAGCTTACACGAACCTTTTACACCAACGTTTTCTCCTATTTTTGGGTAACAAAATTTGCACTTCCTCATATGAAGGAAGGAAGTGCTATTGTGAATACCACTTCTGTTACCGCTTATCGCGGAAGCGGGAAACTGATCGATTATGCAGCCACCAAAGGAGCCATAATGGGTTTCACACGCAGTCTGGCGCAAAGCCTGGCTCATAAAAACATACGCGTGAACGCCGTTGCGCCGGGTCCCATATGGACACCTCTTATTGCATCCTCATTCGACAAGAAAAGAGTATCGGAATTTGGCAGCGACACACCCCTGGGCAGAGCGGGAGAGCCCAATGAAGTAGCCCCCTGTTTTCTTTTCCTGGCTTCGCAGGACGCCAGTTACATGAGCGGCCAGTGTCTCCATCCCAACGGCGGGGAAATCATTAACGGGTAATAAATCATCCAGTTGATTTTCTTTGAATCAGTGATAGCCAGAGATCTTACGAAATCAATGAAATGTATATAGGCTGTGAAACGATAAGAGGGTGTAATCACAATGTGATTCACCCTCTTTCTGATACAATCAATTCCTTTTTCAGTGTTTCCTTCGTAAAGCTGCATAGATCACAAGCACAAGGAAAGAGCCTCCAATGGCAAGAAGAAGCGTTCTGAAGCTAAATTCATCCACCGTGCCCCATCCTAGATAAGAGCCAATCCATCCGCCAACAAATGCACCAACAATACCAATTAAGATTGTCACCAACCAACCCCCGGGATCTGTTCCCGGACGAATAGCCTTCGCGATGGCACCGGCTATCAAACCTAATAAAATCCATGATAAAATTCCCATGACAATGATATTTTAAATGTTATAAAATGAAATACGATGTAATTCTCCTTTGATAACATCCCTAAGGAACAAATTGTTTAAGTTATCGTTGTTTTCTTAAGTTTTAATTAAATACAAGATAAGATATCTACCTGTTTTCGTGCACTTCAGGCATATTGTTTTCACTTGAAGGTATGATAATGGTATCACCCGGATTCACTTTAAATTCATGAGTTACCTCTTCCACTTCTTTGTCTTTAACTTTTTTCTTGGAAAAGATTCTGAATATCCAGCTGTTAGAGATCGTTTCTGCTGCCTTGGTGATCTTCACTACTCCCTGATCCACCTTGGCAATGGCAGTATCTACATTCAATCCCATCTGCTTGTCGTTAAGAAGGCGTGGAAGCACTCCCTCACCATGATTTATTGAATAGGAGGTCTGGTGAAGCTGACTCACCAGTGAGTCGGCCTTAGCGGTTGTAGATGTTAAGTTGGCCATGATTTTATTCATTTCCGTGGTCATTGAATCGTCATTGACCAATTTGCCTAAATCACCCTTTCCATTGTTAATCTTTGCAGTAATCTGATTCAGCTCAGAAAGGGATGCATTCAAGCTGCTGGTGGCTGTTTCCAAGGCATCAGTAAGGTAATTCTCGTTCAACAGGCGTCCTATATCCCCATCGCCTGAATCAACCTTTCCGGTGATAGAGCGCAAGTTGGCAACAGTACCCTTTGCTTCATCAAGCATCTCTGTGGCCTGAGCAATCATTGCCTGAATATCCAGCCCATCGGCAACCGGTAGATAGTCGCCATCCTCCACTTTACCGGTTGCAGGATCACCGCTGGAAATAAGTACGATCTTCCCTCCCATTAAACCCTCCTGCCCTATCTGAACAGCAGAGTTCTTGTAAATAAAATCGGTGTAGGCGTCCCTTATCGTCATGGTCACGATCACTGAAGAATCAGCCACTATTCGGATATCATTCACTGAGCCGATGTTGATTCCGGCAAAACGGACGATGTTACCCGACATCAAACCCCTGATATCCTTGAACGAAGCATGTACTTCGGTGTTTGACGAGAAGAGATTCTGTTTGCTTCCTATCAGATATACCGCCACGATAAACAATATGAGAGCTGAAGCCATAAAAATACCCAGCCTTAATGCCTTCTTTGTTCTTTTCATCTTTAATCCTGTTTGCTAAATAAAATAATCACGTATCTCCTTTTCATCGCTACGACTTAACTCATCGTACGTTCCTTCTACTTTGAATATTCCTTCACTCATAATTTTGATGCTGTCGGTAGCAATCTTGGCACACTTCATATCGTGCGTAATAATAATGGAAGCGGTATTATACTCTTCGCGAATTTTCAGCATCAACTCACTGATCTCTCCCGATGTCACCGCGTCAAGCCCCGTGGTAGGTTCATCATAAAGAATGATTCCCGGATTCAGGATCAATGTCCTGGCCAATGCAATTCTCTTTTTCATCCCCCCCGATAACTCCGATGGCATGCTATCAATGGAATCCAACAGCCCCACACTTCTGAGCGATCGTTCAATCAACTCCTCCGTATCATGTTCCTTATCCCTGAATTGTGTCCTACGAATGGGAAATGAGAGATTTTCACGTACACTCATAGAATCGTACAATGCCCCTCCCTGAAAGAGATAACCTACCTTCTTCCTCACCTCATTCAACTCACCATCGTCACAGGCAAGTACGTTTGTTCCCAACACGTCTATGTCACCCGCATCAGGTTCAATCAGTCTGACAATACATTTTGTAAGTACCGATTTGCCGATACCCGATTTGCCCACAATCCCCAGGTTTTCGCCCTTGTGAAGCGTCAGATCGATACCGCGCAAGATATGATTATCCTTAAAGGACTTATACAAATTATCCACAATGATCACTTTCTCTCTATCCATATCGATTTACAGAATGCTGGTGATTAATACAAAGACCAAATCAATCACGAAAATGGTTAATGATGATGCAACCACGGCTGAGTTGGCTGCCTTTCCCACTGATTCGGTGCCCCTGCCCGCGGTATATCCTTTATAGCAACCGATCAGACCGATAAAAAAACCGAACAATACTGTCTTTAACGTGGATGGAAACAGGTCGATAAAACCAAGCAATGAAAATGATCGATTCACGAAGAGTGTAACAGATGTATCTTCGAATATGTTCACTGCGAGAAAGGCGCCGAAAAGACTAAAGGCATCAGCAAATAACACGAGTAGCGGAACAACCAGCGTGGTGGCCAAGACGCGTGAAGCAACAACGAAACTCAGGGGACGTGTGCCGGAGACCTCCATCGCATCGATCTGTTCCGTTACCCGCATTGCGGCAATCTCGGCTCCTATACCCGAGCTTATCTTACCCGCACATATCAGTCCAGTGATCACAGGTCCCAGCTCACGTATCATCGACACGGCAATCACTCCTGGCAGAAGTGTCTGTGCACCAAAGTCGGCAAGAATAGGATTCATCTGCATGGTAAGTACCAGTCCCATGATAAAACCGGTGACCACCACCAGTGCAAATGACTTATTACCCAGCAAAAAGCCGTGCTTGACCAATTCACGATGCTCAAAGGGTGGATGGAACATCTGTTTAATCACGTTACCGGTAAACATGATCAACTCGCCCAAATCGATGAAGATACCGTTATAAAAGTTACGGGTCTCCTCTTTTACCATAAGTCTTCCCCTAATACGCACTTTTATAACAGAAACATTGATTTTCGCCATAAATCTTATGATAAATAATTTTGCTTACATCTAAATTTGTACAATAATACGTTTTTTTTCCGGATATTTTCCATTGTTTTGATTCCAATTAATTGATTTATATTACAGAAAAAAAATCCGGCGGGTAAACTTATCAACTTTTTCTTAGCGGATGCATTCTAGTTGCATGGATCACCGCACCTTTTTCCTGTCAGATCTGGGCATTTGTCTATCTCAAAACCAAAAAATTACGGTTTTTTGATACAAATAATTTCGTTAAAAAGAAAAGATTTTGTATTTTTGCAACTCATTTAAAAAGATGGTTTTTGGGATCGTTTTCGACATGCTAATAGGAACATAGGGATAAGTAAGTGCGCTTATCGTCATAGCGGGAACTATTTCGACAAGAAAGAGACAGAACACTTTTAATAATAAAATTCAATAAGGTATGATTAAAGTAGGTATTAACGGATTCGGTCGCATCGGACGTTTGGTCTTCCGTGCAGCTCAAAACAGAGATGATATTCAGGTGGTGGGTATCAACGACTTGCTCGATGTGGATTACATCGCTTATATGTTAAAATATGACACTATCCATGGACAGTTCAAGGGATCGGTGGAAGTGAAAGATGGGAACCTGGTGGTAAATGGAAACACCATCCGTGTAAGTGCTGAAAGAAACCCGGCTGATTTGAAATGGGATGCCGTGGGTGCAGAATATGTAGTTGAATCTACAGGTTTGTTCCTCTCGAAAGATAAAGCACAGTTACATATCGATGCAGGTGCCAAATATGTGGTGATGTCTGCACCCTCAAAGGATGACACACGTATGTACGTGATGGGTGTGAACGAAAAGACCTATACCAAAGGCGAACAATTCGTCTCCAACGCTTCTTGTACCACCAACTGTCTTGCTCCTGTCACCAAGGTACTGAATGACAAGTTCGGCGTACTCGAAGGATTAATGACTACCGTGCACTCCACTACAGCTACACAAAAGACTGTAGATGGTCCCTCCGCTAAAGACTGGAGAGGTGGCCGCGCAGCCTCAGCCAATATCATTCCCTCCTCTACCGGAGCTGCCAAAGCAGTGGGTAAGGTGATCCCCGAGCTGAATGGCAAACTTACCGGTATGTCGTTGCGTGTACCCACACTCAATGTCTCTGTGGTTGACCTCACCGTACGTCTGGCAAAAGAGACCACCTATGAAGAGATTTGTGCAGCGATGAAGGAAGCTTCCGAAGGCGAACTGAAAGGTATCCTCGGATATACCAACGAAGATGTGGTATCGAGCGATTTCATCGGCGAAGCACGTACCTCTGTTTTCGACGAGAAGGCAGGTATCCAGTTAAGCCCTACCTTCGTGAAAGTAATCAGCTGGTATGACAACGAATGGGGTTATTCCAACAAGGTGCTTGATCTGGTGGCTCACATGGCAAAAGTAAACGGTTAAAAGATCGTTACATGATGATTAAAAAACGTCTCTTCTTGAGGCGTTTTTTTTGTACCTGTCAATAAAAAAAGCTGAACAGTGATTGTCCAGCTTTTTTTATTCCATAATGCCAGTTTCATTTATTCTGGATGGATTGCTTCGGTGGGGCATACTTCTGCGCATGTACCACAGTCAGTACATACATCGGGATCAATCACATAGATATCACCTTCCGATATGGCATCAACAGGACATTCGTCGATACAAGTTCCGCATGCAATGCAATCTTCACTAATTACGTAAGCCATAATGAATAATAAGTTAGTTAATGTAAATGGGATTTTTGTTGATGCAAAGGTAAAAAGTTTTTTATGAATAAACAATTGTTTTCACCTATCTTTATCCATCGGGCGAGACAATATCTGTTGATCAACTGCGTTTAAACAATGAATGCGTAAAAGAACAACCTATCTGCTTCTATTGCTGTTTTGTTTTTCAGCACAAATCTCGGGTCAGGAACGTAAGCTGCAACACCAGCCCTATGCCGATTACCGGTTGTTCCACCTCGGGTTCACCCTTGGCTTGCATACCCAGGATCTCATCCTTACACAATCGGGATATGTGAATGAGAATGGCGAGGTTTGGTTTTCCGAGATCCCTCATTATTCACCCGGCTTTACTGTGGGAATAATCAGCGATCTTTATTTGAGCAGATACATGAACGTGCGTGCCATACCAACGCTCTACCTTGGTGACAAGCACTTTCTATTCAGGGAGCAAACATCGGGTGAAACATATGCCGCACGCATCCGAAACAACTATCTCATGCTGCCGCTGCATATCAAGATCTCGGGTGAGAGATACAACAACTTCAGGCCCTATGCACTTCTGGGAGGTTACGGGAGCATGGAGCTGGCCTCCCGGAAAAACAGGACCGTTCTGTTGAAACCTTATGATGCGGGTATTGAGGTTGGTGTAGGGTGCGATTTTTATCTGCCGTTATTTAAAATAGCGCCAGAGTTGAAGTTCAGTTTCGGTTTGATTGATATACTGGAAAAGGAACGCTCCGATCTGAAAGATACATCACTTCAAAAATATGCACAATCCCTGTCAAAGGCAACGCAACGAATGATTACGTTGAGCTTCCATTTTGAGTGAACATTTGCTCAGTCCCGATCATTGCATCATAGGTTCTCTTCCCCCTCAGATAGTAACGTAGTAAAATACTTTTTCGGTATTGCACTGGAATATGTTTCACGCTCATTTTACGCATATTTTCATGCCGGAGTGAATGAAAGGATGAGCGCATCTTCAGGAAATCACGGTGAGCTTCCAATACAGCAGCTGCCCCCTTCCAGTCACCCTGGAGCAACAGGTGCAGATAAGCCAGCGCATCAAAAAGATAACGTATCAGAAAAGTTGAATGATAGACCGATTGTGGCAGGTTCTTATGGAGCATCAACAGGTTATTGCGGAAGTTGAGATACACTTTTCTCGGGTTATCCTTACTCAGTGATGCCCCTCCCACATGATAAACAACCGATGCAGGTACGCACATCACTTTACGTCCACGCGCATTTAACCGCCAGCATAGATCAATCTCTTCCATATGTGCAAAGAAACGCGGATCCAATCCCCCTGCTTCGGTAAACTCCTTCTTTCGTATACAGAGACAGGCACCTGTTGCCCAAAAAAGAGGTATCGGCCTATCATACTGCCCCTTGTCTTCTTCTACCACCCCCAGTATTCGGCCTCTACAAAATGGATAACCGTAACGATCAAGAAAGCCCCCCGCAGCACCGGCATACTCAAACCTTTGCTTCTCATGGAAAGAGCGGATCTTAGGTTGCACGGCAGCCACCTCAGGATGAGAATCCATGAATGTGATCAGTGTTTGTAGCCATTGGGGCGTTGTCTCCACGTCTGAGTTCAATAAAACTACATATTCCGATGATACCTGCTGCAACGCTTTATTGTACCCGTCGGCAAACCCGTAGTTTTTATCGAGAATGATCAATGGCAGGTAGGGGTAATCATTTTTCAGAAAGGCGATGGAATCATCAGTCGAGGCGTTGTCGGCAACGACCACGCTGCACGTATCGCTTAGAGAGTGCTCAACCACTGAAGGGAGAAACTGTTCAAGCAATTTTCTCCCGTTCCAGTTCAATATAACCACCGATGTTTTTACCATTTCTTCTCAGCTTTGAAAATAAAAAAAGAATTATACACCCACAGGTTTCTTAAACTTCCAGCGGTTATGTGACCATAGGTAATAGGCCGGCTCCTTTAAGACGGTCTCTTCCAGTTTTCGCATATAACGCTCCATGATGCCATACTCCGGCTCCTTGCTGGCGTCGGCCGACAAAACCTCAATTATCCCTATATAATAACCCCGTTTCACTTTGGTGATGTCGAGGTAAGCTACCGGCATCGCCAAGTGAGCACCAATCTTGCCCATTCCGGTCTGTACAGGCGTATCCTGATTGAGGAAGGTGGTCCAGTACTGATCCTGTTTTCTGGAGGGTCGCTGATCGGCAAGAAAACCTACCGTCATCGTCTTGCCTTCACCCTTAAGTCGGATCATCTTTCGGAATGCACTTTTCATCTCAATAGGTTCTGCACCAAAGTGATTACGGATCTTAAGGTAGAGCAGATCGAAAGCCTTTGAATGGAGTCTCTTGTAAACAAGCCCTAGTTCCGCCTTTGGTGAAAGATGCAGCCCAATGGAGGTGACCCATTCCCAATTGGCATAATGCCCCAGGCATAACATACATGATTTCCCTTCGTTGGTCCATTGCTCAATAATCTCTACATGCTCGAACTTCATTCGTTCAAGCGCCTCTTTTTCTGACATATGAAGTGTCTTCACCGACTCAACGAAATAATCACAGAGATGGTGGTAGTAGGCTTTTTCAATCTTGCCGATCTCCGTTGCTGTTTTATGGGGGAATGCATTTGTCAGATTTCTCCTTACATGTACCCTCCTGTATCTCACGAGATAGTAGGCGAACCAATACAGGATATCAGACATCACGTATAATAACTGAAAAGGCAAGAGTGCATGGAGATACAATACTCCATACAATAAATAATATACCATGCTTTTCTCCCTGTGACCACCCATTAAAAAACAGCTTTCATGGACATTTCCTCCTCATCATACACACCAACTGTCACATCCGATAGTACATTAACAATCGACTGATCGTAATCGGCGCACAATTTTACATAATTTTCGGTGAACCCGTGCATTTGATCACCCCGTTTAGTATGTTCAAACAATACTTTCCTGGCTGTTCCCTTTTGTGTCTCGTAGAACCGGAGCAGTTTGTCGTCGGAGATATCGAGCAATGCCTTGCTGCGCGCATGTTTCGTTTTCGGATCTACCACATGGTCTATCTGTAGTGCCTGTGTTCCCGGTCGTTCCGAATAGGTGAACACATGCAGTTGAGAAATAGCGAGCGACTGAATGAAAGCCTTGCTCTCATCATAGTAGGCATCCGTTTCACCCCGTACACCCACAATCACATCCACACCAATAAAAGCATGCGGAAGCACTGTTTTAATCTTTTCCACCTTATGACGAAACAATGCCGTATCATAGCGTCGTTTCATCAGCTTGAGCACCGCATCACTCCCTGCCTGCAGCGGCATGTGAAAATGAGGGGCAAAACGCTTCGACGCAGCCACAAAGTCAATAATCTCATCCGAGAGTAGGTTGGGTTCAATGGAGGAGATACGATAACGCGCTATCCCTTCAACTTGATCGAGTGCGGTGATGAGGTCAATGAATCTCTCTTTGGTGGAATGGCCAAAATCACCGATATTCACACCGGTAAGTACGATCTCCCTGCCCCCCTCCTCCACCACCTGCTCAGCCTGACGTACCAGATCGGCAATGGAACCGTTACGACTGCGTCCGCGGGCAAAGGGAATAGTACAAAAAGAACAGAAATAATCACATCCATCCTGTACTTTAAGAAAATAACGAGTACGGTCGTCAGCAGATACCGAAGGAACAAACGAACGGATGCGATGTGTTTTCGAGGTAATCACCTCTCCCTTTTCCTTTTTATGCAGGTCATCAAGGTACTTCACCACATCCAGCTTCTGCTCTGCACCGAGTACCAGGTCCACACCGTCGATACCTGCCACATCATCAGGTTTCAATTGGGCATAACACCCGGTTACCACAATAAACGCGTCGGGATGATCCTGAATCACCTTCCTGATGGTCTGACGTCCTTTCTTGTCAGCCAGTTCCGTCACCGAACAGGTGTTAATCACACAAATATCGGCCTGTTGCCCTCTTCGTGTACGGGTCACCCCTGCATGCAGGAGCTGTCTTCCTATAGCTGATGTTTCTGCAAAATTCAACTTGCAGCCTAACGTAAAATAAGCGGCTGTTTTATTTTTAAAGATTGTTTGATCGATCATATGCATTCGGTCGCTATCCCAAAAACGGCTGTGATGGTGGATTTCTACGACGTTTTAAAATTATTGGAAATCTTGAAACCACAAAATTACAACTTTACTCCTATATATTGCCCTATTTTCTTTGTGAATCAATATTAAGGTGTTATTTTTGCACATATATCACTAATATGTGCAATTATGATTCAAGAAAATTTCATTCAACTATACGAAGAGAGTTTTAAAAAGAACTGGGATTTGCCAGCGTTAACCGATTATAAAGGAGACACATCCTACACCTATGGTGAATTAGCCGAAAAGATCGCGGAATTGCACCTTCTGTTTAGTGAGCTAGAAATTCAAAAAGGGGATAAGGTTTCACTTATAGGCAAGAATCATTCCTCCTGGTGCGTGGTATTTATGGCCACGATCACCTATGGAGCCGTGATTGTACCCATACTGCATGAATTCAATCCGGTGAGTATTGCGCAAATTATCACCCATTCCGATTCGAAACTGCTCTTTGCAAGTGAGTCACTCTGGAGTTCGCTTGATAATGAGCAGATTAAAATTCCTGTGATTGAGATACCCTCATTTTCACTACTGAAAAGCGAAGATGAGCATGTAGCAGAGCGGTTGAACAAACTGGCAGAAAGATTCCAGCAACACTACCATGACGGATTCTCAACGGAGGATATCCGCTATGCCGTAGTGAGTAATGAAGAGGTCGTCTGCATCAACTACACCTCCGGGACAACCGGATTTAGTAAAGGTGTGATGATCATGGCCAATAATCTTGCCGGTAACATTATCTATGGCCAGCGATTAAATCTTCTGTTTCGCGGAGAAAGAAATCTGGCATTTTTACCCCTGGCGCATGTCTATGGGTGTACTTTCGATTTTCTTTATGCATTGGCAACGGGTGTGCATATTACCTTATTGGGTACCATCCCCACACCACAGAACCTGGTCACTGCACTCAAGGAGATAAAGCCCCATCTGATCTTCACTGTTCCCCTTATTTTTGAAAAGATCTATAAGAAAAAAATTCTACCTGTGATTGAGAAACCGATTGTGAAGATGCTTCTCAAAGTACCCGGCATCAACCACCTTATTTTATCCCGCATAAGAAAATCGCTGATTGATTCGTTGGGTGGTAATTTCAGAGAGGTGATCATAGGTGGTGCCGCATTAAACGCGGAGGTTGAAGCATTTTTTCACAGAATGAAATTCCCTTTTACCGTGGGTTATGGAATGACGGAGTGTGCTCCACTCATTTCCTATGAGCACCATGATACCTTTGTACCCACCTCGTGTGGCTCAGTACTGGATAAGATCATGGAAGCCCGCATCGATTCGGGAGATCCAAAGAACATTCCAGGAGAGATTCAGGTACGAGGGGAAAATGTGATGAAGGGTTACTACAAGAACCCGGAAGCGACGGAAGATGCATTCACTGAGGATGGCTGGTTAAAAACCGGTGACTCGGGCATATTAATTGGAAGACGACTGTTCATTAAAGGGCGTATAAAAAATATGCTGCTGGCAGCAAATGGACAGAATGTCTATCCCGAAGAGATCGAATCACGATTGAACAACTTGCCCTACATTGCCGAGAGTGTGGTTGTTCTAAGGGAATACAAGTTGATGGCGCTTGTATATCCTGATATGGCTGCTGTGAATGCCAATAATATCACCCGGGAGATGCTTGATGAGATAATGCAGGAAAATAAGGGAAACCTCAATAAAACAGTGGCTCAATACGAGAGAATCCAATCGATAGAGATTGTGGACAAAGAATTTGAAAAGACACCCAAGAAGAGTATTAAACGTTTTCTCTACAGTTAGTTTTACAGACAAGGTCAACTATATTCGGTTTTATTGTCCCTTTGTGGAAGTACCATTTCAACGCAAAACAACTCTCCTTGCATCGTTGAAGAAGCATCCACCTGCCTGAAATCGCATAAAAACCAGTTTCTCTTTATAAATTCAGTTAAAATTATTCGTGAGCATCAAATACTTAACATCATTTAACTATAATATTTCAAAGAAACCTGCTGCATAACATGTTTTTGATGTAACTTTGTATCGTTTTTATATAAACAAATTTATTTATCGTTTAAAATTACTAAAGAATGAAAAAAGTATTGTTATTAGTTGCTACTATTGCAACTTTAGGTTTAGTTTCTTGCAACAATGCTCAGGTGAAAGCTGAAAAAGCCAGACTCGACAGTCTTGCTCAGGTAGCTAAATTAGACAGCATCGCAAAAGCACAGGCAGATAGCATTCAAATGGCTATTGAACAAGCTGAAGCTGCTGCTGCTGACACATTGAGCCAGGTAGTAGAAGAAGCTGCCGCTTTAACAAATTAATAAGAGAAGCGACACTTTATCGGTTCCAGCCATCCCCAAAAGGGGTGGCTTTTTTTGTTTGATATTGCATCAAAAATAGTAACTTTGCTCAGGACTAAATTCAAAGAGAATTGAGATGAGAAAACTTTTTTTTACCCTGTCGATACTCACAGTTGCATTCCTTACGGGATGCAACCAGCGAGCCAACACCTATTTCGAAAAGGAACTGACGTATCCTGATATACTTACTTCCGATCAGAAGATAAAGTTGGCTGCGTATGTGGTACCCACGCAACGCCAGTATGAATGGCAGCAACTGGAGCTTACGGCTTTCATTCATTTTGGCATCAACACCTTCACAGGCCGTGAATGGGGTAATGGCTCGGAGGATCCTCTCCTGTTCAACCCGACCGACTTCAATGCCGAGCAGTGGGTTACCTCACTACAGGAAGCAGGGTTCAAGATGCTCATCCTCACAGCAAAGCATCATGATGGGTTCTGTCTCTGGCCCACGCAAACTACAACGCATTCAGTGGCGGCATCAGCATGGCGTAACGGACAGGGTGATATTGTAAGAGAAGTGAAGGAAGCATGTGATAAAAGCAATATGAAGTTTGGGGTTTACCTCTCACCCTGGGACAGGAATGCCGCGAGTTATGGTGACTCACCGAAATACAATCAACTGTTTGTCAATCAACTTACCGAATTGCTCACCAATTATGGTGATGTGGATGAGGTATGGTTTGACGGTGCCAATGGAGAGGGACCGAATGGCAAAGTGCAGGAATATGACTGGGCGCGCTTTTATCATGTCATTGACAGCCTTCAGCCGAACGCAGTAAAAGCAATCATGGGTGATGATGTGCGATGGGTTGGCAACGAACAGGGTCTGGGACGAGAGACGGAGTGGAGTGTCACGCCGCTTCAGCCGGACATCAATGAGGCTGTCACTATAGAGAATAAAAGGTTAAACATCTCCCCTGTTTCGAGTGAACTGGGTAGTCGTGCGTTGATTATTGATTCAAAAACGGTATACTGGTATCCTTCCGAGGTAGATGTATCCATTCGTCCGGGTTGGTTTTACCATCCCGAACAGGATGAACAGGTAAAAACAGTGCGGGAGCTAGTGGACATCTACTATCAATCGGTAGGGATGAATTCAGTACTTCTTTTAAACATTCCTCCCGACAAACGGGGCAGATTGCATGAGGTGGATGTGGAACGTCTCAGACAGTTCGGCGCCTACATTTCCAACACCTTCAGGAACGACAAGATCACGGATGGAGCCATACTCTGGAAAGCGCGTTCAGGAGCATCAAAAGAATACAACCTGATACCCGGAGAGAACATCAACACGGTGATGCTGCAGGAAGATATCCGGAAAGGACAAAGGGTAGAGCAATTTAAAGTGGAAGGCTTTGTAAACGATGAATGGGTTTTCCTGACAGAGGGCACCACCATCGGTTATAAACGACTGTTGCGATTTGCGGAGACAACACCTGCAAAGTTGCGGATCACTGTAGTGGATACACGAGATATTGCCCACATCAGTATGGTAGGTGCCTACTTTGCACCTTCATTGGAAGGTGACCGTAAAGAGATTCGTCTGTCGGATATCTCCTCCGAAAGATGGGAGCGAACCAATGATAAACCACTCACGGTTGACCTGGGTCAGCTCTATCCGATCAAAGGCTTTACCTATAGTCCCGATAAGGGAAGAGAATCGTTGTATAGCTATACGTTCCGTGTGAGCAGTGATGGTATCACATGGAGTGAAGGATGGAGGGGGGAGTTCAGTAACATCAAAAACAATCCCGTTCCTCAGCAGGTTTATTTAGGCGAGACGGTCGATGCCCGTTTCATCCAATTAGAAACGGTAAATGGGGTCGACGGCGGTAAACCAGTGGTAGAAATGACTCAGATAGGGATTCTTTCAAAATAAGTGTGCCTAAAGAAAAAAACGAATCATATGCAAAGAAATATCCTTTTCCTGTTCCTCTTCCTCTCCATGTGCAGCTACGGTCAAACAATAGGCGATCTGTTCAGGACAATGCCCTCCCTATTGCTTCCGGGGGTGTCGGAAAACAACAAAACAATGTTGCTGCTTGATACAGGCACCACGGTGATTCCTTATACGATGGGGGAGATTCAAAAAATAAGGCAAAGTAACGATTTTCTGCAGATACGTACCTCTGCTGTCGGAACAACACAATTAAAGATGCTGCCGGTAACTCCGGACTCAGTGATCATCTGCGTGATTAAAACTGTTTGTGGAGATATATGTGACAGTAACATCTCCTTCTATAGCACCAAGTGGATGAAACTGGCACAGGAACGGTTCATGCCGCTGCCCACAGCAGAATATTTTATCGAATCTTCCCATAAAGAGGCGGAAAATTATAAATATGACGTATCTTTGCTGGACATTTATCCGATTTCGGCTGAATTCAGTGACGGTGACAGCCTCTTAACGTTGAGACTCAATTACAGAGAACCTCTCACCGACAAGCAGGCAGCTGAGATTCAACCTTATCTGAAAAGTGATTCAATCAAGCTGAGGTGGAAGGATGCCTCCTTCAGATGATGAAAGCCATGCACCCGTAGTTCAATGGATAGAATATCGGATTCCGGTTCCGACGATGCGAGTTCGATTCTCGCCGGGTGTACATCTTTTTTTCCTTTCCTCTTCCTATCTTAATGAGGGATCATTGAAGGTATCCCCCTGACGAATATCACCCGACTCCATGCCTTTTCTGAACCAGTAGGTACGTTGTGCTGAAGTACCGTGAGTGAATGAATCGGGAACAGTGTAACCCCTCGATTTCTTTTGAATGGTATCATCGCCCACAGCGGTAGTGGCACTGATGGCCGACTCCAGATCACCCGCCTCGAGCTGAATGATATGTAATCGCTGTGCATGATAGACCCAGACACCTGCCAGGAAATCAGCCTGTAGTTCAAGCTTCACGTTCAGTTTATTATAATCCGCTTCGCTGATACGTCCTCTGTTTTGATTCATCTGGTCAATGATCCCCAGCAATTTCTGTACGTGGTGTCCCACCTCGTGTGCTGTGACATAAGCCATTGCCAGGTCACCTCTGGCACCGAACTCCGACCGCAGCTGATGAAAAAAGTTGAGATCGATATACATCTTTTGATCAGCGGGACAATAAAAAGGGCCTACGGCAGCCGAAGCACCTCCACATTCCGAGACAGTCTCGTCGGTAAACGTCACCAAGGTGGGTCGCTGATAATTTTGCTTCATCTGTTTGCTGAATATCTCATCCCACACATCGTTTGCACTGTTGAACACCCCCAGGGTGAATACTTTAAGGTCTTCGTTTTCTTTAACCCTGGTTGGATCAACCACCTCGGTCGATTGTCCGGGTGCAATACTATTCACCATCTCTACTGCCTGAAATGGATTTTGTCCCAGTAGCAGCGCGATAACGGCAATCACGATTGCCCCGAGACCACCTACAGCGGCATTTCTCTTCCCTCTGCCCTTGCCTCTACGATCCTCATAATTGGCTTCACTATCGTTTCTGTTGATCCATTTCATACGATGATTTTATTTTTCTCATTATGGTGTGTGGAACTCGCTATTATCACTACTTACGTTAAATAGTTTACATGCTCGTTTAAAGTGCTCTGATCTTCACATTGCGAAACCATACAGTATAGCCATGGTCCTGAAGACCGATGTATCCATCGTGCGCAATGCCTTCTGTAAAGCCGGGGAAGCTCTTAAACTTGCTGTTCTGCACCAGGTCATCCCACTCCTTTGTCCAAAGTGTATATTCAACCACTTTCTGACCGTTTTGCGTGTGAGTCACCTTCCCACCTTTAACGCGCACAACAATGTTGTTCCATTGACCGGCAGGATGAACGGTTGTACGATCGGCAGCGATCATATCGTACAATGAACCGGCCAGATGACTCTCCACTTTATTATCACTGGCATTTTCGTTGTCGAGCACCTGAATCTCAGGGGCTGCATAATAGATCGGTTTGCCGGGGAGTTCGTGCACATAGTAGAAAATACCCGAATTAGCCTGATCACCCGCTTTCCAGTCAAGAGAGAGTTCGAAATCAGCGTATTTTTTTCCGGCGAAGATAATATCACCACCGGCACCTTGACCCAATCGTGAAGGATTGGCCGGAACCACCTTCATGGCACCCTCTTCTATCTCCCAATTTTTAGGCATCTCTGTGCCGTTGTATTGTCTCCACCCCGAGAAGTCTTTACCATTAAATAAGCGTTCCCAACCTTCCTGTTTCTCTTTCTTTGATAACTTGTTTGCCTCTTGTGCATGTGAGACAGCAGTATAACCAACCAACAACAGGAATAACACCAAATAAGCTACTTTTCGTTTCATATTTATTCAATTATTTTATAGTTACAAATCAATTATTTTTCTGTTTTCTTCAACCATTCATCAATGATGGGAAGGTCATAACCCATCTCTTTTGCTTTATTAAAATCCGCTCTGGCAGCAATCTTGTCATATTGTGCATACCGCACCCGTCCACGCAGGAAATAAAAGTAGGGATTGTCCCGCTGGGATGTTTCGACTACCCTCAGGTCGGCCGATGCTTTGAAGACCTGATCACTGTTTACATAACACTCGGCACGATTCATGTAAAAACTGGGATCGGGCGTAGTGGTCGATTGAATAAGTGCTGAATAGATCATCTCGGCAGCAATCCAATTGTCATCTAGTTTGAATATCAATGCATTACTTAGTTTAGTAAACATATTGCCCGGATCGATCTCATTGGCCTTTTTGAAATCAGCTTCTGCGCTTGCACGATCATTTTTCTCCAGGTAAAGGACTCCTCTACGGTAGTAGGCTTCCACATCGCCATGGTACAGGCGTATAAGAGAACTGTAGTCCTCCATCGCTTCATCGAAGCGTCCCATATCACTCAAAAGGGAGGCCCTCCTGTGAAGCACCACATCAGGGATGGGGTTGTTACCAAGAGAGGCAGTGAGCGATATGAATGCATCATCAAACAGCCCCAGCTGACGTTGAAGTATCCCCAGATTCAGCAAAAGGACCGGGTTATTCTCATTCACCGGATCCAACGACATTGCTTTCTGTAATGCAAACGCAGCACTGTCAAGCCTGTCGATCTCAATATAGCTGGCTGATCGATCCACCCACTCCTTGTAACTTTGTCCCCACAGTGTATGGGAAGAAAGGATCAACAAAACAAGTAACGAAAAATAATATCTCATAGATGATACGGTAACATAGAGATGCAAATGGCAAATTTAATCAAATTTATTTATCTTTGCAGCCACAAACACTTAATTAAGAAAAAAACAACATGCCATCAGGATCGCTCCTCTTCAAACTGGAAACGGCCAACATCTTGTCCCCCGAAACGGTGGTGAATGCCTCCACCGCTGAGTTAATCAAATCAGGTCGCTTTGATGAGCTGTTCAATCAGTTTATTACCGGCAGTATCGACTTCATGGGTAAGCTACTGGTGGCATTGCTGATTTTTTACATGGGAAAATGGATGATCCATCGTCTGATACGTTTGTCAGACAGGGTGATGGTAAAAAGAGTGGAAGACATTGCATTAAGGAGCTTTCTGATGAACATCTTCAACATTACCCTCTTTGCTATACTTATCATGCTTATCATCAATATTGTAGGCACTAAAACCGTCTCCATTGCGGCACTGATAGGGTCGGTGGGCCTGGCGGTGGGCCTGGCGGTAAAAGACAACCTTGCCAATTTTGCTGGTGGGGTGATGTTGCTTTTAAACAAACCTTTCAGAGGAGGGAACTATATTGAGGCACAGGGCGTGGGAGGCACAGTCCAGTCGATAGGTATCCTCTACACCACCCTCCTCACACCTGAAAATAAAACCATTCATATTCCCAATGGACCTCTATCTACGGGCAATATCACCAACTACAGTACGCAGGCAACACGCCGTGTGGACCTTACCGTGAATGTGGATTACGGATCGGACGTGGAGCAGGTAAAGAGACTGTTGCTCGATATTGCGGAAAAACACCCTCAGGTGCTGGACGAGCCTGCTCCCTTCTCGCGCATGGTGAAGATGAACGACAGCTCGATTGATTTTGTGCTGAGGGTATGGACACTGGCGGGTGATTACTGGCCGGTGACATTCGATCTGAACGAACAGACTTATGAAGCACTGAATGCTGAGGGCCTCAATATACCCTTCCCGCAAATGACCCTGCATCTGGCCAAGGATTCACAGGATAACGAGAAGAGATAAACACTAATAAAAAAAAATAAATCCCACCTCCGTTTATCGGAGACAGGGTTATCAGATTAGAACTCTGAGTTGAAGTGGAAGCGTATATTTTTAAAGTCCTGTTGTGCCATCATCAGGATGTAGCTTGACTCAGCAAGGAAGACATCTCTTCCCTCCTTGTCGTGTGCCATATATTGATACTTCCGTTTCTTGAAATCGGCCAGTTGCTTCGCATCAGCACTTTCAACCCAACATGCCTTGTAAAGGTTGATCGGATCCCAGCGACATTGTGCTCCATACTCATGCAGCAGACGGTACTGTATCACCTCGAACTGAAGCTGCCCCACTGTTCCGATGATTCTTCGCCCGTTAAACTGGTTGGTGAAGAGCTGCGCTACACCCTCGTCCATGAGCTGCTCCACCCCTTTTTGCAGCTGTTTCGATTTCATCGGATCGGCATTCTCGATATACTTGAACATCTCCGGCGAGAAGCTGGGCAGTCCCTTGAAATGCAACTCTTCACCCGATGTAAGGGTATCCCCGATTTTGAAATTGCCATTATCAGGCAGACCAACGATGTCACCGGCATAGGCCTCATCCATGATCTCCTTCTTCTGCGCCATAAATGCTGTGGGTGATGAGAATTTCATCATCCTGTTATACCTTACGTGCTTGTAGTTGACATTTCTTTCAAACTTACCTGAGCATACTTTCACGAAGGCAATACAAGAGCGGTGATTGGGATCCATGTTCGCATGAATCTTGAAGATAAAGCCAGTGAACGCCTCTTCGTAAGGATCCACCAGTCGCTCCTCGGCCTGCACTTGCCTGGGTGAGGGTGCGATCTCCACGAAGCAGTCGAGCAGCTCCTTCACCCCGAAATTATTCAATGCCGATCCAAAGAATACCGGTGCCAGCCTGCCGGCAAGATACTCGTCACGTTGAAATGCGGGATAGACTTCGGTAAGCAGCTCCACATCATCACGCAATCGCTTCGATAAGCTGTTGCCGATATGTTGCTCCAACTCCGGTGATTGAATATTTAGATGGACCGATTTAGTTACAACCTGCTTGCTGGGTTGATAGAGATCGAGGCTCTGTTGAAACAGGTTGAAGACTCCGCGAAAGCGATCTCCCATATCGATAGGCCAGCTCAGGGGGCGGACAGCGATCTGCAGCTCCTCTTCGAGTTCATCGAGGATATCGAATGGATCCTTCCCCTCACGGTCCATCTTGTTCACGAAAATCATCACCGGTGTATGACGCATGCGGCATACCTCCATCAGCTTCCGTGTCTGTGCCTCCACGCCTTTCGCCACATCCACCACGATAATCACACTGTCCACTGCCGTGAGTGTGCGGAATGTATCTTCGGCAAAATCCTGGTGACCCGGGGTATCAAGGATGTTGATCTTGTGATCATCATACTCGAATCCCATCACAGATGTGGCAACCGATATCCCACGTTGTTTTTCAATCTCCATCCAGTCGGAGGTGGCCGTCTTCTTGATTTTGTTCGATTTCACGGCTCCCGCCACGTGAATGGCACCACCAAAGAGCAGCAGTTTCTCTGTCAAGGTGGTCTTCCCCGCATCGGGGTGGCTGATGATGGCAAAGGTACGTCTTCGGTCTATCTCTTGTTTTAATGTCATATTTTATTGAACTTTCAGCTATCTGCTTTAATTTCTTATTTCTTCTGCTTTAATTTTCTTATACATCTGTTGAGCGCCTCCTCCCATGGAGGTATCACAACATTAAATGTATGGCAGATTTTGGAGAGGTCCAACACGCTGTAAGCTGGACGCACTGCCACCGAATGGTACTCTTCGGTTTTGATCGGAATCAATTCACATCTCTCCAATCCCGCCAGTCTGCTCACCTCCTGAGCAAAGCCGAACCAGGTAGTTTCCCCCGTGTTTGAGAAATGATAGACCCCACTCTTCCATTCGTTCTCCTCGGCATCCTGCAGCATGTGCAGTATCATCTCTGCCAGATCGGCCGCGTAGGTAGGTGTACCCCTCTGGTCGTTCACGATGGTGAGCTGCTCTCTTTCGTTCATCAACCTCATCATGGTCTTCACAAAATTCGATCCATATTCAGAATAGAGCCA
The DNA here is from genome assembly GCA_964446805.1 of uncultured Proteiniphilum sp. Classification (GTDB taxonomy): domain Bacteria; phylum Bacteroidota; class Bacteroidia; order Bacteroidales; family Dysgonomonadaceae; genus Proteiniphilum. The sequence continues at coordinate 1,957 of CAYUQE010000022.1, read as the reverse complement.
TGAAGTACGCAGAATGATCCAGTCACCGGCATGTTCCTTTAACGCTTCCTCACCCTTTAACTTCGATTTACCGTATATAGACACAGGTGTAGCCGTCATTTTCTCATTGTAGGGAACGGATGATTTTCCATCGAAAACAAAATCGGTGGAGATATGAATCACTTTCACACCAAACTCTCCTGCCACCCGGGCAATATGCTCCACCGCCGTTGCATTCACCGCAAATGTTTTTTCAATATCCTCTTCTGCTTTATCTACAGCCGTGTAGGCTGCACAATTAACAATATAGTCTATCTGAGAACCGTTCACATAGGAAACGATCTGCTGCCTGTCGGTGATATCCAGCTCATCGGCGTCGGTAAACAGAAATCTGAAAGGCAGATGAAGGCGGCCGGTCAATGCTTTCAGTTCACTTCCCAGTTGTCCGTTGGCACCTGTTATCAGCACATTCTTCTGTACCAGACCATAAAAATAGTGCTGTTTCGGTGTCTCTTTCTCTATTCCACCCAGCACCTTACTAAATCCTGTAAATATTGCCATTTGACGTATTGTTTACTGGTAATGATACTGCACTTTTATTTTTTAATTTTTAAATCCCGGATCTTCATTGTCAATCGTCTTGTATTTGATGGATAGAAGGCGTAACAATGCGGTGATTTGTGAGACTGCTGTCTGCGTTTCAACCGAGATCTCACGCTTCTGAAGCTTCAGCAGCAGATAACCGTAAAGTGCCGTGAAGCATGTCTCCAGTTCAGTAACTTTCTCGTTGCCCGATCTGGCCCTCAAAGCGATAATTTGAGGAAGTGTATGGTAGTATGTACCAATATACTCAGACTCTCTCGGATCTTTCAATAAGCGCAAATGCACATCTGTGAGATCGATCACTATATTTTTATTAATTTGCAGATGTCCCTCTTTTTGAAGGCCTTCTGCTTTCATCATCAGGATCAACCCTTCGTACCAGTCTCGTGCTTTTTTCCTCTCTTCCTCCGTCTGATAAGCAGTATTGATAATCGATTGCTCTATCTTATCGAGGTCAAGTTCATATGCCCGTAAAATATCTTCTGTCTGCCACATGAAGAGCAGGTATTCGGCGATATTATCTTGTTTAATGGGGATCTTCATTGTCATGAGTTGTGATAAGCGTATGCTGATTTCCCGAAACTTTCACTAAATTTGCCACAAAAGTACGAATTTATGCTCAAGTATCATATTATTGAATCAGGTTATTTTCTGGGTGATGGTGGCGTGATGTTTGGTCCGGTACCGAAAAAATATTGGTCGGCCAAATACAAGGTGGATGAAAGGAACATGTGTGAGATGTCGCTACGCTGCCTTTTTATCGAGACCGATGAGAGACGTATCCTCGTGGATGCCGGTCTGGGAGACAAGCACGATGCACGATTAAAATTTTATCAGCCTTACAAACAAAAGTCAATTGTGGAGGAGATCCGCAAGATCGGTTATACCCCCGAGGAGGTGACCGATGTGATTCTCACCCATCTCCATTTCGATCATTGCGGGGGAAGTACTGTTTTCAACGAGCAGCACGAGGCAGTACCCACCTACCCCAATGCCACCTATCATGTGAGCCTTGCACAATGGAAGAACTATAGGAACCCGTCGCTATTCGAAAAAGGGTCGTTTTTCGCCGAGAATATTGAACCGGTATATGATGCGGGTCAGCTCCAGTTCGTGCTCAATGATATGCAACTTGATGAGCATGTAAGGCTTGAACTTTATGATGGTCATACCTCCGGACAGATCGTGGTACTGTTCGATACCGAGGAGGGCAACTATGCCTATCCGGGTGATGTGGTGCCCACCTCACTCAACCTGTCACTAAGCTGGCTCTCTGCCTATGACAACAGTGTAGCCGTCGCCATGGAAGAGAAAAAACGTTTTCTGGACAAAGCCAAAAAAGAGCAACGCACCCTGATCTTTTATCACGATGCGT
>CAYUQE010000021.1:0-22984 GCA_964446805.1 uncultured Proteiniphilum sp. | reverse complement strand
TACGAGACCAATACCACTGAATATTCAGATACGACGGCATGGATCAAGTTTTATAATTTCCTCTTTGAGAAGGAGGGAGAGCCAACAGCTCTTAAACTACAATATCAGTATCAGTATCCGATTGAGTATGATGCTAAAGGTAACGTGATCCGTAAAAGCGCATGGACCAATGTGGGAACTCCTGTTTTGTTCGGTGAAACGACAGGCTGGGTGCCTGTGATTGTACATAAGAGTGTAGCCGTTTCAGCGGGAACGGCACGGTTGGATTATAAGATAAAAGTGATCGATGCCAGTGGAAATGATACCGGTGATTTACAGGTGATGAACTCCAGTAGCAAGTTTGTGAACTATTCCGACTTCTGGAACGCCAGTTTGGGACGAAGATACCATCATGTGATCTCGGGTATGAGGGCGGCAAAGCCCACTTCCGCCGTGAGACAGTTTACGGCGTTATGAATTCGACACTGTTACAGGAAAAGAGGAAGTCACCCTTCCTCTTTTCTTCCTATAAAGCGGACAATCGAATCATGTTTTTCAGCAGCGACAGATTGATTGATTGGTTCAAAATGATTTCGTATCTTGCCGCAATAAAAGGAACAGATGCAGCTCCATTTTTCACTACAATTTTTTAATTTTGTATGAATACTGCTGGCTTAGGCCAAGTCAATCATGATCCTGCATCGCATAAATAGTAACTCATATGAAACGAACATCGAAATCATCAGGGCAATCGAAAAAGAGTCTCTTGCTCTTCATACTTTTACTGTTTGTCAACTACGCATTTACACAGACTGCACTGCAGCGTTTCATCACACATCCGGCACTGAGGCATGCCTCTGTAGGCATTTCGGTGGTCGATCTGGAGACCGGCCGGCAAATTGTGTCGCATAACCAGGAATTATCGCTCACCCCCGCATCGATATTGAAACTGATTACCACAGCTACAGCGGTGGAGGCATTGGGTGAAAATTACCGCTATAAGACGGATGTGGCTCTCGATGCCGATGATCCCACACGCATACTGATCATCGGGTCTGGTGATCCTACCCTGGGAAGCGAAGCCTTCAACGACCAGGTCAACACCTTCTTTGTCACTGTGACCGATGCCCTCAGGAAAGCAGTTCCTTCCGACAGGGAGTATACACTCTATGTGGTGGATAACCTCTTTGGTTATGATGGAATATCACCCGAGTGGACTTGGATTGATATGGGAAACTACTATGCCGCAGGTGCCTATGGCATCAGCATCTTTGACAACAGTTACAAGCTGTTTTTCAATACGACCAATGTAAACAACTGTCCGAAGATCATACGTACCGAGCCGGAGATGAAGAAGCTGACCTTTCAAAATGCGGTCACCCTGAACACCACGGGGCGCGATAATGGCTATATTTACGGGATCCCTTTTTCCAACCAGAGGGAGGTCCGAGGTAATATCCCTGCCGGAAGAAAGGAGTTCAGCATTATGGGGGACATCCCCGACCCGGGATTGTTGCTGGGTGAGACACTGGCCGGTTATCTCAAAAGTGCGGGATTGAAGATAGGCAAAGTGGAGACAGCACGTGGTGACTATCTATCAAACTATTGCAGTTCAGTGAGGTCAGATCGATACCGCGTTGGAAAGGTGCTCTGTACCTATGTTTCTCCTCCTTTGAAAGAGATCATCCGCGAGGTGAATGTGGAGAGCAACAACCACTATGCGGAGCATCTCATTCGCACCATTGGGAGAAAGAGCAAGAGCGATATCTACGAAGATGCGTTAGAGGCTGGTGTGAGCTATGTCGCTGATTTCTGGCAGAGCAGGGGTATAGCTGCCACATCACTGCGTTTGCACGACGGCAGTGGCCTGGCTCCCCAGAACGCGATGAGTCCGCAGTTTCTGACCGATCTGCTGGTGTACATGCATAGCAGGAGTGATAAGTCAGCCGTTTTCTTCAATTCTCTACCGAAGGCAGGGCAGGAAGGGACGCTCAAATCATTTCTGAAGGATACAAGGCTGAGTGGCAAAATAGCCGCCAAGAGCGGCAGCATTGGTGGGGTACAGTGTTATTCGGGTTATCTCATCGACGGTAGAAAAAAATATGCATTCACCGTGATGGTGAACAAGTTCAGTGGCACGCGTCCACAGGTGAGAGAGGCTATTGAACAGTTTCTACTGGGTTTGTAGTCTATTCGTGTTTTATTCTACGATTGCCACCAGTTCAATCTCAAAAACCAGCGTCGTATAACCCTTGATGCTGCTGTTGCCCGCTTCACCGTATCCCAGCTTCCATGGGATCCACACCTCCCATTTATCACCCACCTGCATATGTTGTAATGCTGTTGAGAAACCATCCACCACACCATTTACCGCAAATGTCCTGGCAATATTGTTATTGTTTGTGGTATCAAAGATCACCTTGTTATAGATGGTATTTCCCTTTTCGTCGGTATAGGTATCGGGCTTAGACCAGATACTTTTATACCATCCTGTGTAGAGCACCTTCACCTTATCGGTGAAATAGGGTGTTGCACCCTCTCCCGATTTGATCTCCTTGTAGAGGATATATCCATTTCCCGATTGGGAATTAATTTTTGTATATGTCGTGTTGGCAGCTGTTGCTGTGAACTGGGCCTCGTTGTCCAGCTTCCACTTGTCGTCGAATGTCTCGGTCTTGTCGCACGACGAAAAAAGAATGGCGACACTCATGATGAGGAAAATGGATAAGTTTAATTTCTTCATTTTAAATAGCTATTTGTTTTAGCAGATTTTTCATATCTGTTTTCTCTGCGATAGTTTGTTGTAATGCATCGATGGAAACCCTTTCCTGCTCCATCGTATCACGGTAACGAATAGTCGCTGTGTTATCTTCCAGTGTCTGATGATCGATGGTCGCACAGAAGGGTGTGCCAATGGCATCCTGACGCCTGTAGCGCTTGCCGATGCTGTCTTTCTCATCGTACTGGCAGGCAAAGCTGTACTTCAGCTCATCCATAATCTCTCTTGCTTTCTCCGGCAGTCCGTCCTTCTTCACCAGCGGCAGGATGGCCAGCTTCACCGGAGCGAGGGCAGGGGGTAGTTTCAACAATACGCGTGTTTCACCATCGGCGAGAAGCTCCTCGCAATAGGAGGCGGCCAGCACGGAGAGAAACATGCGGTCCACGCCGATAGATGTTTCTACTACGAAAGGGATGTAAGACTTGTTCAGTTCCGGATCGAAGTATTGCAACTTTTTACCGGAGAATTGCTCATGCTGGCTCAGGTCGAAGTCGGTACGTGAATGGATCCCCTCCACCTCCTTGAAGCCGAAAGGCATCTCAAACTCAATGTCTGTCGCTGCATTCGCATAGTGCGCCAGCTTGTCGTGATCGTGAAAACGATATTTGTGCGCACCAAAGCCAAGTGCCTGGTGCCATCTCATGCGGAATGATTTCCAGTGTTCAAACCATTTCAGTTCTTCACCCGGCGCGATGAAGAACTGCATCTCCATCTGTTCGAACTCACGCATGCGGAAGATGAACTGACGTGCCACGATCTCGTTGCGAAATGCCTTGCCTATCTGGGCAATGCCAAAAGGGATCTTCATCCTTCCTGTCTTCTGCACGTTGAGGAAGTTGACGAAGATACCCTGTGCCGTCTCGGGACGAAGATATATCTTCATGGCGCCATCGGAGGTGGAACCCATCTCGGTGGAGAACATCAGGTTGAACTGACGCACTTCCGTCCAGTTGCGAGTGCCGCTGATAGGACAGACGATCTCACAATCGACAATGATCTGCCTGAGCTCCTCCAGGTTCTCGTCGTTGAGCGCTTTTGCAAAACGGGCATGGACCTCCTCCCTCTTCTGCCGGTATTCCACCACACGGGGGTTGGTATCACGGAACAGCTGCGCATTGAAAGAATCTCCAAAACGCTTGGCCGCTTTCTCCACCTCTTTCTCTATCTTATCGTCCTGTTTGGCAAGGTAATCCTCGATAAGTACATCGGCACGGTAACGCTTCTTGCTCTCCTTGTTGTCAATCAGCGGATCGTTGAAGGCATCCACATGTCCGGAGGCCTTCCATATGGTGGGGTGCATGAAGATGGCCGAGTCGATGCCCACCACGTTCTCATGGAGCAGCACCATACTGTCCCACCAATATTTCTTGATATTGTTTTTGAGCTCCACACCCATCTGTCCGTAATCATACACGGCTCCCAAGCCGTCATAGATTTCACTCGACGGGAATACATACCCATACTCTTTGCTATGTGATACCAGTTTCTTAAAAACCTCTTCCTGTTGTGCCATAATTAAAAATATGCATGTCTCAACCTCCCTCTCCAAAGTGATATTGAGCCGTTCAATGCTGATTTCTATCCTTTCATTTATTTCAACCTGCAAAGTAAACGGTTTTTTTCGAAATTCTGCCAACAGGAATGCTTAAAGATAAATAATGATGCCCATTTTTGCAGCGCCTTTACGGAAAAATTGTACTTTTGCACCTGTATCATTGACGGCATCTTCAAAATAAACAGAGCAACAGTATGGCAGGTGGAATGAGAACGTTGGCAAAGGAGACCTTTTTCTACGGCATGGGAAGTGTGCTACCGAAGCTGCTGAGCTGGTTTCTCTCACTCTACTGGGCATTTGCACTGCCAAAGATCTCCGACATAGGGGTGCTGACCAACTTTTACGCGTGGGTGGCGCTGCTGCAGGTGATCCTCACTTACGGCATGGAAACAGGGTTCTTCCGATACGCCAATAAAGAGTCCAATCCTGCCAAAGTGTTCTCCACCACCTTCATCAGTATCGCCTCCACCACATTGCTCTTCTTTATTGTGGCAATGGTTTCACTCAAACAGGTAGCTTTTGCACTGGGCGGTGTGGAGATGAAGCCGCACTACCTGGCACTGCTGGTGATGATCCTCTGCTTTGATGTGCTGGGTGCCATCCCCTTTGCCAATCTCAGGTTGAAGAAAAGACCCGTTCGGTTCGCACTGATAAAGATGACGAACGTGTTGCTGACCATCCTCTTCAACCTGTTCTTCTTCCTGGCATCGCCATGGCTGCAGACAAAATTTCCCGGCACCTTTGCCTGGTTCGATATCAGTAGGGGAGTGGATTACATCCTTATCTCCAATCTTGCCGCCTCCATTATTCAGTTGCTGATGGTCTCGCCGGAGCTGAGGGTACGCTTCACCTTCGACAGGGTGCTGCTGCGCAAGATGTTGTCATACTCATTCCCGATTCTTATCCTCGGTATCGCTGGTATTCTGAACCAGACTGTGGACAAGATCATCTTTCCCTGGATCTTTCCCGATAGGGCAAATGCTTTTATTGAACTGGGTATCTATGGTCAGAACTTCAAGATCGCCATTATCATGGTGATGTTCACGCAGGCGTTTCGATACGCGTTTGAACCTTTCATTTTCTCCAGAAATAAAGAGGCTGCCGGCGACCGACAGTCGTTCAGTGATGCCACCAAATATTTCATCATCTTTGGATTGCTCATCTTCCTTCTGACCACCGGTTATATCGACCTGATCAAATACCTGATACCGGTGAAGTATCATGTGGGACTGAAGGTGGTGCCTATTGTCCTCCTGGGCGAGCTTTTCTTTGGTGTCTATTTCAATCTGTCGCTCTGGTACAAGCTTACGGATAAAACCAGATGGGGTGCCTACATGTCCATGTTCGGCTTTATCATCACCATAGCTGTCAATATTCTGTTTATACCCCATTTCAGCTATATGGCCTGTGCCTGGGCTTCGTTCATCGCCAACCTGGCGATGATGCTGATCTCCTATTACCTGGGGCAGAAAAACTACCCCATCCCCTACAATCTCAAGTCGGCCGGGTTCTTCTTCCTGTGGTCGATGATCCTCTTTGCAGGAATCACCTTGACCTATATGAATGTCGGCAATAGCTGGCTCCGTCTGGGCATCAACAGCCTGTTTATTGCCATTTACCTTTTTCTGGTTATAAAAAAGGAGTTACCTTTGCGGGAATTGCCGCTCATAGGTAAATATATAAAGAACTAAGAACTGACCACTGACCGCTGACCACTGACCGCTGAATATCAACTATTAAACATCATTATATGAAAAAATTATTTTTATCGCTGGCAATACTTTTTGTGGCGATCACCGCGAAAGGCGATGAAGGCATGTGGCTCCTTAAAGAGCTTAACAGGGAGAGTGCATCCCGTATGCAGGAGCTGGGGTTTACTTTTCCCATGAACAAACTATACAACGAGGAAAAACCGTCGCTCAAAGATGCGGTGGTGATCTTCGGGGGAGGGTGTACCGGCGTGGTGGTCTCTGACAAGGGGTTGGTGTTCACCAATCATCATTGTGGTTATGGGGCCATACAGAAGCTGAGTGCCGTGGAACATGACTATCTGAAGGATGGGTTCGCTGCTAAAAACAATGCCGATGAACTCTATGCCGATGGGTTGACGGTTTCATTCCTGCGATCGATGGAGGACGTGACTGATCAGATACTGTCTCAGGTACCGTTGGTGCTGAGTGAGATCCAGCGCGAACTGGCGATCGATTCCATCTCCGAGGAGCTGATAAAAGTATATGAGGAGGATCCATTTACCTCTGCTCGGGTGGTACCTTTCTACTCCCGTAACAGATATTACGTGGTACTCTATGACCTCTTTCGTGATGTACGTCTCGTGGTGGCTCCCCCCTCCTCGGTGGGCAAGTTTGGTGGCGATACCGACAACTGGATGTGGCCACGCCATACGGGCGATTTCTCCTCTTTTCGTGTTTATGCCGGCAAGGACAACAAACCGGCCAATTACAGCCAGAGTAATCGGCCCTACCGACCCAAGTATGTGGTGCCGATAACATTGGAAGGGGTGACGGAAGGTGATTATGCCATGACCATAGGTTACCCGGGCAGCACACAGCGTTACATCTCCTCATGGGGCATCCGTCAGCGAATGGAATCGGAGAATAAACCCCGTATTGAAGTCCGTGGTGCCAAGCAGGCGATCTGGTGGGATGCCATGACGCAAAATGATACCATCCGCATCAAGTATGCCAACAAGTTTGCCGGGAGCTCCAACTACTGGAAGAACTCCATGGGAATGAACGAGGCCCTCGCCAACCTGGGTGTGTTGGCAAAGAAAGAGCAGCTGGAAGAACGATTAAACCAGTGGATACAGCGTACCCCAGCCAATAAGATGAAGTATGACAGTACTCTTGTCCTGTTGAAAGATACCTACACCGGATCAAATGAGATGTCGCTATATACCAACTATTTTCTGGAGACGTTCAATAACGGTATTGAGTTGATCCGTTTTGCCAACACGATTCTCCGCTTCGATACGGAAGGTACTGAGGAGGATAAGCAGGCATTTATCAATGATCGCCTGATAGAAGCGTACAAGAACTACGAGCCAATGCTGGACAGGAAGGTGCTGCCCGTGTTGATGCGACTGTACGCTGAAAAAGTGCCGGCACAATATCATCCCGACATTTACAGGAAGATCATTGATGAGTTTGGTGGTGATTACGAGAAATATGCCGACTGGTTGTTCTCACACAGTCAGTTCACATCCCTGGAAACATTGATGGAGTTGTTGAAAAATGCCGACACACAGCTGCTGACGAAAGACCCGGCCATGAAGCTGGCACTCTCCACCACCGATATGGGGTATGAACTCTCGGGACAGATGATCTCCTCCTATGAGAAGGTCCTCCGCGGTGAACGTGAGCTGATGGCTGCTCTCATGGAGATGGATGCCGACAAGACATTCTATCCCGATGCCAATTTCACACAACGGATGAGTTACGGCTCAGTGAAAGGATACGCTCCCCGCGATGCGGTCTGGTACGACTATTATACCACCTCTAAGGGTATCATGGAGAAACAGAAGCCGGGTGATCCCGAGTTCGATGTACAGGACTACATCCTGGATGAGATCCGCTCGAATGATTACGGACGCTATGGCGACAAGAAGGGTGTGCTGCGTGTCAACTTCCTTTCGAACAACGACATCACCGGCGGTAACTCAGGTAGTCCAGTCTTCAATGGAAAGGCTGAACTGGTAGGCCTTGCCTTCGACGGCAACTGGGAGTCGCTGAGCGGCGACATCCTCTTTGAGCCGGAGATGCAGCGAATGATCAGCGTGGATATACGCTACGTGCTATATACGATCGACAAGGTGATGAAGGCATCACATATTGTAGAGGAACTTAAAGTGATTGAATAAGCAGATTCATACTACTAAAAAGGAAGCCCCTCCATATTAAAATGGAGGGGCTTCCTTTTTTCATCCTCATGCCTTTATGATTGTTCTCTCAAATTTCTCATACTTTGGAGCCATGGGCACATAACTCTCATCATCCCACAGGTTGCTGGTAATCATCAGGTCGGCACTGTAGCGGTTGCAGGCAATGGGGACATTGTGCACCCTACACTGCCGCAGCAGCATCATGATATCCGCTTCATGGGGTTGCGGATTCAGATCGTCAATAAGGAAGACCGCCAGATCAATCTCTTTACGCACTACCATGGCCGCGATCTCGGCATCACCCCCCATGGGACCGGAATTCATCCGTGTGATTTCAGGATTTACTCCCTCGCCCTGAAGGGCTTCCTGTACCAATCCTCCCGTAGTACCTGTACATACAAGATGATGCACCGAGAGAAAATCGGAGTTGAAAATCACCCATTCAACCATATCCGCTTTGCGATGATCGTGCGCCACCAGCGCTATTGTTAGTTTTCGTCGCATAATTATTTCAGTAATAAGCGATAAGTAATAAGCTATAAGCTATTAGTAATCAGATTTTTTTATCTTTGTAAGGTCGAAACCACGAACCCTATATCCCCAGTTCCTGCCGGATACTGTTGATCTTGCTGTTGACCTCATTCTCAGACTGAGCTAATTCTTCAAGCGATTTTGCTGAACTGCGTACTTCAATGTAGAACTTGATCTTGGGTTCTGTTCCTGAAGGACGGATAGACAATTTAGTGCCTTCTTCGGTAAAATACTGTAAAACGTTCGATGTGGTAGGCATCTCAATAGCTACACGCTCGTTATGTACATAATCCACCGCTTCCAGTTTTGCAAAGTCTTTGGTAAAGGTCACAGGTGACCCCCCGATGGATTGCATCGGGTTGGTACGGAAGTTCTTCATCATCGCCTCAATCTCGTCGGCTCCCTCTTTGCCTTTCCGCACGAGGGAGATACCCACCTCTTTGGAATAGCCATACTCCAGGTAGATGTCCTGTAGCAGCTGATACATTGTCTTTCCCTTGTCTTTAGCCCAGGCAGCAATCTCGGCAAATAGGGTACATGCCGATACGGCATCCTTGTCACGTACAAAATCGCCGGCTAAAAAGCCATAGCTCTCTTCGCCGCCACCGATATATTTTTTTACCCCTTCATGCTTACGGATGATGTCGGCAATCCATTTAAAGCCGGTGTAACAATCGAAGATCTCGATCCCGTTTTTGATGGCAATATCTTTCACCAGTTCGGTGGTGACGATAGTTTTCACCACATATTCCTTCCCGGTAAGGAGTCCCAGCTCAGCCCTTTTGGTCATCAGGTAATAGAGATAGATCAACATCGTCTGGTTACCGTTCACCAGCATAAAGTTGCCCTCCTCATCACGTATGGCCGTACCTATACGGTCACCATCGGGGTCTGTGGCCATCACCAACTCAGCTCCTGTCTCAACCGCTTTTTTAATGGCCATGTCGAGTGCTGCCGGTTCCTCCGGATTGGGTGAGATGACTGTGGGAAAATCACCGCTGATCACATCCTGTTCCGGCACACGGATGATGTTGGTGAAGCCCACCGCTTTCAGCGCGTCGGGCACCAAGGTGATGCTTGCACCGTGGATGGGGGTGAACACCATTTGAATGTCATGATGACGGGCAATGGCTTCGGGAGAGAGGACAAGCTTCCTGACCTCTTCAATAAAAGCCTTGTCCATATCTTTACCGATGATCTCTATCAGCTCCTTGTTTCCTTCAAAACGAATATCATCCACAGTGGAGATGCGGTTGACTTCAGCAATGATGTTCTTGTCGTGTGGTCCCAGTACCTGGGCGCCATCGTTCCAGTAAGCCTTGTAACCGTTATACTCTTTCGGGTTGTGGGAGGCAGTGATCATGATACCACTCTGACATCCCAGCTTCCTGATGGCATACGATACCTCGGGGGTAGGGCGCAGATTTTCGAAAAGATAAACTCTGATGCCGTTGGCACTAAAAATGTCGGCCGATATCTCCGCAAATTGACGACTGTTGTTACGGCAATCGTGACCAATCACCACCTTTATTTCGTCCAGGCCGGTAAACTCTGCCTTCAGGTAATTGGAGAGGCCCTGAGTCGCTGCACCTACCGTGTAATTATTCATGCGATTGCTTCCGGCACCCATGATGCCACGCAGTCCACCCGTACCGAATTCGAGATCTTTATAGAAGGCATCGATAAGTTTCGATTTATCATCGCTGTCGAGCATACGCTGCACTTCATCCTTTGTTGCTGCGTCGTAGTTTCCTTTAAGCCACAACATTGCTCTGTCGGTGACTTGCGCTAATAATGTTTCTTCTTGCATGTTGATATATTGTTTTTTCTGTTATTCCACTGATTGTACTTTGTATTTATCGCCTGTCTGGTCGACTATCTTTTTGTAGTATTCATTTGAATATCCCGGTCGGTTTGGAAATGCAGGTAACCCGTGCGGGTTTCGTTTGAACTGACCATTCTCTTCCTTCTTGATAACACCATCGATATATTTTACCATAAGGTATTCACCCAGCTTCTTCCATGCTGCTACTCCTTCTTTCACCAGGTTGTTGGAATAGTGCGTGAGATAGAGAACAGCCTCGGGCTGAGATCTCTGATATAATTCCACCGCCTTTTTTTCAATTTCTGGTTGAGAGGTTTTAAACTGCTCTTCGAGTCGTGACTGTACCTGCTGCATGTCATGGCTCATGTCACTGTAGCGGGTGTAAACCATATTGGAAACCCAGTTATGAATCCAGAAAGCGGATGTCCATGAGAAATTGAGCAGATCACCATTTCCCGGTGCCATCTCGTGAGGTACTTCGGCATGACCGCTATAGATAGGATAATAGACCGTTTGGGCAGCATCATCTATCCCGAACCATAGAATTCCTCCAATCACGTCGGGGAGCCAGGAGCGCATCTGTGCCACAAATGAGAATCCAGTCTGTTGCGTGGCTATAGGTCGCTCGTTACAATATTCCACCGAATCTACTTCGAAGGTAAGGGGTGACCAGCGATAAGGCGAATTGAACGGGCCGGCACCCACATCAAAACGCCAGTCCAGCTCGGTACCTTCATAATGATCACGCATCATCTGCTGAATATCCTGCGCGCTCAGCTTTCTATCCGGTTTAATATAGAGGGGCATAGGGTCTGTTGTCACACCCTGCGCATAGGTGATAAACGCACCCATCTCCTTGTTCACCTTGTTGAAGAAGGACCATACACGTGCTTCGCAAAAACGTAATGCGCCGAAATCGAGTGGGGCATAAGCCTGTGCAAAGCTGAACGCGGCATCTTCCCCTGCATAGTATCCCTTGTCGCGTGCGAACGTGATCACATCGGGAGAGTATAGACAATTGTCAGGATCATTGAGAGGAAACTGCTGTATGCGTGCCTGGTTGGCATGTGCTGAGACACAATCATCCGGTATGCGCACGGCAACCCAAACGGCTCCTTTGTTGCCAGCACCCTTGCCAATCATCTCCATGATCCATACTTCATTGGGGTCGGCAATGGAGAACGATTCGCCTGAACTGTAATATCCATGTTCCTTCACCAGGCCGGTCATGATGGTGATGGCTTCACGTGCATTTTTTGCCCGTTGCAGTGTTATATATATCAGGCTGCCATAATCCATGATCGCTGTCGAATCGGTCAGCTCGCTGCGCCCTCCGAAGGTGGTTTCACCGATGGCAAGCTGATGTTCGTTCATGTTGCCTATCACGTTGTAAGTCTGCATCGCCTGCGGAATTTCACCCATATACCTCCCCGTATCCCATTCGTAGACCTTGAGCAGCTCACCTGGTCGGTATTGCTTTGCCGGCCAGTGGTACAGCTCTCCGTATAATCCGTAGGAGTCAGCCGCATATGAAATAAGTGTGGATCCGTCAACGGATGCCTTTTTTCCTACCAATAAATTTGTACAGGGATAAGTGAAGGAGATGCTCAAAAGCACTAAAATAGTGGTCAAAAAGAGTTTCTTCATAGAGGTAAAATGTGAACCATTAATAAAAATCAGACAAATCAGTGTAAAGGTACTTTTTTTTGTTTAAACTGCACAAAGAGTAGCCCGGATATTTTCATGATGGGTGATTCTCAGTCTAGTTTTGTATAATTCTCTAAAATGGGCCGCATAAATGAAAAATAAAACCTATTTTTGTAATGAAAATCACAACCTATTATATAGCTGAAGAGATGAAACGAATTGTGAAGATATTGCCATCAAGGAGAATTATGGGGTTCACCTTCTATCAGCTGGTCATCCTCCTTTTCCTGGTTGTGATGTTGTTTTTCTTAAGTGACAGCAGTATCACAAAAAGGATTCAGTTTGATACACAGATAAAAGAGCTTGAATCACAAATCGAATTTTACCATCAACAGACGGAGACGGATAAAAAGAAATTAAATGAACTCCAATCCAATAATGATGATCTAGAAAAATTTGCCCGTGAGAATTATCTGATGAAAAAAGAGAATGAGGATGTGTTTATTATTGAATAACAAAAATAGGGTCAGTTTATGATGACTTATAGGAAGTCATTCAATTACGGAAAGTCGAAAAATAATCATATATTTGTATAATTGATGCCCGGTTGCATGCCGGTAATGGAATTTGTTTGACATTTTCCAATATAAATGTGAATTAGAGATGATTAACACAAAAAATTATCTACTTCAAATCGCCGGTGTTTCGATATTGTTATCGGCACTGCTTTATCTGTTCACTCCTGATGTGGCACCATGGATAATGGCAATTGCCGTGGCGCTGTTCTCAATAATCACGGTTACCACTCCTTACCCCGGTAAGAGCATTCGCGGAAAAAGGCTCTTTAATATTCAGCTCTTTTCCTGTCTGTTTATGATCGCAGCCACCTATCTGATGTTTCGATCTCGCAATGAATGGGTGCTGATGATGGTTGTTGGAGCTGTCCTTCAGTTGTATGCAGCAATAGTGATTCCAAAAGAATTGAAAAATGAAAAGAACAAAGAATGAAAATAATGTACTTAGTACAACATTTAATTCTTTATTTACCATTATGAACAAAAATATACTCGTAGTCGATGATAATCTGACCATCTGTTTGATGTTGAAATCGTGGCTCATTAAAAGGGATTTCAAGGTCGAAACGGCAACAGATGTCAACACAGCCAAGCAGATGGTGAAAGATCAACCATTCGACATCATCCTGTCCGACATCAAGATGCCCTGTATAGACGGGTTTTCATTTCTATCATGGGTGAAGAAATTTGATTCTGACATACTTGTGATCATGATGACCGGCTTTGCGGATATAGAGTCAGCAGTAGCTTCCATGAAATCGGGTGCAGCTGATTTTATCTCAAAACCGATTGAGCCGGAACAACTTTTCAGAAAAATTGAGGAAGCCTTTCAAATACAGAGAAACAGCCAAAAAAGAAACAGGTTTTGTAATGAGTTCATCATGCCTCCGGGCGAGGAGTATTCTAAACTGTTGTCTCAACTCGATCACTTTGCCGAGCTCAAGCATCATCTGTTAATTATTGGTGATAGAGGAACAGGTAAGAATTCCAGTGTCAAGTATGTACACGAGAAGGGATTTCATATCTGTAAACCTCTTGTTATTGTGGATGTAGACGATGCATTTCATAAATTAAACAGCAGGTACCTGCAGGATAGCGCTGATGATAGTGTGTCGTTGTTGATGCAGAGATTCAAGGAGGCTAAGGGAGGCGTATTGAGTATTCGACAAGCTGATCAGCTTGATATCAATCTTCAGGATGAATTGATGAATATGCTCACCAAACAGAATAGAGACGATGACTTTACACAGGTGATTCTCAGCACGGAGAAAAAAGGGGCTGATTTGCAAAAAGTGCTGATACCCAAGCTGTTTCATTTGCTTGAGAAGGATTGTGTGGTGCTGCCCACATTGAAAGATGAGCAGCAGGTGATTGCCACTTTTATCTCCTATTTCCTCCGATTTGCCAATTTCACCTTAGATAAGGATATAGAAAGTCTTGATCCGGCACTGCTGGAGCATTTGATTGAGTATGACTGGCCCGGAAACATCCAGGAACTGAAAAACATGATCATGAAGGCCGCTTTACTTACGGATGAGAAACAGATACCTGCAAGAATAATCCCTGACCTTTTCGGCAGGAAAGAGACCAACAATGAGCCTCGAACTATATTAGCAAGTCCACTCCACAAACTACGAAAAGAGAATTACGAGAAAGAAAAAATAATGGAGGCACTAGCGTTGGCGCGTGGAAACAAAACAATGGCTGCCTCCATATTAAACATAGACCGAAAAACATTATACAATAAGATAAAGGTATATAACGTGATGACATAAAAACGGTTTGATCATGCTGCTGACATGGAAAAAAAAAGATTCTCAAGGATAAAATTAATCGTTATTGCAGGTTATTTGCTGGTATTGACTGTGCTTGTCATCGGACTTTTCGCGCTCTATAGTAATCTGTTGGTCTTCTCCAAGAGCAGAATAAAGAATGAAGATCTGACCGGGCTTCTGATCGTAGGGAACACGCTCTCCAAGCTCTACGAGATTGAGAGTAATCAAAATCTGTTTACCGCTGAAAGTGCAGAGCAGTACTTTCTTAAATTTGATTCCATCGTCCCGGTGATCAACGCTCATCTCGTTTCTTTGCAGGAGCTGACCGCCGATACCTCCAGGATTGCAAAACTGGATACGATTCAATCCTTGTTAGAGGATAAGAAGGAGAACCTGCAGCTGGTGGCCATACTGCTCGATTCCATTCGTCAGGCACCTGAAATTATACGTCGGGTGGAGAGCAGTTTTGTACCCCGTGGACTGAATAGGGAGATCTCCGATTATCTTATCAGTAAAGATTTTAATGCACCCGACATAAACCAGCGTGATACAAGCATTGTGAGGGGTGAGCGCAAAGGTTTTCTGGATCGTGTGCGCAATGTTTTTGTTGCCTCGCAGGATTCAACAATTGTCATTGAAAGCAAATCGATCATGGCCGAAAAAGAGTTCAAGCTTGTGGTCGATACCCTCATCAATAAGATTCGCTACGCTGAAAGATTGAATCTTGAACGTCAAAACCAGTTTCAACTCACTTTCATTCAACGACAGGGTGAGCTAAGTCATACCAACCGCATGCTTACGGCCCGGATAGATGACTTGCTGAAAGGTATCGAGCAGGAGGAACTGAGAAAGTCACTTCTACTTATTACCGATAAAGAACATGCGCTCTCCACGTCACAACGCACGATGCTTCTTGTCTCCTCTCTGGCTATGTTGATTGCGCTCATTTTCAGTGTTTTCTTTCTGATAGATATCAATAAAAGCCAGCGTTACAGAAGAGAACTGGAGGCATCCAACAAAAGGATTTCCGATTTACTGGTATCACGAGAGAAGCTGATGTTAACGATCTCACATGATATCAAAGCTCCCATGAGCTCCATTCTCGGCTATATCGAACTGATGGAAGACCGTGTAGAGCAGGAGAAGAGAGAGCTCTATCTGCGCAGTATGAAGCAATCGGGTGAACATATCCTTCGACTGGTATCTACGCTACTCGATTACCATAAGATTGATTCTGGAAACTGGCAGATGAATGAGATCAATTTCAATGTGAGCCACCTCGTGAACGAAACCGTGTCGAGTTTCAAGCCCCTTGCATCCCAAAAAGGACTTCAATTTATTGACGATATCATCCTCCCACCAGAGTGGTACGGATATGGTGATCCATACGTGATCAGACAGGTATTGAGTAATATTATCTCCAACGCGATAAAATACACTGCTAAAGGGGAGGTTAAGATAACGGCGAGTGTTGAAACAGCTGCTGCCGGTGACCGGTTGATCTTCACTGTGGCCGACACCGGGGCAGGAATAGCCGCTATGGACCAACAGAGTATCTTCCGTGAATTTCATCGTCTGACGAACGAGTCTGACAATGATGCTCCTGTGAAAGGAACGGGGCTGGGGCTGGCGATCACAAAAGGGTTCATTGATCAGCTGAAGGGAGAGATTCGTTTACATTCCGAAAAGGAAAAAGGGTCTGAATTTATTGTTGAGTTACCGATCAAGCCTGCTACGGATGAAGAGAATTATTTTACCGGTATTACTGTGGATGAATCAACACTTGCAGACGTGTCCGTGTTGATGGTGGATGATGAACCCACCCAATTGTTGATGACCTCAGAGATGCTTGGCAGAGTGAAAATAAAATGTGTCACTGAAGCCAATCCCGGGAAGGTGTTCACGCTTTTAAACGAGCATACGTTTGATATCATTTTTATCGATCTTCAGATGCCCTTCCTGAAAGGAGTTGATCTTATTCGAAAATTGAGGAGTGACTATCTGAATAGTAAGATGCCCGTGATTGCGCTTTCAGCAAGGTCGGATCTCTCCAGATCGGATCTCCAGGCGAAAGGATTTACCGATTTTCTCACCAAACCATTTACCTCCCGGCAGTTGTATGCAATTATTTCTCACTACGTGAAGGGTGATAAGAGGGAGGATCTCGATCAATCAGTGCTGCATCTTCAATCGGCTCCTGTTGTTGTAGCTGATGTAAGAGGTGTGAAGGCATTGATTGAGTTTGTCAAGGATGATCACTTCTCTTCTGCCAATATTTTACATTCCTATATTAAGGAAACAACGGACCACATACACCTTTTAAAGGATGCATTTGCACGGAAAGAGTATAAGAGCACTCCTTCCATCGCGCACAAGATACTGCCTCTCTATCTGATGATGCGGGATACGTCGATCATTGACCTGTTGGTGCAACTGGAAAAAGAACAGCCATTGACAGTGGAAGAGGAGGTCGGACTGCTGGAGATGTTAGAGAGAAGCGTTGCTGAAGCTATCACGCTTAGGAATGAGATCGCTCCCAATTGAAATGGCACGCAATACCGAAATTGAGAAGTATAAACGATACCTGCTGCTTGAGAAAGGTCTGTCGACCAACACGATTGAAGCATATATGTCCGATCTGGAAAAACTGATCCACTTCACGGAAGCACGTCAGCTCACCTCATTCACCATTCAGCAGAGTGACCTGGAGGAGTTTCTTGCAGCGTTGCATGACAAAGATATCTCGCCTCGTTCCACCGCTCGCATCATCTCCGGGATCAAATCATTCTTTCGATACCTTTTGCTGGATCATTTCCGTGAGGATGACCCCTCAGAACTGCTGGAATCACCTAAGATCGGATTGAAACTCCCCGTTGTGTTGACGATAGAAGAGATTGATTCGTTGCTGAATGTCATCGATCTCTCAACGCCTGAGGGTACACGCAATTATGCCATCATTGAAACACTCTATAGTTGCGGCTTACGGATCACGGAACTGACGAACCTTCGTTTTTCCGATCTCTTCCTCGACGAGGGTTTCATTCGCGTGGAAGGGAAGGGCAGTAAGCAACGGTTGGTACCTATTTCTGGTACAGCCATTCAAAAAATTAATAATTGGCTTCCCTACCGTAATCAGATCACCATCAAAAAAGGAAACGAAGATATTCTTTTTATCAGTTCACGGGGAAAAGCCATCTCACGTGTGACTGTTTTCTACTATATCAGACAATATGCCGAAGCGATAGGACTACAAAAGAAAATCAGCCCCCACGTGTTTCGTCATTCTTTTGCTACTCACCTGCTGGAGAGAGGTGCCAACATACGTGTGATACAGGAGATGCTGGGACATGAGAAGATTACCACCACCGAAATATATACCCATATCGACCGTCATTTCCTCCGTCAGGAAATTATTGAACATCATCCGAGAAATAAAAGGTAAAAGTGAAAAGGGAAAAGTGAAATGCGGGCAACTGTTAACAATGCGCTGAAAACTGTCGATAAAATTATTGAGAAAAGAGACCTCGCTCCAAGATAATTTCATATATTTGTTCATTGAATTGTTCGTTAAGAAAAATGAAGAAAAGAGAACCATGCAAAGTTTTTCACCCCGGCATGAATTGTAATCGAACATCAGCATAATAAACTTAATTAAAGAAAATATCATCATGAAATTTGTAGTATCAAGCGCCACACTGTTGAATCATTTGCAGGCTATTAGCAGAGTTATCAACTCCAAAAATACGTTGCCCATCCTGGATTGTTTCCTGTTGGACTTGAAAGGAAATATGCTCTCCCTGACTGCTGCCGACAGTGAAACACGCCTCGAGACGCTGGTAGAGGTGAGCAGCGCAGAGGGTGAGGGAAGCCTGGCCATCAACGCAAAGAACCTGCTCGATCCGCTGCGTGAATTGCCCGATCAGCCACTTTCGTTTGATATCAATGATGAAACACTCGAGGTGTACATCTATTACCATAACGGGAAATATAATTTCGTTGGATTGAAGGGTGATGAGTACCCGGAACCAAAGGAACTGAAAGATTCATCCATCACACTGAATATTGAGGCGGAAACCCTTTTCACAGGGATCAACAGAACCGTCTTTGCCACTGCCGATGATGAACTGCGCCCCGTGATGAACGGAATCTATTTTGATATCACTGCCGATGATGTTACGTTTGTAGCTTCAGACGGTCATAAGCTTGTGCGTGTAACTACTACCGAAACAAAGGGTGAAGGACGCTCATCATTCATCCTGCCCAAGAAACCGGCTAACCTGTTGAAATCACTACTGCCAAAGGAGACAGGCAGCGTTGAAATCAGGTTCGATGAGAACAATGCTTACATCACCATGTCTGATTACAAGATGGTGTGTCGTTTCGTGGAAGGACGTTATCCAAACTACAACTCGGTTATACCGCAAAATAATCCCAACACGCTAGTGCTCGACCGGTTGACACTGTTGAATGCATTAAAACGTGTCGCTGTCTTTTCCAATCCGGCAAGCAGCCTGGTAAAACTACAACTGTCGGAAGATAAGATCGTGGTCTCGGCACAGGATATTGATTTCCTCACAGCAGCGGAAGAGATGATCCCCTGCACTTACGAGGGGAATGTGATGAACATAGGGTTTAAAGCTGCCTTTCTTATCGATATACTCAACAACATACCATCTTCCGATGTACGCATTGAACTTTCCGATCCCTCAAGGGCAGGGCTGGTCCTTCCTGTGGAAAAGGAAGACAACGAAGATATGCTGACGCTGTTAATGCCAATGATGTTGAATGATTAATTGACCCGTAATGCAACTGAACCTTAAAAACCCCCTTGTCTTTTTTGATCTGGAGACTACGGGCATCAACATCACGCACGATCGTATTGTGGAGATATCTTTCCTGAAAGTACATCCCAATGGAAAAGAAGAGATCAAATCACGCCGCATCAACCCGGAGATGCCCATACCACCGCAGTCTACTGCCATTCATGGTATCACCGACGAGGATGTGAAAGATTGCCCCACCTTTAAGCAGGTGGCACGTTCACTTGCCGATCATCTGGAAGGATGCGATCTGGCAGGATTCAACTCGAGCCGTTTCGACGTGCCTTTGCTGGCGGAGGAGTTTCTTCGTGCGGGTGTGGATTTCGACATGAGTAAACGTAAGTTCGTGGATGTGCAGATCATCTTTCATAAAAAAGAACAACGTACCCTCGAAGCGGCATACACCTTTTATTGCGATAAGAAGCTCGAGAATGCCCACTCTGCCGAAGCCGATGCCATCGCTACCTACGAGGTGTTGAAATCACAGCTCGATCGTTATCCTGATCTTCCCAACAATATTGAGGTCTTGTCGAAAGAGTATTCAAGCTTTAACAACAACGTTGACTTTGCAGGTAGAATCATCTTCAATGACAAGGGTGTGGAGGTTTTTAATTTCGGTAAACACCGTGGAAAGTCGGTGTCGGAAATACTCAAAAAAGAACCAAGCTATTACTCCTGGATGATAGATGGTGACTTTCCGCTGAATACCAAGCAGGTCCTCACGCAGATTCGGTTAAGAGATTTAAACGGATAACCCCTGGTTGCATGGCCCGTTACTTCATCACCCTCTCCTACAACGGTAAGAATTATGTGGGATGGCAAGTTCAACCCAATGGTTTAAGTGTCCAGCAGGTAATGCAGGATGCCTTATTCACCATCATGCGTGAGAAGGTGGAGATTGTAGGGGCTGGCAGAACCGATGCAGGGGTACATGCACGAAAGATGATTGCTCATTTCGATTGGGAGGGAGACTCTTTTGTGGCGGCTGACCTTGTGAACAGACTCAATAACTTCCTCCCTAAAGACATATCCATTACAGCCATCCAGCAGGTGAGACCTGATGCCCATGCACGCTTCAGCGCTACTTCCCGCACCTATACCTATCATCTCATTACAAGCAAAGATCCTTTTCTCCACGAACAGACCTACAGGGTCCACTTTCAGCCCGATCTGGAAAAAATGAACGCATTGTGTGCGGTGCTGAAAGAGTTTGACGATTTCACCAGCTTCAGCAAATTGCATACTGATGTGAAGACGAACATCTGCAGGATCACAACAGCCCGATGGGAGAAGAGGGGTGATCTCTATCTCTTTACCATCACTGCTGACCGTTTTTTAAGAAACATGGTGCGTGCTATCACGGGAACACTGCTTGAAGGAGGTAGAGGGCGACTTGATGAGCGTGGATTGCGACGTATCATTGAAGCAAAGAACCGTCAGGTTGCAGGTGATTCGGTACCGGGTTATGCACTCTTTCTTGAAGATGTGGGCTATCCCGATGATATCTGGTTGTGAATGGATAGGTCACACAAATAAAACATCCCCACGGTTTTCTTCCTATTGATGCAGCGTGAGATCAAAAAAAACGCAACGGTAAAACCGCTGCGTCTCTATTGTGATGCTATTGTGTCATTATCTCAACTCCACCCGATGATTAATCATTCATGGAGATCAGGAACTCTTCATTGTTGGAAGTGCGTCGCATCCGGTTCAACAGGAACTCCATCGCTTCCACCGAATTCATATCAGAGAGGAAGTTTCGGAGTACCCACATGCGGTTGAGCGTCTCGGCAGAGAGGAGCAGGTCGTCACGACGGGTACTGGATGCGATAATGTCTATCGAAGGGAAGACGCGTTTGTTGGAGAGCCTGCGATCAAGTTGCAGCTCCATATTACCTGTACCCTTGAACTCTTCAAAGATCACGTCATCCATCTTGGAACCGGTGTCGGTAAGGGCCGTAGCGATGATGGTGAGTGAACCGCCGAACTCGATGTTACGGGCAGCTCCAAAGAAACGTTTAGGTTTGTGCAGCGCGTTGGCATCCACACCACCCGAGAGCACTTTCCCTGAAGCGGGTTGCACGGTGTTGTAGGCACGTGCCAGACGGGTGATGGAGTCGAGAAGAATCACCACATCATGTCCGCACTCCACCAGACGACGTGCTTTATTCAGCACGATCTCGGCAATCTTCACATGGCGGTCGGCCGGCTCGTCGAACGTGGAAGCGATCACCTCGGCATTCACACTGCGTTCCATATCGGTCACCTCCTCGGGACGTTCGTCAATAAGCAGAATGATCATGTATACTTCGGGATGATTGTCTGCAATTGCGTTGGCAATGTCTTTCAATAAAACGGTCTTACCTGTTTTTGGCTGTGCCACGATCAGGCCACGCTGTCCTTTCCCGATGGGAGAGAACATATCCACAACACGACAAGAGAGGTTATCGTTATGACCTTTGGTGAGATTGAACTTTTCGTTCGGGAACAACGGTTTCAGGTGATCGAAAGGTACACGGTCACGTACATCATCCGGTTTGCGCCCATTGATGTTGTCAACTTTTACCAGTGGAAAAAATTTCTCACCCTCTTTAGGCGGTCGTATAGGTCCCTCAACCACGTCTCCGGTCTTTAATCCGAAGAGACGTATCTGCGACTGTGATACATAAATATCGTCAGGTGATGACATATAATTGTAGTCGGATGAACGAAGAAATCCATATCCGTCAGGCATTATCTCAAGCACACCCGTAGCGGTCAATATGCCATCGAAATCATAACCTGCATCTTTCTCTTTTTCTTTCTCTTTCTGCGGTGGAGGCGTATTTTGATTGACTGGCTGATTATGGCTTTTGCTTTGTTGGGCCTGAGGTTGGGGTTTATTCTGTAAGGGTGAAGGTGCCAACAGATCTTGTAAGGAAGGTTTCTCACCTGTTGTGACAACTCCTTTCACAATTGAAGGCGATTCTTCTGCTGATGCATCTTCAGCCACCACCGGGGGCAGGGTCACGGGTGCTGGTATGTTCTTCTTTTCTTCATCACGGTGTTTGGATGAACGGAATACCAATTGAATGGGTTTGTTGGTCGCTTTTGGGTTAGCCGCTGTCTCCTCATTTACTTCTGTGACCATATTGGTCACTTCCGGTTTGTCCTCTGACGGAATCCCTTTATGAACCTCTTTCTGAATGTCGGTTTTGGGCTCTCTTACCACTTCCGGTTTAACCTCAGGTTTCACTTCTTGTGTAATCAGCGCCTTCGTCTGCACTGGTAATGAGGAGCCTTCTTTCTTTAGTTCCGGCAATTTCTTTTCAGTAACCGTATCATCCTTCTTTATCAGCTTCGGTTTTTCCGTTACAGTGGCAACAGGTTGGGGTTGGGTTTTGGGCGGTTTTTGATTTTTATGGGCAGCATTTTTATCCTTTGATTCAGCTTTTATCTCTGAAGGATTTTTTTTCTGACCTTTGGAGTTGTTATCGGAACGTTTTCGGTTTCTGTCATTTTGTCTTCCTACCGGTTCGGGTGGCAGATTCTTTGTCTCGGCAATCGCTTGCTCGTCGAGAATCTTGTAGATGAGTTCTTCTTTTTTATATGCATCAGGCC
>CAYUQE010000020.1:0-24072 GCA_964446805.1 uncultured Proteiniphilum sp. | reverse complement strand
GTGCCATGGGTGAGTAGTTGATCACTTTCTGTTCTCCGTCGAAGATCATGTCGTTGCCGACAAATGTCTTGCTGCGGGAGGTGGAGGGCTGCATGGAGAAACCAACCATGTAGTCATATTTCTCTCTTACTCCCTTGAAGTTGGCTTCAATCTCCTGATTCACAAAATTGTTCTCCAGTCGTTTACTGTAAGCAGGATCGAGGATGGTGTATTCACCTGTTGCGTCCTTTGAACGGGTATCCCGGTCCGATTCCGATAGGTTCTGACTGTACTGATATGCCAGCTGCAGGAAGTGTACATCACTCAACGGCTCCACATAGGAGAGATAGCCTCGCCAGTTACGGCTGTCACTGGTGTTGGTGAAGCGCTGGTCTATCAGGTCGTCAGGACGGCTACCATTATAGAATGTAGCTGACCTGTTCGTGCCGGCATTCTCAGCGTCATTTGCCTGTCCTCTCACCTGTAAGCTCAGTATCCTGCCCTCCTTGCCCAGCTCACGGCTTGCATCCATTGAGAAGGAGAGGTTCTTGCCGCTACCTTCGGAAAAATTATCAGAGTCACCATTGTTGATGGTATCACCTGTCAACTCACGAAGTGTAAAGAAGTCGCCACGCTCTTCACGCTGGTTATTGTAAAAAGATACCGCGGGCCGAAAGATGAGCCTGGTCGATGAATCTGGTTCCCATTCAAGACGCAGGTCCATATTAAAGTTCTCGCTTATACTGTTCGACCAGTTTTTCTCCTGCTCAAGGGTGTTGCCGGCGCTTAGAATATTTTGTGAGAAGACACCCGATTCAACATTGGTGTCGGTAGATCCATAACGCACGTTACCACCAAGTTTCAACTTGGGTGTGAACTGTTTGCTGAAGTTGCCCCCCCCGTTTGCCGAGGTGGATATACCACTGGTGCCACCAAACATCCCTCTGCCGCCGCCACGTCCTCCCATGCCGCCGAACATGGAGGAGGCAATATCGGAAAAGCCGGCATTATTGGTGTTGTTGAGACCTCCCAGAAAGGTGTACTGATCTTTATCTTTCATGTAATTGACCATCGCATTAGCCTCATAGCGATCTTTACTGCCATATCCCGCAAAGGCATTGCCAAACAATCCCTCTTTCATTCCAGGACGGACAGTGAGGTTGATCACGTTCTCTTCCTCACCATTATCGAATCCGGTCATCTGTGCCTGTTCCGTTCTTCTTTCCAGCACCTGGAGCTTATCGACCATCTTCGCCGGCAGATTCTTGGAGGCCACTTTAGGATCATCACTGAAGAACTCCTCGCCATCCACCAGTATCTTTGTGATCTCCTTGCCGTTGACGGTGATCTTTCCATCTTTGTCAATCTCCACGCCTGGCATTTTTTTCAGCAGATCTTCTACCACCGCACTTTCCGTCACCTTATACGAGTCGGCATTGTATTCCAGCGTATCACCTCTCACAGCAATCTCAGAAGCCTTGGCGGTGACCACGGTTTCAGACAGGAGGATGTTGTCGTTGCTCATCGGGATAACTCCCAGTTGCACGGTAGGAGTAGAAGGGGTCACCTGCACATTGAGGAAAACATCATTGTATCCAATGAACGAGATATGTACAATGTACTCCCCGTTTCTGACAGGGATGGTAAATGCACCTTTGGCGTCAGATGCTCTTCCGGTGACAAAAGTGCTGTCCGATTTTTTCAGAATGCGCACATTTGCCAGTTCAACAGGCTCTTCAGTCACTTTGTCAATCAATTTACCTGAGATGGCGTTGTTTGCTGGTGCCTGTGCCATCACAGCGATCGTGAACAACAGTGCAACCAATAGTAAAAAATATTCTTTCTTCATAATGTTTTCTAAACTAACAATGTCAAATATAGGTCATTGAATTTGCAGGCAAAAATAAGTTCAATGATAAGTCCGGACAAATGAAATAGATGAACAGCACGTTTTTATCGACCAATAGCCATTTTTGCGGTCTGAATGCCAACTACGCGCTTGAAAGAAAAAGAGCATTATGGTTAATGATATGCAAAAAATATTTACTTTTGCACTATGTTCAGAAGTCATGTGTGAAATGAGACCCTCAATTTGTGTAAATAAAATCTGATGGATTTATGTTAAAATCATTAAAAGGTGAAGATTGGGTTGCTACGATTTTCGGTGGTGTGGTCCTACTTCTTGTTATTCTCCTGCCGTCGATGATGAATAATTACCTCTTTATGTCGGCGATCGTTGCAGTGCTGGCATACCTGGGTTATCTCTTTATGGGTAACAAGGATAAGGGTGGCTTCCTGCTCTCTTTCGTGGTGGTGTACGCACTTGCCTGGCTTGCAAATTATGTTGCAGCACTTTCACCCATCAAAACGATCGGTCTTGAGTCGGTATTCTTTGCCGTTATCATAGGATTGCTCATACGGAACACCATCGGATTACCCAAATGGCTGGCACCGGCAGTGAAGAGTGAGTACTTTATCAAAGCGGGGCTGGTAATACTGGGAAGCTCCATTCTTTTTAACGAGATCATGAGAGCAGGTGCACTGGGGATGGTACAGGCTGTGATTGTCGTTCTCGTCGTTTGGTACTTCAGCTTCTGGATCGCTACAAGGGCATTCAGGATTGATAAGGAGATGTCGATACTGCTCTCCAGTGCCGTATCCATCTGTGGTGTGTCGGCTGCAATCGCTACGAGCGGGGCCATCAAGGGTGACCCCAAGAAGCTCTCTTTCGTCATCTCGCTGGTGCTTATCGTTGCGATACCGATGATGTATCTGCTACCCTACATCGCCACGCTCATTGGTTTAAGCGAGGAGGTGGCAGGTGCATGGCTGGGCGGCACCATTGACACCACTGCTGCGGTGGTTGCATCCGGGAAGTTTATCGGGGATACTGCCGAGCAGTATAGCGTGATCATTAAATCAGCACAGAATGTACTGCTGGGTGTGGCCGCCTTTGCGATCTCCATCTATTGGTCATACAAAGGTTCAAACAATGAGATCCGTCCTTCGGACAGCGTTCTGTGGGAACGATTTCCGAAATTTGTACTCGGCTTTCTCATCGCCTCATTGGTATTCAGCTTCGCATTCGATGCAGAGACGGGCAAAGAGTTGTCCCGTGTAGCCAATAAAGGTGCTCGCGGGTTGTTGTTCTCTCTTGCTTTTGTTTGTATAGGTCTGGAAACGGACTTCCGCTATATCTTCAAAAAGGAGAACACAAGATACATCTGGTCATTCTTAACGGCTCAAACATTCAACATTCTGCTCACGCTGCTGGTATCATGGTTGCTCTTCAGAAATATATAAACGTTATATCTCCTATTTAAAGTTGATCAGACAACTTGAGGTTTAATCGATCATGGCCGGCTTTAACCAAAGGCCGGCTTTTTACATTGGATTGAAAACAATCTATACTGCTCATCTGTTTTCAGTGGGTCAAGAGAAAAGAGAAAAGAAACAAGCTACGATGAAACGTTTTATCCGGGTGCTTATCAACATTGCCATTGCCAACATGAGCACTTACCTGCTATGGAGTGCATTTAGTTTCTGGATCTATCTCGAAACAAAATCGGTGCTGGTTCTATCCGTACTCAGTGGCACCTATATGTTGTTGGTGACTTTCTCAAGCATGTTTTTCGGCACCATCGTCGACAAGCACAAGAAGAAGCATGTGATGATGGGGGCATCACTGGCTACGATGGTACTGCTCCTAGTGGCAAGTGCCATCTATATCTCTTCCGATAAGGCAGCTATCGCAGACATGTCCTCACCACTCTTCTGGTTATTTTCTCTGCCGCTGTTATTGAGCGCACTCACCGGTAACCTGAGAGGCATCGCTCTCTCCACCACCGTCTCCATTCTTGTGCCAAAGGAGGATTACGCACGTGCCAACGGGCTTATAGGTACTATCCAGGGTTTTGGAATGATCGCAAACATGGTGTTTAGCGGGGTGATCGTTGGATTTCTGGGAATGGACTGGGCAATATACATTACACTCCTGTTAT
Source organism: uncultured Proteiniphilum sp. (assembly GCA_964446805.1). Taxonomy (GTDB): domain Bacteria; phylum Bacteroidota; class Bacteroidia; order Bacteroidales; family Dysgonomonadaceae; genus Proteiniphilum. The sequence goes on along the minus strand of CAYUQE010000020.1, from coordinate 20,092 downwards.
CGGGAAGCATGCTGCTGCATCTTTTCTTTATTTCCATTCCCGAGGAGCATATTGTACATGATGCCAATCTCAAGCAGAAGCAAATCGATTTCCGCGGTGCATTCAGGGCTATTCACTATGTACCCGGATTGCTGGCACTGATATTCTTCACCACCTTTAATAATTTTATTGGTGGTGCGTTTGCTGTCTTACTCGATCCTTACGGATTGACACTTTTCCCGGTAGAGGTGTGGGGGATCATCCTCGGATTCACCGGCATCGGCTTTATTATTGGCGGACTAATGATCGGGAAGCTGGGTCTGGGCAAAAACCCCCTTCGCTCCCTGCTGGCAGGTTATGTGATCATTAGCCTGATCTGCATCTTCTTCACGCTCCGTGAGTGGTCGGCATTGTTTGTGGGGGGTATGTTTCTTTATATGTTAATTGTGCCGCTGGTGGAAGCAGGAGAGCAGACCATCATTCAGACAGTGGTGCCGTTAACGAAACAGGGGCGTGTCTTCGGCTTTGCGCAGACAGTCGAGTCGGCAGTAACACCCATCTCCATCTTCATTATCGGTCCACTGGCGCAATCCTCAATCATTCCCTACATGGATGGTGGTGCAGGGAAAGCATCCTTTGGGTGGTTGCTGGGTGAAGGCAGTACTCGCGGTATCGCGCTTACGTTTGTCTTTGCAGGAGTGTTTATGTTGATGCTATCACTGTTCGCATTCCGGACAAAAGCCTATCATCTGCTCTCCTCTTCGTATGAGAAGAAAAGTGTGAAGGAAGTGTAATGGATCAATGGCAACGATTGTTGCATCACAACTCCTTGGCCAGTTTTAACCACATGAAGTTGGCCCGTTCCACTGAAATGTCTCGCCACGATTCCACATGAAATTCAAAACAGGTTGCCGAAGCGGTGGGGAGATTATCGAGTCGTACCCCTAAATCATTGATCAGGTCGGTCACTCCCGGATTATGACCTACGTAGAGGCAGCTGTTCACCTGATCAGACAACTTGGAGACATTATTCAGGATCCATCTTGCCGGTGCGAAATAAAGGTTCTGGTCGGTTTGAATCTCCTCCTCAGGATAGGCAATAGCCTGTGCGGCAAGGAGAGCGGTCTCATGTGCTCGTCTGGCAGAGGAGGCGAGTATCAGATCAGGCCTGCCCGATCGCTTGAGGATAAATTCACCCATGGTGGCAGCATTCATGCGACCACGATCAGTCAGCATCCGGTCGTAATCATCCTTGGCCATGGTATCCTGTTCCGCTTTTCCGTGACGGAGTATAATCAACTGCTTCATAAATTGTATATTCAAGTATGGGTCCCTGCATCCTCATCTCTCAGAGTGAGATGGTTCAAATGCATGATAAATGTGATCGTTTTGGTTCTTTTGTTTTCTCTGCCCTCAATGAATCCCCAAAATTACGGATAATTTTTCAGATTGAGCTCATTTGATATCTGCGCTAACAAAAGATAACAGTGAATGCACAGCCGATTAATCCCAGCTAAGCATCACTTTTCCGCACTGTCCGCTTTCCATCACGTCGAACCCTTTCTGAAAATCATCTATCCCGTAACGATGGGTGATGATAGGTGACAGATCGATACCTGAGATGATCATCTGCTCCATCTGGTACCATGTCTCCCACATCTCACGTCCATAGATCCCTTTCAGCGTAAGTGCCTTGAAGATGATCTCGTTCCAGTCGACCGTGGTGTTGTTGGGCAGTATCCCCAGCAGTGAGATCTTGGACCCGTTGTACATGTTGGCGATCATCTCGCGAAAACCGGCCGGTGAGCCTGACATCTCCAGTCCCACATCGAAACCGCGCATGCCCAGTTTCTCCACTGCTTGTGCAATGGTCTCCCCTTTTGAAGGGTTGACGGTGAGAGTGGCTCCCATCTTCCTCGCAATAGCGAGACGGTATTCACTCAGGTCACTCACCACGATGTAGCGCGCTCCGGCAAAACGACAAATGGCGGTGGCCATGCTGCCTATCAGCCCTGCTCCCGTAATCAACACATCTTCAGCGATCAGAGGAAATGAGAGTGCCGTATGCGTAGCATTCCCGAAAGGATCCATGATGGATGCAATCTCATCGGGTATGCGCGGGTCGAGCTTCACTACATTTGCTGCCGGCAGGGAGAGGAACTCGGCAAAGGAGCCGTCTCGGTTGACACCCACACCCACACTATTTTCACACACATGTAGTTTACCACGGCGACAGTTCCTGCAATGGCCGCAGGCAATATGACCCTCACCCGTCACCCGGTCGCCTCTCTGCAGGTTCTCCACACCGCTTCCCATATCCACGATCTCACCCACATACTCATGACCGATGGTCATGGGTGTTTTGATGGTCTTCTGTGACCAGTCGTCCCATTTGTATATGTGCAGATCGGTACCACAGATGGCTGTTTTTTTAATCTTGATCAGTACGTCGTTCACACCGATGGAGGGAACAGGCACATCCTCCATCCAGATACCCTTCTCCGGGTGTAATTTTACTAATGCTTTCATATATGTAGCTTTCAGCGGTCAGCAATCAGCTTTTTTGCTGAGTGATTCACCGTACAATGGTTTGATTTGTTATATGACTCCCAGTTTTTTTCCTACCTTGATAAAGGCAGCTATCGCCTTGTCGAGATGATCCCGTTCATGGGCGGCGGAGAGCTGTACGCGGATACGGGCCTCCTCTTTCGGCACAACGGGATAATAGAACCCTGTGACATAGATACCCTCTTCTAATAAATCAACGGCAAACTGTTGTGAGAGCTTCGCGTCATACAACATCACCGCACAAATAGCCGATTGTGTGGGCTTTATATCGAACTGAGCCTCCTTCATCCTTGTCACGAAGTAGTCTCTATTGGCATGGAGCTTATCTTGGAGATCATTCGACTCCTGCAACAGATGAAACGCTTCCACACCTGCTGCTGCCACAAGCGGAGGGATGGAGTTGGAAAAGAGATAGGGTCTTGATCGCTGGCGGAGCATGTCGATGATCTCACTGCGTCCTGTGGTGAACCCGCCGATGGCACCTCCGAAAGCTTTGCCCAGCGTCCCGGTGATCACGTCCACCTCTCCCAACAGATTGAACTTTTCCGTCACTCCCTTGCCGGCACGACCGACCACACCGGCGGAGTGGCTCTCATCCACCATCACCAGTGCATCATACTGTTCTGCCAGCTTCATGATCTTGTCCAGGGGTGCAACGTTTCCATCCATTGAGAAGACACCGTCGGTGACAATGATGCGAAAACGTTGTGCTTGTGCCAGTTTCAGCTGTTCCTCCAGATCACCCATGTCGGCGTTGGCATAACGATAGCGTTTTGCCTTGCAAAGCCGCACCCCATCAATGATGGAAGCATGATTCAGTGCATCTGAGATGATTGCATCCTGATCGGTGAAGAGTGGTTCAAAAAGGCCTCCATTTGCATCAAAGCAGGAGGCATAGAGGATGGTGTCGTCGGTATGGAAGAAATCACTGATGGTCTTTTCCAGCTCCTTGTGATAATCTTGCGTGCCACAGATAAATCGTACTGACGACATGCCATAACCGCGTTCATCGAGTGCTCTCTTGGCTGCACTGATCAAACGTGGATGGTTTGACAGCCCGAGGTAGTTGTTGGCACAGAAGTTCAACACCTTCTGTCCCGACGCCACTTTGATCTCAGCACTCTGTGGCGTCACAATGATGCGTTCGTTTTTGTGAAGGCCTGCCTCTTTGATAGTTTTCAATTCAGCCTGCAGATGTGGTTGCAATTTTCCGTACATGGTTCTATAATTTATCAGTTTTAGGTATTCAGCAATCAGTGGTCATCGTTCATCTCATCGAGCAGAGAGGGTGGAAGTTTCTTTTTGACTTTCACACCCAGCTCACGCAGTTTTTCAGCTTGTCCTATCAGGTTCCCCCTACCCGACTTGAGCTGTCCGTAGGCATTCTCATAACTCCGTTTAGCCTTGTCGATATGTGTTTCTATATCGGAGAGCGAAGTGGTGAAATTGACAAATTTATCATAGAGGGCTGCACCACGCTCGGCAATTTCCTGTGCGTTGCGGTTTTGATACTCCCTTTTCCACAGATCAACAATCATTTTCAATGCTGCGATAAGGTTGGTAGGGCTGATCAGCAGTATCTTCTTGTCATAGGCATACTGCCAGAGGTTCTCTTCATGCTGTAATGCCAGCAGGTAAGCCGGTTCATTAGGAATGAACATCATCACAAAATCGAGTGTGACCGCATAATCCTGGTAGCTCTTACGGCTCAGTTCATCAATATGTTTACGCAGGGAGCGGAGATGGTCGCTCACATATTTTTTCTGTTCATCCCCATTGTCAGTACTCACATAGTTGGCATAAGCGGTAAGTGAAACTTTTGAGTCGATGATCACCTTACGGTTATCAGGGTAAGCAATGATCACATCCGGCTGCATCTTGGCACCATCAGGGCTCGTATGATGATTGCCATCAGGGTCTTTCATATACTCCTGTGTAAAATACTCACGGCCTCTCACCAGTCCAGAACGCTCGAGAATGTTTTCCAGGATCATCTGTCCCCAGTCGCCCTGTGTTTTGGAATTACCCCTGAGTGCATTGGTGAGGTTGGTAGCTTCAGTGCTAAGCCTGTCATTCAGTTCGCGCAGGTTCTTCACCTCCTGTCCCAATGAAAAGCGCTCCTTTGCCTCAGTGATATAGACCTCTTCCACCTTCTTCCGGAAAGAATCAATATTCTCCCCCAGCGGTTTCAGAATGTGAATGAGGTTATCTCTGTTCAGGTTGGTGAATTTCTCCGATTTCTCCTCGAGAATCCTCGCCGCGATCTGTTCAAACTCCAGGTTGAATTGAATACGCAATTCATTGATCTCTTTTTTCTGATTGGCCAGTTTCTCGAGTAAGGATCTGTTCTCCGCCGCAATGGAGGCTAGCGATCTGTTTAACTCGTTAAACGCATCACTCTTTACATGAAGCTCCTCCTTGCAAGCTGCGATATCCTCCTGTCTGCTTTTGATGATTTCGTTGGCCGCATACATGTTCGCAGTAAACTCGGCCGCTTTACCTTTCATCATCGCCAGCTCTTCATTTAAAGCGTTATTTCTGAAAACGATAGCATCATAATCACTTTTGGAGACTGTTTTTAAATTCGTCAGCAGTGTGGCAATGATCCATGCCAACAGACCACCCACCACAAAACCGATAAACAGATAAAGAAGATCCATCATTTATTTTTATCTATTTCGCTCTCAACCCTCAAAGAAGGGGCCCTGTCTATTTCAGACTCTTGAGCACATGTCCCATCCGATTTTTCTTGGTCTCCATATAATAATGGTTGTATTTGTTGGGGACTATTTCCAATGGAACATTCTCCACTACCTCCAGTCCATATGATTCAAGACCTATTCGTTTGGTGGGATTGTTGCTCATCAACCGCATCTTCTTGACTTCCAGGCTCCGCAGGATCTGAGCTCCCACCCCATAATCTCTCTCGTCGGCCTGATAGCCGAGATGTAGGTTCGCATCCACGGTGTCAAGTCCCTGTTCCTGAAGTTTATATGCTTCAGCCTTGGCCATCAGCCCTATCCCTCTACCCTCCTGATTCAGATAAACCAGCACGCCTCTTCCCTCTTTTTCTATCATCTGTAAAGCTTTGTGCAACTGTTCACCGCATTCACAGCGCATGGAGCCGAAGATGTCGCCTGTCATGCAGGAGGAGTGTACACGTACAAGTACCGGCTCATCGTCGCTCCACTCACCCTTGATAAGGGCAATATGCTCCTGGCCTGTTGATTTCTGTAGAAAAGGAATCATCCTGAACTCGCCATAGCCGGTGGGTAGATGAACGGCTTCACCTCTCTCAATCAACGATTCCCGTTGTAGCCTGTATTTGATCAGGTCGGCAACAGAAACGATCTTCAACGTATATTTCCGGGCCATCTCCATCAACTCAGGCAGACGTGCCATGGAACCATCTTCATTCTTGATCTCGGCCAGGGCTCCTGCAGGGTATAGTCCTGCCAGACGGGCAAAATCGATGGTTGCCTCGGTATGTCCGGCTCTGCGCAGCACCCCTTTTGATTGTGCTCGCAGAGGAAAGATATGTCCCGGGCGACCAAAATCCTCGGGAGCAGTCTCGGTACGTGTGAGTGCAAAGATGGTCTGTGCTCTGTCGTAAGCCGATATGCCGGTAGTGCATCCATGGGTAAGCAGATCGATGGATACCGTGAAAGGTGTGGCATGGATGGAGGTATTGTTTGTCACCATCATGGGCAACTCAAGCTCTTCGGCACGCTCCTTGGTCACCGGCGCACAGATAAGACCACGTGCGTGTGTCTCCAGAAAGTTGATTTTCTCGGGGGTGATACATTCTGCTGCGATAATCAGATCCCCTTCGTTCTCCCTGTCTTCGTCGTCCACCACAATAATGAAATTGCCTTTTCTGATCTCTTCGATGGCTTCTTCTATAGTGTCTAAAGTAAATTTTTCTTGCATCTATCTTCTTTATTTTTATGCATTTAACACAACATGCCTGGCATGAATACGTTCCATTAATTCAGATAACTCACCACTCAGCCGTTGAATATCTCTCATATCTTTCTTGATTCTTTTCTCAAATGGTGTTGAGAGTAGTCTTAACACTATTCCCACAGGGAAAAGATACATACTTATCCTTGCCGGGATGGTGTTGGCCTTGAAAGGGCGTACATTATTAATTAAAATGGGGAACTCCTCCGCTTTTGCCAACTCCTCCAGCTTGCGGGAGTTGGAAAGCTGATTAAGAATGATCTCCATAGCGCTCTTGATGGAATGTAGTTCTCTGTCATACTCTCTGTCGGTCCAGAATGTTTTATAAGATAAACGATCATATTTTCCTATAAAAAGATCAATCTCATTCGACAACTCTGATAGGGAGTGTTGAATCACATCATAATCAGGTTGTTCGATAATCACACTTTTCACATGGTACTTTCTTCTTTCACGAAGGAAAAACAACCTTTTAAAGAAGTCTACATAGGTGTCGGCGTTCATAATCACAGAATCGTTCATCGCCTTGTAGGTAAGGAAAATACCGATGGGCAAGAGGATGAGTGAGCTGAACCACATACCGAACCAATGTACCCAAACGCCATCACGGGTCATCTTATAACCCACATTCTCCACAATGTAATAGATGATGAACAGTGCGACCGATATCACAATGGGGGTACCCAAACCACCTTTTCTGACGATAGAACCCAGCGGTGCCCCTATAAAAAAGAAAATAAGACAGGTAAAGGGTATGGTGAACTTACGATGCCATTCAATCCAATGACGGTTGATGGTCTTCTGTGTGGTAGTCTTGTTCAACGATCTGAACAGAAACTCATTGCTGTTATTCTCAGCCTTCATGAAGGCATTTTGAAGGATGGTGGACTGAATGTTCAGTTCTTTTGACTGTAACAATGTGTCGGCCCGGGGTACTTCCACCTCACTATTTTGGGCAAGAAGGATGATTGAATCCTTCTGATCGGGAGGATAACTGTTGCGAAAGGTGAGATAGGAGTTCCTCTTCATCATCTTCCGGTCAATCTTGTTGACGCTGTCCATGATCACGACCATTGAATCGATGGAATAGCGCAACTCGGATAAATTCTTTGAGACATAATTGCTGGTGGAACTGCTCTCGATATCCTCTTCTCCGATACGGTTAAAGTTGGCATCATAAGAGATCATCATCGTTTTCACCTCGAAGTTCTCCCTGGCATAGGGAACGAAATCGGTTGAACTGCGTGAAGGGGTCCCCTCCTGATAGTTCTGGAACTGCTGACCACTATACATGGTGAAAATAAGCATAGTCTTGTCCTCGGTCATGCTCATCCTTGCCGAATCGCAGATGATCACTGCCATCTTTTCGAAACCGTTGGCAACGTCATATATTAACACATCATACAACATGCCTGTCTTTTGATCTTTCTTTTCCACGTAGAGGTTATAACCACCGATCTCCTTGTAGAAGACCCCCTCCGGCACATCCAGCTCAGGTGAAGCCTGACGTATGGAGATGAGCAGTGAATAGAACTTGGTCTGTATTTTAGGGAGGGCATTATTCTGGAAGAAGAAGGCACCCACACTGATGCAAAGGATGAGGAGGATGAGCGGCTTCATGGTCTTCAACAGCGGCACTCCGGCCGATTTCACAGCGAGCAGCTCCAGGCTCTCACCCAGGTTCCCGAAAACCATCAACGATGCCAGCAGGATGGCTAAGGGTAATGCCATGGGGATAAGGTTTAAGGCTGCATAGAAGAACATCTCCCCTATCACGTCAAGTCCTAAACCCTTGCCCACCATATCCTCAATATATTTCCACAAAAATTGCATCAACACCAGAAAGAGGCATATGGCAAAAGTCATCAGAAAAAGCGGGATAAAAGTCGTTAAAATATAACTGTACAACCGCTTTATGTGGAAAAATCTACTCATCGGGATCGGACAAAAAGAGAGTCGTTTATTTTGATGACAAAGATAATACAATCAAACGTACAATTGTTGTTTCGAAAAGGTAAAGATGATTAAACGTAATGCAAGAAACAGGCTTCAGCTTATATACCTAATTTTCTTTTCATCTCATCAATCTGTGTCTCCCATAAAGCGATGGCATCACCTTTCTCGTCGGGTTCGGCAAAATCGGTTACCTCGAGCGTCATGTCACCCGAGAGATCAAGCTTACGTAATATGAATTCGAAATAACAGGTATCTTCCTCTTCGTCGATCCAGCGGTAACGGATGAATGACTGGGGTTTCTGTCCCAGAACTACGGCTTTATTGTACGATTTTCCCCAAGTGAAGGTATAGATGGTCTCATTTTCATCCATGGTCACCTCATCGGCAAACCATTCCGACAGTCCGTCAATCTGACTGATCATACGCCATAAACTATTCAGGGTTGCGTTCCCCATAAGGAACTCGATATGGAATTTTTCTTTAGACATTTATTTACTTCAAATCTGGGTCACAATATACAACTTTTTTTGATAATAGTGGTATTAAAACAATAATTCCCAACATAACCGTGCGATCTCCTATGGCCCACTTACAAATAAAAAAGAGACCGGCATCGCTATGTCGATCTCTTTCTATTGCAAATTAGGGCTGCTTTCACAACTGTAACTTTTGACTCTTGTGGCGTCAAATGCTATTCAAACAGGGAGCAATGAATGTTTATTGCACGGGTACATACTCCACGAATGCTTCTATCGCCTCATAGGATGCCAGCCCTAACTGACAGTAGGTGTCTGCTGTGGCACGGTTGCGCTCTTCGGAGCGTTGCCAGAAGAGACGTTCATCATCCCCGAGAAATGGGGCACTCTCCATCTGTGACTGATGTCTGAGGATGGCATTTCTCTTTTGTCTTAGTTCCTCCGGTGAGAGGGGTACAGCCATTTCAATATGGTCTATCTCCCACTCCATCCATGCACCGCGGTACATCCATATACGACAATCATTGAACCAGTCATCTTCCTTGATCATGTCCACAGCTCCCAGGATGGCATCAAGACATACCTTGTGCGTTCCGTGTGGATCGGCAAGATCACCTGCCACATAGATCTGGTGGGGTTTGATTGTCTCAATGAAATCTTTCACGATGGTCACATCCTTTTCGCTGATAGGGTTCTTCTTTATTTTCCCTGTTTCATAGAACGGTAGATCCAGAAAATGAACATTCTCCTGTGACAATCCCACATATCTATCGGCAGAACGTGCCTCTTCACGGCGTATCCTTCCCTTTATGAAGAGGATGTCGGGTGTATCGATATCTTCTCTCGTCTTTTCATGCATAAGATAATGACGGATACTGTCATATTTCTCAAGCAACCCTTTGTTTTCGGGGTTGAACTTCTTGCGCATACTGTTTAATACCGAGATGTAACGGATCACCTCTTCATCTCCTACAGCAATGTTGCCCGAGGTCTGATAAGCCACATGTACCTCGTGACCCTGGTTCACCAGACGCTGGAAGGTACCTCCCATGGAGATCACATCATCATCAGGGTGAGGACTGAAGATAATCACTCTCTTGGGATAAGGCTTGGCTCTCTCGGGGCGATAAGTGTCATCCGCATCGGGTTTTCCTCCGGGCCAGCCGGTGATCGTATGCTGTAGATCGTTGAAGATCTTGATATTCACATTGTAGGCTGAGCCGTAGAGTGTGATCAACTCACTCAGTCCATTGTCGTTATAGTCTTTGTTTGTCAGCTTCAGGATGGGTTTATTCACCACTCCGCAGAGCCAGACAATGGCCCTGCGTATGAGCTTACTGGTCCACTCACAGTTGGTGACAAGCCAGGGGCGACTGATACGTGTGAGTTCTGAAGCAGCTGACAAGTCGACATACACTTTTGTTTCGGGGTGTGTCTGCAGTACTGAACCGGGAACCATGTCGCTCACGGGGCCCTCCACAATTGCCTTGATACTTTCCGCCTTCTGTTCACTCCATGCTACCAGCGCAATCTGTTTCGCATTCATCATATCTGAAAGGCCCATGGTGATAGCACTCACCGGCACTTTATCCAATGATCCGAAATTATGAGCGATATCGGCGCGTGAATCACCATCGAGCATCACCAGACGTGTTTGCGAGTGGAGGCTGCTACCAGGCATATTGAATCCCACGTTACCCTTACTCCCCAGTCCCAGCAACAAGAAGTCGAGCCCCCCCTTATCATTGAGATCTTTTTCAAACGCCTCACAGTTCTGAGCAATCAGATCCTTCTCGGTGGTTGCATCGGGAGAGTAGATATTCAACGGATCGATATCTATCTGATTCAACAGTACATCCTTTAACATCTGCAAGTTACTGAATGCGAAATCCATGACCGGGTAGAACTCGTACGTATTAAACACGATCAGATTCTTGAAGCTGACATGCTGCTCCCTGTGAAGTCGTACAAGCTCCTCATAAACAGGTAAGGGTGAAGCACCCCCGCTGATACCCATCACAAAATGATCCCCTTTTTGTTGCTTCAGCATCATTGCATTCACTATCTCTTCCGCTATCCTGACCGAGGCACTGTTAAACTCTTCAAAAATAGCTACAGGCAGCTTCTCGTACCGTGCGAGATTATACTCTTCAAAATCGTTTTCCGGCTTGTAATATTTCTTAGGAACTCGATCAAGTGTAATGTGGGAACTTAAATCTAATCTCATACTTAATAGTTATTAATTCATTTTATAGCGCTGATAGAACCTTCTATCAGGGGTACCTATTTCATGTTTATCATTTAATGATGCTCCTGCATTTCAACAGATCCATCAAGCAGCCGCTGCCGGTCAATTTTTTGAGTGATACGGGCATAAAAGAACAATGCGATGGCTGAGACGGCACCTATAGCCACAAAGACATACCAGATGTAGTGTGCATTTTGCGTAGCAGCAGCATATTTCACCGTGTCCACGATCCCATTTCCATCCATGAACAGTCGCGGATCGGGACAATACTTGTCAAGCAGGAATCCCGACAGGCCAAAGGCAAAGAGAAAAGAAAAGAATGAGTGCAGATGGCTGAATCCCAGGTATAACCCCTCCTCTCCTTTAGGTGCCTGCAGTGAAAAGAACTCCAGGTAACGGGGAGAGATATAACACTCGGCCAACGCCTGGAAGGCTATACCCACAATCATCATGAAGGCGATGGGGTGCATGCCAAGTATATAGGCCTCGCCCACCATGTTCCCGAAGGACATGACCAGTGCCGAGAGAGGGATGATGATCATACCCACCATCATGGAAGAGATCGCACTTCGCTTCTTCATTAAGGAGGTGATCAGGTTGACCATCATAAATACTATAAGGGGATTCACGTTGGCATACCATCCCGGAGAAGCACTCTCCCCAATCATGCGTATCACATACTTGGGCATGGTAGCGTACATCTGACTCTGTATCATCCAGAAACCGCTCACGATGATGATCAACAACATCAGTCGGCCGTTAGACATCACTTTCACCAATGAACGGCCAATCTCCAGGAAGCTTTTACCTTTTCCTTCGGTCCTGACAGATTTATAGAACAAGTAGACAGCAATAAGTGCCAGGAGCGTCATCGCGGCCGAGAAGTAATTCAGATAGACCAGACCCTGGTCACCCATGCTTCTCCGAAGCGGGTCTACCACCGTCTTGCCGGTGAAAGCACCGATATTGACCATCATATAAAAAAGAGAGTAACCTCGCGCCCTGTTCTCGGGTGTCGTCTCACGTGCCACCGTGCCGGAGATCACCGATTTGATGAAAGCACCGCCAATCACTACCAAAACCAACGGCGCGATAATTGACCAGCGCAGGGGGCTCTCCTGCAACCCCATATAGGTAGTGGTCATCTCATAATCCACCAGACCCGCACTCTCCAACATCGTGGGAAGGATCCCCAGACCGGCGTAGCCTACGGTGAGCAGCGAGAAAGCAAGAATGATTGCCGTTCGGAAACCTATCTTATCGGCATAGGCACCCGCAAACAAAGGTAGCAGGTAGAGCATGGCAGAGAATAGCCCCGCGATCACACCTGCTTCAATATCTGAGAATCCCCATACATTCGACAAATAGAGCGTGATGACAATAAAAACGGCATAGTATGCAAGACGCTCAAGAAGCTCTACAAAATTGGCGACCCAGAATGGTTTCGAGAATTTAGCCATCAGTGTGGTGTTAAATGATCATATTTATTATTTTTTCTATCAAGCACAAAGATAAAAAAAAAATTGAAGATGGGTATCGTCTTCTCACCATTAAATAAAGCTGTCGAGATCAATCCAAATCAATCACGGTGATACCGGCCCCCCCGAACTGAACATGTTCATCCTGGAAGTGTGCCACGCCATTCACGGTGGAAAGATATTCCCTGATGAGCTGCCTAAGAGCGCCAGTACCTGTACCATGCAGGATTCTGACACGGCTTACGCCCAGCTGTATGGCATCATCGATAAAATAGATCACTGCCTGTAGCGCTTCATCACCGCGCATACCCCGCACATCGATGTCCTGCTTGAAGGAAAGCTTGCGTTCATGCATATAATCGCGGGTATTGGATGACTTTTGTTCCTTTTTGATCTCATGATTACTTACCCGCTCCAGCTTTTCCAGCGGTACTGTTGTTTTGATCATCCCGAAAGTGACGGTCGCTTTTTTCCCTGAGATCTCCCTGATCTCACCGATCGACGATTGTCCTTTCAACCTTACAGCATGGCCCACGGCAAGCTTCTCATCCACGCGCTTGTCCTGCTTGGCAGCAGTAGACTTGATTCTTTTCGTCTTCTTCGGTGTCCCGGTGGTTTCGGACGATCCATCATCAGCACCCACCTTTTCCCTGAACGTGGTAAGCGATTGACGCGCGATCCTTGTGCTCTCTTTGTCGGCTTTGGTCTCACGGATCTCACGGATCGTATTTTCGATCAGGGCGTTACTCTCTGCCAGCAACTGTGCTGCCTGCTTCCTGGCGTCGGCAAGGATCTCTTTCTTCTGCTTGTTGATTTCCTCCAGGTCGGTTTCATATTTCAATGTAACCTCTTCGAGATGATTGCGTTCACGGCGTATCTCATCTCTTTTTCGTTCCCAGTATCTGCGATCTCGCGAGATATCCTGCAGGTACTTGTCCATGTTGATGTACTCACTGCCTACAATCTCCGAGGCCCGGGTGATGACACCCTCAGGCAGTCCGATCTTGCGAGCGATCTCCACAGCGAAGGAGCTTCCGGGGTTGCCGATGGAGAGGCGGAATAACGGCTGCATCTCATGACGGTCGTAAAGCATGGCGCCGTTCACCACGCCCTCATGGCCGTTGGCGAAATTTTTCAGGTTCTGGTAGTGGGTGGTGATCACACCAAACGACTGCTGCTGGTTGAACCTGGCGAGCAACGCCTCTGCAATGGCCGCCCCTATCTGAGGCTCGGTACCACTACCGAACTCATCAATGAGCAACAACGATTTCCCGTTACAATGTCGCTCGAAATATTTCATATTCATCAGGTGCGAGCTGTAGGTGGAGAGGTCGTTCTCGATGGACTGTTCATCACCTATATCAATAAATATGTCGTTGAATATACCTACCCTGGAGTTTTCTCTCAGAGGAATCAACAGTCCGCACTGCACCATGTATTGAAGGAGGCCCACGGTCTTGAGGCAGACTGATTTACCTCCCGCGTTGGGTCCCGATATCACCAGAATCCTGTTGTTATCTTCCAGCGTGATATCAAGCGGCACAATAGTTCTGTGCTGCTTCTTCAGCGAGAGATAGAGCAGTGGGTGTACTGCCTGCACCCAGTCTATCTGCTGCAAGTTATCGAGGGAGGGTCTGATGCCGTTTATCTGCTGTGCAAAAGAGGCTTTAGCCCGGATGAAGTCGATCTTCGCCAGCAATGAGTAGGACTCCAGCAGCCCGTCGAGATATGGACGGAGGTAGGTGGTGAACTCGGTCAGTATCCTGATGATCTCCCTCCGCTCATCGCCCTCGAGCTCACGGATGCGATTGTTGGCCTCCACCACCTCCGACGGTTCAATGAAGACGGTTTTGCCCGATGCCGACTCATCGTGGACAATCCCGCTGATCTTCCGTTTAAATGAGGGATTCACCGGTATCACCAGCCTCCCGTCACGCATACTTGGCGACACGTCCTTCTCCACATAACCAGCTGCTTGTGCCTTACGCAGGATAGCATTCAGGCTTTTAGAGATTCCGTTCGCTGTGGATGCAAGCTCACGACGTATATCAGACAATTTTGCAGAGGCATGGTCTTTTATCTGCCCAAAGCCATCGAGAATCGCATCGATCTTTTTTGTGATCTCGGGATAGATCGTCACGTTCATTGTCAATGCAAGGAGATGCGGGTATCTGGGCGTTTTATCCTCATCGCGATGCAGGAACGCAACAATAGCGTTGATGGTCTGCAGCGAGCGGCGCAGCTCAAACAAAGCACTCACGTCAACCCACGAGCCTTCAACACGTATACGTCTCAGCACAGGGCGCATATCGTAGAAATGATCGGCAGGAAAAGAGTCCTCCTCCTCAATGATACGGACAAACTCCTCCGTTTGTGAAAGAAGGATCACTATCTCCTCGTAGGAGACAGAGAACTGCATCTCCTCCACCTTCTCTCTCCCCAGGGAGCTGAGACACCGGTCAGCAATCAGCTGTCGGACTCTATTGAACTCTATTTTCTGTTCGAAATTATCTGGATAGATCACGTTGTTGTTGTTGAAATCGGGTGATACACAATAATGAGATGGCAAAATTACAATTTTAAACTGAAAAGAGCGATATTATCCATTCGCTGTTTTAGGGTGTTCATTCCGTTCACGCTTCCGTTGCAGTGTGATTTTTTGGGTTTTGCACCATTATTTCGGGTTTGATGTTGCAGAATTCAAAAAGATGTTCTACTTTTGCACCTCGAATTTGGGGTTGAAACCCCTCTTCACATGTTGGCGAGATAGCTCAGTTGGTTAGAGCGCATGATTCATAATCATGAGGTCGGGGGATCATGCCCCCCTCTCGCTACAAATTAATAGATAAACAGTTACATCGTTAAACATGTAGCTGTTTTTTTTGCAGGGTCTATCATAGGTCATTGTTTTACCGCTCATTCCACCAAGGTTGCTGCATCGGACAAAGGGGATAAGAAAATAAAGAAACATTTTCATTATTGATGAAAATGCACTACTTTCATTTTCTGAAAACAGCCAACATCAAACAATAAAATTCCAACATGAAAAAATTACTCGTCACACCCGCACTTATTTTATTGGCATTCACCGCACGGGCGGCTGCCGCTCTTGCTGCAGGACCATGGCACAGCGGTTGCCTACAGGAATATATGGATCAGGGAGCTTTAATTGGAGATTGGTTACAGTCTCACACTGAAAGTTCCTCTGAGAAGGTAAACGTGTGGGTTCACTTCACCGATGGAGCCACCGCAAGAAAAAATAGATTGAGTGTATGAAGTATCTTGTTCCGATCATTTTTCTGCTGATCGTCTTAAGCCTCACCTCCAGTGCGATATTCTACCTGTCGCGGAGGTTTGCCCTCTTCTTCCCTGCAATGCAGATGAAGAGCTGGGTATGGATCTTCTCAGCAGGGTTGATCTTTGCCTTTATAGGGTCGATAGGATTCAGCGAGCTGACGAACCTGTTCGTGAAGGTCTGGTCCGCTGCCGGCTCCATCCTGCTGGGTGCATTTATCCTCCTGCTGCTGTCGCTTGCGATCTCCGATCTGCTCCACCTGGCACTCAACACCTCTCCTGCCCTGCGTGGCATCCTCACGCTGGCATTGACCCTGGTGGTCACGGTCTATGGCGTCTGGAACGCCTATCACATACGGGTGAAGGAGGTGACCATCCCTATCAGCGGGCTTACCGAAGAGATACGTGCGGTACACCTCTCCGATATTCATCTGGGTAACGCACGAGGAGAGAAGCAGCTGGAGAAGATCGTCCGGATCACGAAAGGGCTGAACCCTGAGATCATCTTTCATACAGGTGATCTGTTCGACAGCAAGACCCATTTCAACGGTAACGACGAGGTGCTGGATGCGTTCAAGACGATTGCTGTCCCCCATTACTTTGTATTTGGCAATCACGATGAGCAGGTGGGGCTCATGCAGGTCATCCGTCGTGTGCATGACAGCGGCGCCACGGTGCTGCTCAATAAGGTGGCCCACTACAAGGAGCTACAGATTGTAGGCCTCAACAACATGGCCGCCGACAGCGAGACCTTCGACATTCACGTCTCCAGCGACTCCGCCACCGTGGAGAGCGTGATGAACAGCCTGGAGATCAAGAAAGAGCAACCCATGGTGGTGTTGCATCACCGCCCCGACGGAATTGCATATATGGCTGCCAGGGGAGCGGACCTGCTTCTCACGGGGCACACGCATGCTGGGCAGATGTTTCCCTTTACCTTGATCGCCAAATGGATGTTCGGCTATAACAGGGGCTTATACAAAGATGAGGGTATGCATATCTTTGTCTCCCAGGGAGTAGGCACCTTCTTCTCCCCCATCCGCGTTGGTACGCAGAGTGAGATCATACTGCTCAGGCTGGTACCGGGTGATAGGGCTGTTGTTGCCGGAAAGAGTGAATAATTAACTTTTCTCTCCCTCTCTCCCTTTTTTTATCGGCCGAAAAAACATATATTTGCATGGGCGAACGCATGTAGAAGATGCCCAAAAAACAGGGGGATACCCAGGAACAAAAAACGAATAGACCAAAAAACAGAACCGATGGGAAAGATCTTCTCCACAGCCGATTTCGACTTCTTCTCTCCCCAAATGTCGGAGCTGGAGCTCCCTTTCGTGGGAGAGATCGCCTGCGGGTTCCCCTCACCTGCCGATGATTTCCTGCAGGAGAACCTCGACATCAACAAGCTGCTGGTGAAACACCCCGAGGCCACCTTCTATGCCGTGGCACGGGGTTACTCGCTGGCGCCGCTGGTCTACCCGGGCAGCATACTGGTGATAGACCGGTCGGTGGAGTGGTCCTCCGACCTGCTCGCCTGCTGCTTTATCGACGGTGAGTTCACCACGAAATGGATCCGCAAAATGGACGACAAGATACAGCTGATCCCCCTCAACCCCGACTTCCCCATGCTCGAGTACAGCTTCGAGGAGGCCGAGATCTATATATGGGGCATCATCACCTCAATCATCAATAACAATGTACGCCTTAGCCGACTGCAATAACTTCTACGCCTCCTGTGAAAGGGTCTTCAACCCTGCACTCAACGGCAAGCCCATCGTAGTGCTGAGCAACAACGACGGCTGCGTTATTGCCCGCTCCAACGAGGCCAAGGCAGTGGGCATCAAGATGGGCGCTCCCGCCTTCCAGATAGCGCAGGTGATACGGAGGTACGACGTGCAGCTCTTCTCCTCCAACTTCGTCCTCTATGGAGATATGAGCCGTCGTGTGATGAACATCCTCTCCTCCTACACCCCCTCGCACGAGGTTTACTCCATTGATGAATGTTTTCTCGATCTCTCGGGCATGGAGGTCGACCTGACAGCGTACGGCCAAAAAATGCGCCGGCAGGTGGGCCGCTGGACCGGCATACCCCTGAGCGTGGGCATAGCCCCCACTAAAGCGCTGGCCAAGATGGCCAACCGCATCGCCAAGAAGTACCCCGAGCTGGAGGGGGTACATGTGATCGACAGCGAGATAAAACGGATCAAGGCACTGAAGTGGACCGCCGTAGAGGATGTATGGGGTATCGGACGGAGGTATGCCCGCAAGCTGCGTACCATGGGAGTGAGCACGGCCTACGACTTCACGCAGCTCCCCGAGTCGATGGTACGCTCACTGATGACGGTCGTGGGGCACAACCTGCAGAAGGATCTTCAGGGAATACCGACCATCGAGATGGAGATACCCGAGAAGAAGCAGAGCATTGCCACCACGCGCTCATTCGACCGTGACTACAACAGCTTCGACGACCTGCACGAGCGCATCGCCACCTTCACCATGCTCAGCGCGGAGAAGCTCCGCGAGCAACAGTCGATATGTCGCCGCATGATGCTCTTTATCGAGACCAACCGCTTCAACGACAAGGAGGAGTTCTACGCCAACAGCGTGGTGTTGAAGCTGCCCTTCCCCACCTCCTCCTCGCTCGAGCTGGCCGGCTTCGCCATCGCCGGACTGAAGAGCATCTTCCGTGCGGAGAAGCATTATAAAAGAGCGGGGGTGATCCTTTTGGATTTTGTGGATGCGAACGAGTACCAGCCCTCCCTCTTCTTCAACTCCAACCCGAAGCACAGGAAGCTGATGGAGACGATGGACACCCTGAATCATAAGTACGGGAAGACGCTGGTACGACTCGCCTCGCAGGATGAGCTGACCCATAAGATGCGGCGCAGACATCTCTCGCAGCGATATACAACCAGTTTCAATGAACTGATAGAGATCCATTTCTGACATGTGTTTTACCGTTTCAGTGGAGAAGAAGGCGAAGGAGGCCATCAGGGAGTACCTGAAGTCGAATGCCGGTGTGCAGATGCCGATCGATTTTAATGAGGAGCTCTATCTTGTGTCGGGCTTCTCGCATCCCCGGCTGCCCATCATCAGGGAGGGAGCCGTCACGCTGTCGGAATGGGGGTTGATACCCTCCTTTGCGGTGGAGGAGAATGCAGGTGAGTTGCAGAAGATGACACTGAACGCACGTGCCGACACGATCTACCAGAAACCATCCTACAAGGCGTCGATCGTCAGCCGCAGGTGTATTCTGGTGGTGGATGGCTTCTTCGAGTGGCGGCATGAGCACAACAGGAAATATCCCTACTACATCTACCCGAAAGATGAAACCGTGTTCTACCTCGGCTGCATCTACAACGCATGGGTTAACAGGGTAACCGGCGAGGTGCGGGACACCTTCTCCATCATCACCACCGATGCCAACCCGCTGATGGAGAGGATCCACAACACCAGGAAGAGGATGCCGCTGATCCTGCACAAAGACGATCTGGCTGCCTGGATCAATCCGGAAACAGCAAAGGTTACGGTGGACCAGCTTATGATCTCCTTTCCCGAAAGCAGCATGAACGCCCACCCCATCTCCACCGACGCGGGTAATCCGCGTAAAAACAGGAATATCCCGGAGATTAAAGCGGAGGTGAAGTACCCTGAAACGGACTCACCGGGAGCGCTGTTCACATAACGGGATCGCTCACACTTGCATGGATGCTCTAATAATTGGCTCAATACATCCTTAAAATAGGTTTCCCATTTAAAAAAAACATTTATCTTTGCAGGCAAATCATGATTTTAACAATTAAATGGAGAACAACAAACAACTAAGCCCCGCATTAAAAACCGTCGTAGGGGTTCAATTTCTTTTTGTGGCCTTTGGAGCCACGGTGCTGGTACCTTTACTCGTCGGACTTGATCCTTCTACTGCACTCTTTACCGCAGGCATAGGGACACTCGTCTTTCATCTGGTGACGAAAGGGGTGGTCCCTATTTTTCTGGGCAGCAGCTTCGCCTTTATCGCTCCCATCGTCAAAGCAACGGAGTTGTATGGATTAGCAGGCACACTGTCGGGGCTGGTGGCTGTAGGGCTGGTCTATTTCCTGATGAGCGCACTGGTCAAGTGGCAGGGTATAAAC
>CAYUQE010000019.1:0-25522 GCA_964446805.1 uncultured Proteiniphilum sp. | reverse complement strand
TCCGCCAGGTACCTCATTGAACCAGAAAGAGGCTGCTTTTCATTAGACAGTCTCTTTCTGGTTCTGGAGATGACCATCCTTTTATGCCTGTTTTTGTGTGTCGTCAAACGGAGCGGTATGAGCTGGATCAACCGGGTCATTGGTCATTTTGTCTTTTTTCAGTGCATCTGCCACTTTTCCGAAATTCTCTTTCCAGGAATCGGTGACGGAGGCGAAAAAGTTGCCAGCGCTCTCTTTTACCACATCCCATTTGCTATCAGCCACATTCTCAAACTCATCGAGTTTGGAGGATAGATTCACTTTTATTCCTTTTAGTTTTTCAAGCTGTTCCCGATATTCTTCTTTGGCATCTTCCGTGATATCTTCTGCTTTATCTTCGAGCTTTGCAATGTAGTCTGAAAGTTCCTCGAGTACAGCCGCTGTCTTCTGTTTGAAATCTTCTTTTTTCATTTTATCGCATATTAGTGTTTAGCTACTATCCATAAACATTTGATGATACATTTGGTTCAACAGAATGATTATTAAGGCTCAGAATAACCCCGCAGAAGCACCCTTCCGCTCTTGAACAACTAAGAAAATTTAACCCGATTGTTCGTGAATAGTGGCATCAGTATGAAAGCAAAACGTATTAAATAGCGTATCTTTGCAACTTAAGAATAAACGAAGTATGCTGAACATTGTGATTTTTGGAGCTCCCGGATCAGGAAAGGGAACACAAAGTGAAAAACTGGTTGACAAATACGGATTACAACACGTCTCCACCGGCGAGATACTACGTCATGAGATTGAAACGAATACTGAGTTAGGTAAACTGGCTGATTCCTACATGTCGAAAGGTGAATTGGTTCCTGACTGTATCGTGATTGACATGTTGGATTGTTTGATAGCAAAGAGGCAGCATGTGAAGGGATATATATTTGACGGATTTCCCCGTACAGTTCCACAGGGTGTTGCACTTAGTCATATGCTCTCCAAATATGGAGAGGATGTGAATGCAGTAATCAGTCTGGAAGTGGAAGACGAGGAGTTGATAGATCGTTTGTTAAGACGTGGAATGATCTCCGGCAGAGCGGATGACAACCGTGAGACGATTGAAGCACGGTTGAAGGTCTATTACAGGCAGACATCCCTATTAAAGGATTTTTACAGGGAGCGTGGATTATTAAAAGAGATAGAGGGTGTAGGGACGGTTGAAGAGATCTTCCGTTCCATTGAACAAGTAGTGGATCCAATCGTGGAACCGATAATAAAAAAAGAATGGCAGAAACAAATTTTGTAGATTATGTGAAGATCTTTTGCCGGTCGGGCAAGGGAGGAAGAGGTTCTGCTCATTTCAGAAGAGAGAAGTATGTCCCCAAGGGCGGTCCCGACGGGGGTGACGGAGGTGAAGGCGGTAACATCATATTGAGAGGTAATCGTAACTATTGGACCTTGTTGCATTTACGCTATCAGAAGCATCTTTTTGCCGGTCATGGTGAGGGAGGCTCTAAAGCACAGCGCTCAGGGAAAAAAGGAGAGAGCAGGATCATTGATGTTCCCTGTGGCACCGTTGCCTACGATGCCGTCACTGGCGATTACCTGTGTGATATCACCGATCATGATCAGGAGGTGATTCTGCTAAAAGGTGGTCGTGGTGGACAGGGTAATCAGCATTTCAAGACAGCTACCAACCAGACACCACGTTTTGCTCAACCGGGTGAACCTTCTGAAGAGAAGTGGGTGATCCTGGAGTTGAAGCTGCTGGCTGACGTTGGTCTGGTCGGTTTTCCCAATGCCGGCAAATCGACACTGCTCTCCGTGGTTTCCGCCGCGAAGCCCAAGATTGCCAATTATCCCTTCACCACGCTTGCACCTAACCTGGGTATCGTGAGCTACAGGGATGGTAAATCGTTCGTGATGGCAGATATACCTGGCATTATTGAAGGCGCCAGCGAGGGGAAAGGTCTCGGTCTTCGTTTCTTGCGACACATTGAACGAAACTCTATGCTGCTCTTCGTGATTCCTGCCGATGCCGATATAAGGAAAGAATATGAAGTGTTGCTGAATGAGCTGACACAGTATAATCCTGAACTATTGGACAAGAAACATGTGCTTGCCATTTCCAAGTCAGATATGCTGGATGAGGAGTTGATGCATGAAATAGCGCTTGATCTGCCCGATCTGCCTTATATCTTTATCTCATCCATGACCGGTTTTGGTATTCCTGCATTAAAAGATGTCTTATGGAGGGAGCTGAATGCGGAAGATTATATTCCTTCAGCCGCCACGAGTGAATCAATGATACACCGAAAGCTGGATGTTGCTTCCCTTGAGTTTGATCCGGAGGATGAGATTGATATGGAAGACCTCGACGATATGGAGGAGGAGGCGTATGAGGATGATTATTCCGAAGAAGAAATATAACCTTCTGGTATGAACCGGCATCCTGAATACAACAA
This sequence comes from uncultured Proteiniphilum sp., assembly GCA_964446805.1. GTDB lineage: Bacteria > Bacteroidota > Bacteroidia > Bacteroidales > Dysgonomonadaceae > Proteiniphilum. Next base: position 23,084 of record CAYUQE010000019.1, on the reverse strand, counting down.
TCTGTTGCTATTTGATATCCTCGACAGGGAGGAGAAAATTAAACATTTCTCTACCACGCGTGTTGGTGGTGTGAGCAATGGAGCGTTTTCCACTTTCAATATGGGTAACTTCTCGGATGATGACCCGCTGATAATCCGTGAGAATCGCCTTATCCTTTCCCGCATGTTCCATATGGAGTTAGCGCACTTTATCACGCCCCATCAGACCCATGGTACAACTGTTTTGACTGTGGACCATTCCTTTCTTGCGCTCGATAAAGGTGCTGCCATCGAAGCATTGTATGGTGTGGATGCAACCATCACACAAGAGAAGGGTATTTTCTTATGTGCCACCACAGCCGATTGTGTGCCGTTGATCCTATATGATAAAAAAAAGGAGGTCATTGCTGCAGTTCACGCCGGTTGGAGAGGTACGGTGGGAAGGATAGTAGAAAAAACGCTCCATCAGATGCAACAACAATTCGGATCCGCTCCCGGTGACCTGATTGTGGGTATAGGTCCCGCAATTTGTATGGATCACTATCCGGTGGGGGAGGAGGTGGCAGCCCGGTTCAAGGAGGAAGGCTTCGATCTTTCCTCATCAACGGTTTCATACCGGGATCATGCTACATCACGGTTATATCTCGATTTGAGCGAGATAAACAGAAGGGAGTTGCTGAGATTGGGAGTGGCTGCAAAGCATATTGAGAGGAGCCATCTATGTACCTATGAGAAGGAGGAGCTCTTCTACTCTGCGCGTAGACAATCGGTTTACTCGGGAAGAATGCTGACAGGGATCATGCTGAACAGGTAACCCAAAAAGAAAAGAGAATGAATTCAAAATTCATTCTCTTTTCTTTTTGTAATCACCGGCTTTGACCGGCACAGTTGATTAGTAACGTGCGCTCACAACATCCCAGTCAACGATCTTCCATAATTCTTTCAGGTGGTCGGCACGACGATTCTGATAATCGAGATAGTATGAATGTTCCCATACATCGAATCCCAATACGGGTGTCAATCCGCTCGTGAGGGGGTTGCCTGCATTGCTTTCCTTGAGGATGGAGAGCTTGCCGTTCTGATCTTTTGCCAGCCATACCCATCCAGAACCAAAGACTGATGTGCCGGCAGCATTAAACTCTTCCTTGAACTGATCGAAGGAGCCGAACTGTTCAGTGATGGCCGCAGCCAGCTCCCCAGCAGGTTCACCACCGCCATCTTTTTTGAAGGATGTAAAGTAAATGTTGTGGTTCAGTATCTGTCCTGCATTATTAAAGATGGCGCCATCACTCTCTTTTACCACCGTTTCAAGATCTGCATTTTCGAATTTCGTGCCTACTACGAGCTTATTTAAATTGTCCACGTAGGCCTGGTGATGTTTCCCGTAATGGAGTTCAACGGTTTGTTTGCTGATTACCGGCTCTAAAGCATCGGTTGCATAAGGTAATGCTACTTTTTCAAATTTCATGTTTACTTTATTTTTAGGATTATTATTTTCGTTATTTTTTGCATTGGTATTATTACAGCTGATCATAGATAGTGCAAATAAACCCGACAAAAGGTAATAATGAATTGTTTTCATTTTCTTCAATTTTTTTGTTTGATGATATAACGAAATAAAATTGCTATTTGTTCGCTGCTGTTTGGAATCTGTCGGGTGAAAGAGGCGACAAGTGGAGAAAAAAGAAGGCCTGAATGGTAGAATTCAGGCCATTAACCGTTTGCCGGTGTGACATATTGTTTCTCTCTATCGGTGGTTGTCTTTATTTATTTATTTCATTTTCAGACTGTTCATTGTCATTTGCCTGTTGATTCCGGTTGGATATCCTATCACTATTGTTAAGATCATCAGACACCCGATCTTCGTTGTGGAGGAGCCCCGCAGCCTGGTCATTGACGGCAGGTAGCTCTCCGTCTGCGACGTTAAATAGATTTTCACCTGATCCTATGGGCTTTGAAGCAAATGCTGCGTCATCAATGTCCTCCTTTTTATTGTCGAAAATCTCCTGTGAACGTGAGATCCATCTCCTACTGCCGAAAATCTTTTCCAGGTCATCGGCATAGATTATTTCTCTCTCCAACAGGATGTTAGCCAATTTGCCATGACCTTCTGTTTTCTCAGTGAGTATCTGTTTAGCCCTTTCATATTGTTGGGCTATCATCGCTTTTACTTCGTTGTCAATTAGTTGGGCGGTATTATCGCTGTAGGGTTTTGAAAAGCTGTATTCCTGTCCCGATGAATCGTAATAACTGAGATTAGGCAGCTTATCGCTCATCCCCATATAGGTGATCATTGCATATGCCTGCTTGGTGACCCGTTCGAGATCGTTCATTGCTCCCGATGAGATCTGTCCGATGAACAACTCTTCAGCGGCACGTCCACCCAGAAGGGCACACATCTCGTCGAGCATTTGTTCCTTTGTAGTAATTTGCCGCTCTTCCGGCAGATACCATGCGGCCCCGAGTGCTTTCCCGCGAGGGATAATCGTCACCTTGACCAGCGGATTGGCGTGCTCCAGGAACCAGCTCAATGTGGCATGTCCTGCCTCGTGGATGGCGATAGATTTCTTTTCTCCCTGGGTGATGATTTTGTTTTTCTTTTCCAGCCCTCCCACAATACGGTCCACGGCGTTCATGAAATCATCTTTTTGTACAAACTTCTTCTTTTTTCGGGCAGCAATCAATGCTGCCTCGTTGCACACGTTCGCTATGTCGGCTCCCGAGAATCCCGGTGTTTGACGGGCAAGAAATTCAATGTCGATCGATTCATCAATCTTGATGGGACGTAGATGTACTTTGAAGATCTCCTTACGATCATTCAGATCCGGAAGTTCCACATAGATCTGACGATCAAAACGGCCTGCGCGCATCAGTGCCTTATCGAGCACATCGGCACGGTTGGTGGCTGCGAGAATGATCACCCCGCTGTTGGAGCCGAAACCATCCATTTCAGTAAGTAGTTGATTGAGTGTGTTTTCTCTTTCATCATTCGATCCGAAGTTGGTGTTTTTGCCACGAGCACGTCCTACTGCATCGATCTCATCGATGAAGACAATGCAGGGAGCCTTCTCCTTCGCCTGACGGAACAGATCACGCACACGTGAGGCGCCCACACCCACAAACATCTCCACGAAATCTGATCCCGAGATGGAGAAGAAAGGTACGTTGGCTTCACCGGCAACGGCTTTAGCCAGCAATGTCTTTCCTGTTCCGGGAGGGCCTACAAGCAATGCTCCTTTGGGTATCTTCCCTCCCAGGTTGGTGTAGTTGTTGGGGCTTTTCAGAAATTCAACAATCTCCTGCACCTCCTCTTTAGCTTCGGAGAGACCTGCCACATCCTTGAAGGTGACTTTCTGACTGGAGTCCTTGTCAAATAGTTGTGCTTTTGATTTACCCACGTTAAAAACGCCGCCGCTGCCTCCACTGGCTCCACCCTGCATCCTGCGCATCATCCATATCCAGAATACGATGAGCAATAAAAAGGGAGCAAAGGTGATCAGTATCCCCCACATTTCGGAGGTGGTGTCAAAGCGGACCTCGATGTCGTAGTTCTGTTCTGTTTTGACCGTATCGATAAATTCCGAGATTGCTTCAGCAGAGGCCCCCTCCACCAGAATCACGGGCATTTTACCCACCTTGGCTGCATCCTCCCCGAAGATATAGTTCACGGATTCCTCCCTTACAACCGCTTCAGCTGTTCCCTTATTACTATAGACCACAATGCTTTTTACGCGGTTGTCTCTCACGTATTGTTGGAAATCGGACCATTGTACCTCTTTCACCGTCGTATCCTGACCGAAAAACCACATCCCCATCAGTATAGCAAGTGCAACAGCATATATCCAGTAGGGATTGAACGGTCTTTTGGGATTACCGCCACTCATCTTTGGACGTAATGTGGGCTGCTTATCTTTTTTGTTCGTCGAATTATTCATTTTGATTAATGCCTCTTTTGCGATTTGATTCTAAGGACAGTTCGGAATAGATCAAAGTGTCCGTTGAGATGTTAATAACAATTGATTGAAGATTTAGTTTATAAGATGGAGGGAATGCGTACCGTCATTGCATCATCCCACAGGTTATCGATATTGTAAAAAGTGCGAAGTTCGGGAAGGAATATATGTACAATGACGTTGCCATAGTCCATGCCTATCCATTCGGAGAGCTGTTGACCATGTACACGGATCGGATTTTCTTTCATGTTCCTGTTTACAATCATTTCGATCGAATCTGCCAGCGCCGACACCTGTGTGGGTGAGTTCCCTTCACAGATTACAAAATAATCGCAAATAGCGCCGGACATCCCTTGTAAATGGATCGTACTGATGTTTTTCCCTTTTTTCTCCTGAATTCCTTCAATAATACTCTCCACGAGTTGGTTTTTCTCTGTCATTCTTTATTTTAAGTGAGTTAGTAATACAAAGATAGGCTGTTTTTTCATAAATCACCCTCAAAAAGAGAGGGGAATGATGGTTCAAAAGTAAATGCATTGAGACGCATTTTCATCCAATATTGAATAGTCCTGATCAAATGCTGCATCACAATAGTCAATTACTGCTTTCTCTTCTGGGAAATGAAGTACAAAAACAGTGCCAGGAAAAAGTAGAGAGAAAGATGAGGCCCTGTCGTAGAATGACAGGGCCTCGTTGAAACAACTTTTCTGGCGGTCACCTCCTGTTCAGGTTGTGGGTATATGTGAGGTGTGACGGTCACATGAATGGTTGGTTACAATGTTTGTAGCTTGATGTTTTTCCATAACACCTTGATGCCGCCCCCATCATGAATCTGCAAAGCAATACGTCCCTGTCCTCTGCCAATCTTTTCATCCGTCAGATCCACCATCTCTTCACCGTTGAGATAGGTCTTCACGTGATCATCCTTCACCACTATTCGTAGGGTGTTCCACTCCTTTTCCTTTAAAAACTCTTCCTTCTCATCGGGAATCTGAATAAGCCATCCACGTCCATACGACTCATAAATGCCGCCCGTATCCATTCCTTTGGGGGCTACTTCAACCTGCCAGCCGTTCACCATTGCACCCGGCTCGATAAATGAACGGATGAAGACACCGGAGTTGCCATCCGCCTCCTGTTTAAACTCAAGCGAGAGGTCGAAATTATCATAATATTCACGGGTAGCGAGATAGCCATACTGTTTGTCAGGTCCGCTTTCACATACCAGCAGCCCTTCTTTCACGTACCATTTCTCAGTACCGTACACTTCCCATCCCTTCAGATCCGTGCCGTTAAAGAGGGTTATCTCCCTTGTTTTGCTGGGTAGTTGTTTAATCTTCACATTGCGAAACCAGGCAGCTGAACCGTGATCCTGCAGACAGATCGCCCCCTTGCGGGCTAAGCCGTACTCCGGGGCATTCTCCCACTTGCCGCTGTTCTTGCGTGTGAACCATTCTTCCGTCCATGCTTCAAACTCAACCACCTTTTCACCGTTCAGCCAGTGCTCCACATGACCATTGTCAAAAACAATCTTCGAGCTGTTCCATTCACCTGCTGGCTTGATAAGGGTTTTGGCTGTGTCTGTGGTGTACATGGCATAGTCGGCAGCCGTCTTCTGCCAATCTTCCAGTGGTTGTGGAAAATTCAACTCGTCGATCAGCTGATATTCAGGGCCGGTCACATAGGGAACGTCGAATTTCGGGTTTTCAACCACATGATACAGCACTCCGCTATTACCTCCATCGGCTATTTTCCAGTCCCAGACAAGTTCAAAATTGTCGTATAATTGGTCTGTCACAATATAACCGTGCTCATCGGCACCCTCCCCTTTGGCCTGGATGGTTCCATCTTGGGCAAACCATGGAGCGGTGAGCTTTTCTCCATTATAGTCACGCCATCCGTCGAGTGTTGTACCATCGAAAAGAAGCTCCCATCCCTCGGCAACCTCCTGGGAGGTGAGTGTGTTATGCTTTGCCTCGCTGGTGCATGCCGTTGTAAATGCTGTCATAGCGAATGAAATTAGTAAAATAAAATTTGATTTCATATCTTTTATTATTTAAAGAATTATGGTTTCCTTTGCCATTGTTCTCCATGTTTCAAAGAGTGTGGTTATGGAGAATGTAATTGAGTAGTGAATTTTTTAGTTGTATTGTCATTACCGGTTAGAAGTAACCGGCATAGACCGTTCTTGATCGTAACTGCAAAGATACTTAATTATTAAAAGTTAACACTGTTTTTCCCTCAAATATTTTCAACTTATGCTTACATCCTGATAAAAAATGAAGGTGACAAAGTGATCGCGGAGAGGTATCTGTTTCAACCCACCGACAGCTGATCAACCACATCTTGTAAAACCAAAAGAGGCGATCGGGTGTTTAACCGGACAGAGGAACGAATTAAAATGCATATTTAAACAAATCATATATTTTGGAACATTTTGATCTATCGGATAACAGGATAATCAAGGAAGGCTCATTTATCGCATCGGTCGGTTTTTTTGACGGTGTGCATATTGGTCACCGTTATCTCATTAAACAAATCAAGGATGAGGCTAAACGACTCAATTTGCCCTCCGCAATCATTACTTTTCCGGTACATCCGCGCAAAGTGCTGCAAAAAGATTATCAACCGGCACTCCTATGTGGTTATGAAGAGAAGCTGGAACAGTTGGCAACTACGCAAATTGACTTTTGCATCACCCTGCCGTTCACTCACGATCTTTCACTCCTGTCAGCAAAAGAATTTATACAGAAGGTACTGAAAAAGAAGATTGGTGTACATACACTTTTTGTGGGGTATGATAACCGTTTTGGATACAACCGTGAAGAAGGTTACCGCGAGTATGAACAGTATGGCATGGAAACAGGCATGCAGGTTGTTAAGGCCTCCGAATGGCAGTTGGATGGTGAGAACGTTAGTTCAACAAAGATACGCACCTTATTACATCAGGGTGAGATAGTAAAGGCGAATAGACTGCTGTCATATAATTATACGCTTTCGGGGAAGATTGTTGAAGGCTATCGTGTTGGAAGAACGATAGGGTTTCCTACAGCCAATATCAGGTCATGGGAGCGCTATAAGGTGGTTCCGGCCTTGGGTGTGTATGCTGTGCTGGTACATGTGAGAGAGGTGGTGTATGACGGAATGCTCTATATCGGTACCAGGCCCACCTTGCATGACGACCCCGAGATAAGCGTGGAAGTGAATATCTTTGACTTTAACGCTGATCTTTACAACCAGTCGCTCACGGTGGAGTTTATCGATTTTATCAGGCCCGACCGGAAGTTTGACACGATGGATAAGCTGGTACAGCAGATTCATAAGGATAAAATATTGGTACAACAGCGTTTACAGAAAGATAAATAATGAAAACCATTCAGTTGAACAATGGCATTGAGATACCTTCACCCGGCCTGGGCACCTATCGTCTGGGGAGAAACGATGAGGAGGTATACCGCGCAGTACGTCATGCGATAGAGATAGGATACCGTCATATCGACAGTGCTGCTTTTTATGATAACGAGAAGCCTGTTGGTAGGGCTATCAGGGAAAGCAAAGTTCCAAGGGAAGATTTGTTTGTCACTACCAAGCTGTGGGGGAGCGACATCGTGGGGAAACGTATAGAGAAGGCATTTGAGGAAAGCATGCATCGGCTCGATGTAGGCTATATCGATCTTTTTCTGGTACACTGGCCAGTGAACGGGATGATTGTCACCACCTGGAGAGAGATGGAGCGGATCTATCACAGTGGAAGAGTGAAAGCGATCGGTGTGAGTAACCACCTGATACATCATCTCGATATGCTCCTGAAGGAGGCGGAGATAATACCGGCAGTGAATCAGGTGGAGCTGCATCCCTATCTGGTGATGCAGGAGCTTCAGCATTACTGCCAAGAGAAGGGGATAGTGATTGAATCATGGAGTCCTCTGGGAAGCAGCAAGATCCCACTACTGGCTGACGCCGTTATCGGGAAGATTGCAATGCAAAAAGGAAAGTCCACGGCACAGGTCATCTTAAGGTGGAACCTGCAGAAACAACTTATCCCGCTACCGAAGTCCACCGACTGGCAACGGCAGCTGGAGAATATTGCGATTTTCGATTTTTCCCTCACGTCAGATGAGGTCGCGGGGATCGACCGCCTTGACCGGCATCAGCGAACGGGTGTCCATCCCGACGAGATCACTTTTTAGTAGATTCTTCTGTCGTTGAGTGCACGCTGGTATGCGCTCGCATTTCGTGCATGTTCGGCATGGGTGATGGCGAAGTTATGACGACCGGAGAGATCATCTTTCGCACACATGAACAGATATTGATGCGCTGCGGGAGAAAGTGTGCCATCAATGGCCTTGATCGATGGAATCCTTATGGGACCCGGAGGTAAACCTGTGTTTTTATAGGTGTTATAAGGTGATGCCACCTCCAGGTGCTTGTAGAGAATACGACGCAATGTGAAATCGCCGACGGCAAATTTCACCGTAGGGTCAGCTTCCAGACGCATCCCCTTTTTCAGCCGGTTCAGGTAGAGCCCTGCAACAACCGGGTATTCATCGGCATAAGTCGCTTCTTCCTCAACGATGGAAGCCAGCACGGATACCTGCAAGGGTGTAAGCCCTATCTTTTCAGCTTTGCTTTTACGATCATCATTCCAGAAGGCATCATATTCCTTTTTCATGCGTTTAAGCAGACTCTCCGTGCCTGTATCCCAATATACCTCGTATGTGTTTGGAATAAAGAGCGATAGAAAGGAGTCTTCGTTCAAGCCAAACGCTTCTGCTTTGGTGGGATCATCCAGCACGTTCAGCAATGAAAGACTGTCGAGCATCAGTTGTTGCGCAATTCGTCCTGCGAGGTTTTCCTTTGTGCGGATATTATGAAAGGTGAGGTTAACCGGTGATTGATTTCCTGAACGCAGAAGACCTATTGCTTCAGGCATGGTCATCCCCCCTTCAATGGCATACCTGCCGCTCTTCACACTGTTTGGGTAGTTCATCCTTTGTGCCAGTATGCGGAACAATTTTTCAGAGGAGAGTATCCCCTTCTCCTTCAACTGCTGCACAACCTCTTCGTAACTCTTTTTCTCATCGATATAAATGTAGATTGTCTCCTTCAAATCATTCGGTTTGAAGATTACACTGTAGGCATAAATGCCCGTGGCAATGATCAATAGTAACAGCAACCCGATGATCAGGCGGAGCGGCTTGCGTTGTTTAATTCTCTTTTTATGTATCATGCGATGAACGATTTCCATTGTAAGCAGCACAAAAGTAGAAAGATTCATTTGAAAATCTGAATTTTTCTTTGACAAGTTGAAAACAAACTTGTATATTTGCATCCGATTTCGGCAAAAATCCTAACGGAAGTGTGGGTGAGTGGCTGAAACCACCAGTTTGCTAAACTGACGTACGGGTAACTGTACCGGGGGTTCGAATCCCCCCGCTTCCGCAAAGTAGCTATCTGACGGCATGTCAGCTAGCTACTTTTTTGCATTGTATGGGTGAAGTGATCTGATCGCAGTCATATCACGTTGCTCTATCAGCTTATGAAAATATCTATCAAAGATATGTTGTATAACATGTTTTTTGTCGTATCTTTGTGTTGATTTAATGGCAGGCGGGTTATAGGATCTTATAAAGGGTTGCCGATAATCAGAACAATTAAAAAACTGAAAATTATGGATTTCAAAAACCAGACTAGCAATGAGATTCTCTCGCAGATCAAATATCTGGAGAAGAATATTTCAAAGGGGTCTGTCACCTATCTAGTGAACAGAATGAACAGACTCAGAGTGTTGAAGACAAGCTTGCATCATCTGGCAAGCTGAGAAGCGGACATCATGTCTAAAGCTGAGTGATCTGAATGGGATCATGGATGCTTTAATGTAGAAAATTACTTTATCATTATATAATCGAGGCTGCCTTAGGGTAGCTTTTTTTATTTAATGTAAGGCAATTCGCTAAAAAGTTGCCTGTTTCTCATTGAGAGGTGGATTGAAATATTATTTTTATATATCTTTGCACTGTTTTTATTACAAATTACAAATCATAGCGAACGAAAAAATTTTTGAAATTTAGAATTATGGAATTATTATCTGCCCGATTAAATGCCTTGTCGCCATCTGAAACTTTCGCGATGGCACAGAAAAGCAATGAGTTGACAGCTCAGGGTATTGACGTGATTAATATGAGTGTGGGAGAACCGGATTTCACCACTCCGGCTCATATAAAGGATGCAGCTAAAAAAGCGATCGACGATAATTACTCCTTCTATTCTCCTGTAGCCGGTTTTCCTGATTTGAAGAAAGCCGTCTGCGAGAAGCTGAAAAATGAAAATGAGCTTGCGTATACGCCGGCACAGATTGTGGTTTCAGGCGGAGCGAAGCAGTCGCTTTGCAATGTCATTCTTTCCATAGTAGATAAGGATGATGAGGTAATCATTCCTGCACCGTACTGGGTGAGTTATCCCGAGATGGTGAAGCTGGCGGAAGGTAAGTCAGTGTTTATTTACGCGGGTATTGAGAAAGAGTTCAAGATAACACCACAACAGCTTGAAGATGCGATCACACCCCGGACGAAGGCAGTGATCCTCTGTTCTCCATCGAATCCTACAGGAAGTGTCTACACACGCGAGGAGCTGCAGGCGTTGGCGGATGTGCTGGTGAAGCACAAGGCGATTTATGTGATTGCCGATGAGATCTATGAGCACATCAACTATATTGGCAAACATGAGTCGATGGCTCAGTTCGACACTATCCGCGACCGGGTGATCGTGGTGAACGGTGTCTCAAAAGGGTATGCAATGACAGGATGGCGTATAGGCTGGATTGCTGCACCTCAATGGATTGCCTCTGCCTGCAGCATGTTGCAGGGACAATATACGTCAGGGCCTTCCTCCATCTCTCAGAAAGCTGCTGTGGCAGCATATAACGGTGATCAATCCTGTGTGGGCGAGATGAGAGCAGCGTTTGAACGACGGAGAGATCTTATTGTGAAGCTGCTCGGACAGATCCCCGGATTAAAAGTAAATAACCCGATGGGTGCATTTTATATCTTTCCCGAGTGTGCAAGTTATCTTGGGAAAGCGTACAATGGAAAGAAGATAGTCACAGCGACCGATTTGGCGATGTATCTGCTTGAGGTGGCACATGTGGCTTGTGTGGGTGGTGATGCTTTCGGTGCACCCGGGTGTATCCGTCTCTCCTATGCCACTTCCGATGAAAATATCACCAAAGCAATTGCACGGATAGCAGCAGCGTTGGAGAAACTCACCTGAACACTCTTGCACAACAAAAAAACCGGGTCGACATTGACCCGGTTTTTTTTATTGTGCAAGGTTCATTTCCGGAACGATAGATTCACTTTCACTGGAAAGTGATCCGAGGGTGTACGGGCGACATAATCCATCAGGCTCACCTCTTTCGGAAAGTTACTACTCCTGATGATCGTGTCGTTCACCTTTGTGTGATAGGTGTCGGTAAGTACGCCATATTTATCCACTTGAAAGAAGGGAGAGACAAAAAGGTGGTCGATACGGCTCTCTGTTTTCAGGTCGGGGTTGAAAGCGTTAAATGTGCCATTTAGAGCGAAACGGAGCCCCGCAGCCTCGTAAGCATCTTTCAGTATCTCGGAATGAGCGAGAATGAGGTAGGTGTTATTGGTCTGATCAACATTGAAGTCACCGGCAAGTATCACCGGATCGTTACCGCACATCTCCTCAATTTTTCTCAGCACCAGTTTTGCACTCTCATCACGGGCAACCACACCCCTATGATCCAGGTGAAGATTGAAGAAATAGAAGCGCAAGTGGCTCTTCTTCTCTTTAAACTCACCCCATGTGCAAATGCGAGGAAGTGCAGCGTCCCATCCTTTATTGGGATAATCGCTGTTTTCCGACAGCCAGAAGTTGCCGGAGTGCAGCAACTCTAAACGGTCGTTCTTATAAAAGATGGGGGCATACTCTCCTTTACTGATTCCGTCATCACGTCCCACGCCTATATAACTGTAGCCGGGAAGGTGATCGAGCATGTCGTTCAACATGTGATGCAACACTTCCTGTGCCCCGAATATTTCTATATCATGATAGAGGATGAGCTGTGTAATGATTGGGAATCTCTGTTTCCATCCGTTACCTTCAATTGAATCGCTGTGATTGTCATAGCGTACATTATATGAGGCAACTGTCAGTTCATGGGTTGAAGTACAACCATAGAGCAGGATCAATGACAGGGTCAATAACCCCCGAATCAAATTTTTTACAATCATCTTTTTTGTCCAGATATAAACCGTATGATTTGCATATTTACAGTGCAAAAATACCATTTTAACCGCTTAAATGCAAATGTTACCGTCCTATTTGCAGAATTGAGCGCGTATTATTTTCAATTGTCATTTCCTATTTTATTACTACCTTTGCATCCTAATTTTTAGTGGTATAAATTCATTGATAATGAGTAAGCATTTTCCGGAATACAATCAGTTGAATCTCTCAGAGGTAAACAAAGAAATGTTGAAGGTGTGGGATGAGAAGGACGTTTTCAATAAAAGTTTGGAATCGCGCGAAGGACATCCCCAGTTTGTGTTTTATGAAGGGCCTCCTTCGGCAAATGGTATGCCGGGCATTCATCATGTGATTGCACGTTCCATCAAAGATATTTTCTGTCGTTACAAGACGATGAAAGGTTTTCTGGTGAACCGTAAAGCAGGATGGGATACGCACGGGTTGCCGGTAGAACTGGGAGTGGAGAAAACATTGGGAATCACGAAGGAAGATATCGGGAAAAAGATAAGCGTTGAGGAGTACAATGCAGCCTGTCGTACTGAGGTGATGAAGTATACCAGAGAGTGGGAAGATCTCACCCGGAAAATGGGTTATTGGGTGGATATGAGTGAGCCTTATATCACCTATGACAACCGCTACATTGAAACATTGTGGTATTTGCTTAAAGAGTTGTACAAGAATGGGTACATGTACAAGGGATACACCATACAACCTTACTCACCTGCTGCAGGTACCGGCTTGAGTACCCATGAACTGAACCAGCCGGGATGCTACCGCGATGTGAAGGATACCACCTGCACGGCTCAATTCTTGATTAAAGAGCCGCTGCCGGAGTGGAGTGCTTTTGGCGAACCCTTCTTCCTGGCATGGACAACCACACCATGGACCCTGCCCTCCAATGTGCTGCTGGCAGTGGGGAAGAACATCGATTATTGTGCGGTACAGACTTATAATCAATATACAGGGAAGCCGATAACGGTAATATTGGCAAAGAACCTGCTTCCTCTCTATTTCCCAGCAAAGAATGCATCATTGTCGCTCGATGATTATCAGCAAGGGGATAAAAACATTCCATTCAGAGTGCTGGATAAAGTGTGGAAAGGTATTGAGTTGGCAGGTATCGGCTACGAGCAGCTTATTCCATGGGTAAAAGTGAATGACCGTGCGTTGAAAGTGGTCACGGGCGATTTTGTCACCACTGAAGACGGTACCGGGATCGTTCATATTGCTCCCACATTTGGTGCCGATGATGCGAAGGTGGGGAAAGAAAATGAGGTGTCCGGGTTGACGCTGACCGACAGAGAAGGAACCGTAAGACCTATGGTGGACCTGACCGGTAAGTTTTTCTCACTGGAGGAGCTCGATCCCCAGTTTGTGGAAGAGAATGTGAACGTTGCGTTGTACGCCATGTTTGCCGGGAGATATGTGAAGAATGCCTACGATGATGCGCTCACGGAGGAGGATGCAACACTCGATGTGGATCTGTCGGTCATGTTGAAACAGCAAAACAGGGCTTTTCGCATCGAAAAGCATGTGCATAGTTATCCACATTGCTGGCGTACGGATAAGCCTGTGCTCTATTATCCGCTCGATAGCTGGTTTATCCGCACTACCGCCTGTCGCGATAAGATGATTGAGCTGAACAACACGATCAACTGGAAGCCCCAGTCCACCGGGACGGGTCGTTTCGGGAAGTGGCTCGAGAACCTGCAGGACTGGAACCTGAGCAGGAGTCGTTACTGGGGTACACCCCTGCCTATCTGGCGTAGTGAAGATGGAAAGGAAGAAAAATGTATCGGCTCGGTAAAAGAGTTGCAGGATGAAATGCAGAAGGCGCTGGATGCCGGCGTGATGACAACGTTACCGTGGAAAGAGCTAGATCTGCAGGATTATAAAGCACTCTCCTATGATCAGATTGATCTGCATCGTCCTTATGTCGACCAGATCGTGCTGGTGTCCGACAGTGGCAAGCCGATGCATCGTGAAACCGATCTGATAGATGTCTGGTTCGACAGTGGCGCTATGCCGTTTGCGCAGGTTTTTTATCCTCATATCGACGAAGATGAGTTTCAGAAAGTGTTTCCTGCCGATTTTATAGCCGAGGGTGTGGACCAGACGCGGGGTTGGTTTTACACGCTGCATGCCATTGCATCCATGGTGAAAGGGAGTGTGGCATTCAAGAATGTCATTTCCAACGGGCTGGTGCTCGATAAAAACGGGAATAAGATGTCGAAGCGACTGGGAAATGCCGTAGATCCTTTTGAAACGATTGAGAAGCATGGTTCCGATCCGTTACGATGGTACATGATCACCAACGCTGCACCCTGGGATAACCTGAAGTTCGATATTGAAGGGGTGGAAGAGGCGCGTCGCAAATTCTTCGGTACGCTCTATAATACCTACTCCTTCTTTGTGCTCTATGCCAACGTGGATGATTTTCGCAATCAGTACCCGCAGATAGCCATTGATCAACGTCCTGAAATTGACCGCTGGATCATTTCACTCTTGAACACGCTGGTGGAAGAGGTTGAGCAGGGGTACAGTACCTATGAACCTACAAAGGCGGGACGTGCGATTTCTGATTTTGTGAGCGATAATCTCAGCAACTGGTTCGTTCGTCTGAACCGCAAACGTTTCTGGGGTGGAGAGATGACCGATGATAAACTGTCGGCTTACCAAACATTGTATCAGTGTCTGGTGACGGTGGCGAAACTGATGGCACCTATTGCCCCTTTTTATGCCGACAGACTTTATATTGATTTAACCTCCACCACCGGAAGTGAACATTTTGAATCGGTTCACCTGGCTGATTTCCCGGTGACTGACGGTTCACTGATTAATAAACAGCTTGAAGAGCAGATGTATCTCGCGCAAACAGCTTCCTCCATCGTGCTTGCACTGCGCAGGAAAGTAAACATAAAAGTGCGGCAGCCACTCTCCAAAATCATGATCCCGATGGTGGATGAAGTGCAGAGAAAAAATATCCAGGCTATTGAGTCGCTTATCCTCAGTGAGGTGAATGTGAAAGAGCTCAAGTTCGTGGATTCGGCGAATGAGATGCTCGTGAAAAGGGTGAAGCCCGATTTTAAGAAACTGGGTCCCCGTTATGGGAAAATCATGAAACAGCTTGCGCTGAGGATACAGGGGATGGAGAAGAGCGAGATCATTGAATTGGAAAAGAGAGGCACCGTCACTTTATCTGTCGATGGTCAAAAAGCGGTGATCACCACCGATGATGTGGAAATTCTCTCGGAAGATATCCCCGGCTGGCTGGTGGGGAACGAGGGCCGGTTGACCGTCGCGCTTGACATCACGCTTAGTGGCGCGCTTCAGAAGGAGGGTATTGCACGAGAGCTGGTGAACAGGATTCAGAACCTTCGTAAGGCGAAGAATTTTGATATCACAGATCGCATCACCATCAAGCTTTCATCGCATCCTGCCTTTGATGAGGCTATTGCTGATAATTCCGTCTATATCAAGAATCAGGTTCTGGCTGATGAGATTCTCATTGTAAGCGAGAAGCTCGAGCATGAGATAGAAATAGATGATCAGTCACTCACTATCAGCATCAATAAAAACTATTGAGAATTATTCGTTTTATATGTATCTTTGTGCAAGAAATTATAAGTGAACAATATATAACATTGGTTGTTGTAAGTAAACTCTGATCCCAAAAAGAGACACAGCCCTAAACCCAATTTATTATGAGTGAAAAGACGAGATATTCAGAGGCGGAATTGGATGAATTCCGAACGATTATTATCGAGAAACTGCAGGTAGCCAAGCAGGAGTATGAAAATTACCGTGCAGCCGTTACCAACACAGACGGTAACGATACTGTGGATACTTCTCCCACCTATAAAGTGCTGGAAGAGGGTGCCTCTACACTCTCTAAAGAGGAAGCAGGGAGGCTGGCACAACGTCAGATGAAGTTTATCCAGAATCTGCAAGCCGCATTAATACGTATCGAGAACGGAACTTACGGAATATGCCGTGAAACAGGGAAGTTGATACCGAAGGAGCGTCTTCGTGCAGTGCCCCATGCCACATTAAGCATTGAGGCAAAGTCGGCAAAGAAGAAATAATTACCGCATTATGATATTGTCTGTGGTATGGATGATCAAAGTGGAGAGGGGTCATACTCTCTTCGAAGAATATTTACCCCTATGTGTGAAATATGAAAAATAGCATTCACAGGTCATGGGTTGCCGTGGCTGTCGTTTTTCTGGTTCTTCTGGTCGATCAGCTTTCTAAAATATGGGTGAAAACACATATGGGATTGTACGACACCATTCATATTACCGACTGGTTCAAGATTTATTTCGTTGAGAATAATGGGATGGCCTTCGGTATTGAAGCTGGAGGAAAGCTTTTTCTTTCACTTTTCCGCATTATCGCTGTTGTCCTTATTGTGTTTTATATCAAGAGGCTGGTGAAAGATCATTATAAGATTGGATTTATCATCTGTGTGACCCTCGTGCTCGCGGGGGCATCAGGTAACATTATTGACAGCATCTTCTATGGCGTTATTTTTGATGCCAGCTATCCCGGTCATCTTTCCTCAATGGTAGCCTGGGGTGAAGGATATTCCTCATTTCTCCATGGTAAGGTGGTGGATATGCTTTACTTCCCGATGATTAGCGGTACCTATCCCAGCTGGATGCCGTTTGTGGGAGGGCAGGAATTTCTATTTTTTCGGTTTATTTTCAATATAGCCGATTCAGCGATCACTGTGGGGGTGATACTGATATTACTTTTTTACAGGAAAACGTTATCCTATTCATTGCTTTCCAAGAAAGAGCGTGAAGATCTTGAAAAAGAAAAAGAGATTACCAGTGAGAGATAAGACTGTATCATATCTATTTTTTTTCCTGCTGTTGCTCCTGATCGTCTCCTCTTGTCAGAACCGACCTAAGGAGGTGCTGAAGAGAAAGAACATGGAGCAGTTGATGTATGATATTTACATTGCTGAGGCCACTCTTGAGAACGATTATGGCAATTTCAACACCCCTGAAAAAAAAGAAGCACTCATGAACCAGATCTTCAGGG
Source organism: uncultured Proteiniphilum sp. (assembly GCA_964446805.1). Lineage (GTDB taxonomy): Bacteria > Bacteroidota > Bacteroidia > Bacteroidales > Dysgonomonadaceae > Proteiniphilum. The sequence goes on along the minus strand of CAYUQE010000019.1, from coordinate 5,829 downwards.
CGCATGATGTTACACAGGCAGAGTGGGATACCTCTCTCTCATGGTATTCAGACCGCATTGATTTATACCTGAAGATGAATGACTCAGTAAAGGCGCGTTTACAGCGTGCCCGCACTGAGATTGACATGCAGCTGCAAAGGCTGAACGCACAACAGGTTGTGAACCCCGCACTTTTATCTCCCTCCTATATTCCTCCTGTCTATTCGTTCTCAATGCCCGGCATCAAGAAAGGGTTTAATTTCCGGTTGGATTCGACAGAGATTTATTCGACCATATCAACAGACCCATTCTCATTCACATTCAGTGTGATAGGTCTACCTCCGTTCGTACCCGCCCGTTTTTCAGCTTCGCTCACCCTGGTGTATGCCGATACCGTCATTTCACAATCGCAGTCGATAGATGAGAGCAGAACGTATACTATGGCTGCATCACGATTTATACCGGGAGACACATTGACACAGCTACATGGCTTTGTACATTTGGAGGACTCCACAGCCGTTTTCACCGGCATTCAATTGTATAACATCCATCTCGGTGACCGTAATAGAGACTCACTGAACGTCAATACACTGGAGGTTCAACCGCCCCGGCTTCTTACAAGGGAGCAATCAACAATGGATACCATGAGGATGGTGGAATGAATGACCAGATCAATAAATGCAATCGATCATCATGGGTCCATTTTTATATAATTTGCTATATTTGCAGATGAAAACAGCAACGAAAACAAATTCATTAACATTTAAATAATCATTACTTTATATCAAATGGAAAAAAAGAGAGTTTACACCTTTGGAAACGGCGCGGCTGAAGGACGGGCAGATATGAAAAACCTGCTTGGAGGTAAAGGAGCGAACCTGGCTGAAATGAACCTGATTGGTGTGCCTGTACCTCCCGGTTTCACCATTACCACGGAAGTTTGTACTGAATACAACGAGCTGGGAAAAGAATATGTGATCAGCGTCTTAAAGGAAGAGGTTGAGAAGGCTGTAGCCCAGATTGAAGCGCAGACCGGCACAAAATTTGGTGATAAGGAGAACCCCTGTCTGGTTTCGGTTCGCTCGGGTGCACGCGTATCAATGCCCGGCATGATGGATACCGTATTAAACCTCGGTTTGAATGATGATGCCGTGGAGGGTATTGCCCGCAAATCAGGGAATGAACGTTTCGCCTGGGACTCCTATCGCCGCTTTGTGCAGATGTACGGTGACGTGGTGCTGGGTTTAAAACCGCATAGCAAGGAGGATGAAGATCCCTTTGAAGAGATCATGGATGAGATGAAGAAATCGAGGGGGATAGAGCTGGATACTGACTTCACCACTGACGATCTGAAAGAGCTGGTGAAAAGATTCAAAACCGCAGTGAAGATAAATACCGGTAATGATTTTCCTGTGAATCCCTGGGATCAGTTGTGGGGAGCTGTCTGCTCCGTTTTTGACAGCTGGATGAATGAACGTGCCATCCTTTATCGGAAGATGAATAACTTCCCTGAAGAGTGGGGCACGGCTGTGAATGTGCAGGCGATGGTATACGGAAACATGGGAAAGACCTCCGGTACAGGTGTTGCCTTTACCCGTGATGCTGCTACAGGTGAAGATATCTTCAACGGTGAGTATCTGATCGATGCACAAGGCGAAGATGTGGTGGCAGGTGTACGTACACCACAGGAGATCACCCTCGAAGGATCGCGCCGTTGGGCAAAGATGAAGGGTATCTCGGAGGAGGAACGTGCAGCCAGTTACCCCTCGTTGGAAGAAGCACTGCCGGTATGTGCGAAAGAACTTATAGAAGTACAGCAAAAGCTGGAAGATTATTTCAAGGATATGCAGGACCTCGAGTTTACCATTCAGGATGGCAAGCTCTGGATATTGCAGACACGCGGCGGCAAACGCACCGGTGCGGCGATGGTGAAAATTGCCGTCGATATGCTTCACCAGGGATATATCGATGAAAAGACGGCTTTACGACGTTGTGATCCGGATAAGCTGGACGAGTTGCTTCACCCTGTTTTCGATAAGAAAGCGCTTGCGCAGGCCAGGCCGATTACCCACGGGCTGCCGGCGTCACCAGGAGCTGCTGCAGGGCAGGTTGTTTTTCATGCCGACGAGGCGGAAGAGTGGTTCAAAGAGGGCAAGAAGGTGATCCTCTGCCGCACGGAGACCTCCCCTGAAGACCTGCGTGGCATGGCATCATCACAGGGTATCCTCACCGCTCGTGGAGGGATGACCTCTCATGCGGCTGTGGTTGCCCGCGGAATGGGTAAATGTTGCGTATCGGCAGCCAACAATCTGGTGATCGATTATAAAGCACGCAAAATGACGGTGAATGGCAAGGAGTTGAAAGAGGGAGACTGGATCTCGCTGGATGGCTCCACCGGTAACGTCTATGAAGGTAAGATCATCACCCAGGATGCCGAAATTGACGCCGATTTCAATGAACTGATGAGCTTGGCCGAGAAGTATGCACGTATGGATGTCAGAACCAACGCCGACACACCACACGATGCCCTGGTAGCCCGTAACTTTGGTGCGAAAGGTATCGGTTTATGCCGTACCGAGCATATGTTCTTCGAGGAGGATAAGATCATCACCATGCGTGAAATGATTCTCGCCAAAGACGAGGAGGGACGCCGTAAGGCACTGGAGAAACTGCTCCCGCTGCAGAAAAAGGATTTTGTGGGCATCTTCAGGGCCATGGACGGCTTTGCCGTGACCATCCGCCTGCTTGACCCGCCGCTGCATGAGTTTGTGCCCCATGACGAAAAAGGACAGATGGAGATGGCCAAAGTGATGGGTATCTCTTATCAGGATATTCACGATCGTGTGGAGGGCCTCATGGAGTCTAACCCCATGCTGGGATTGAGAGGTTGTCGTCTGGGTAACCTCTATCCTGAAATCACGGAGATGCAGACACGTGCCATTATCGAGGCCGCGATAGAACTAAAGAAGGAGGGTGTGAATGCCATACCGGAGATCATGGTTCCGCTCACCGGTATTGTGTATGAGTTCATGGCGCAGAAGGAGATTATTGAGACCACCATTCAGAAAGTGTTTGCCGAGAAGAGCGATTCTGTGGACTATAAGATCGGGACAATGATCGAGATCCCACGCGCTGCGCTTACAGCACACAAGATAGCGAAGGAGGCCGATTTCTTCTCCTTTGGCACCAACGACCTGACGCAGTTGACCTTTGGTTACAGTCGTGATGACGTGGCCAAGTTCCTGCCGATGTATCTCGATAAAGGTATCCTGAAACATGATCCCTTTGCAGTGATTGATCAGAACGGTGTGGGACAACTTGTTCGTATGGCGGTGCAAAAAGGACGTGAAGTGCGTCCTACGCTCAAGTGCGGTATCTGTGGCGAGCACGGTGGTGAACCTACATCGGTAAAATTCTGTCATACCGTGGGACTGAACTATGTCTCCTGTTCACCTTTCCGCGTGCCTATTGCCCGTTTGGCAGCGGCGCAGGCAGCGATTGAAGGATAAACAAGCTGATGAGATAGGAATGTTACAGAGACGACCAGCCGGTCGTCTCTGTTCATTGGTATCACCTGCTCACCGATATTTCAAGGTGTCAACCCTTTATAACTACTTTTAACCATCAAACTATTTTGCAGCTAACTGTATTATCACTACTTTTACATCGCTATTTTAAACAGATTTTTCTATGATGCATTCATTTAAGATATTCCTTTTCCTGCTTACCATGTCAGTTGCACCGTTTGTTAATTCTCAAAACAATGTGATTGACGAGATTGTGTGGGTGGTGGGTGATGAGGCCATCCTGAAGTCGGAAGTGGAGGACTATCGCAAGGAGATACTGATGCAAAACCAGCGTATCGAGGGAGATCCTTACTGTTTCATCCCTGAACAACTGGCCATCAGGAAGCTCTTTCTCGATCAGGCCAAGCTCGACAGTATTGTTGTGCAGGAATCCAATGTGAACCGCACGCTCGAGTACCTGGTGAATGAATATATTGCATCCACCGGCTCTGTGGAACGACTGGAAGAGTATTACGGGAAAAAAATCGCAGGTATACGCGACGATCTGCGCCAGCAGATACGGGAGCAACAGCTTGTGGAAGGCGTACAACAAAAACATTTCGGCAATGTGCAGCTGACACCGTCTGAAATAAGAAAGTATTACAACACGCTGCCACAGGATAGTCTGCCATTTATACCCACCACCCTGGAGGTACAGATAATTACAGCAGAACCGGTCATTCCCCTGGCCGAGATTGACAAGGTCAAGGCCAGCCTGCGTGACTATACCCAACAGATCAACAATGGTGAGAAGGAGTTCTCCACACTGGCACTGTTATACTCCGAAGATCCCTCAGCCGTCAAAGGTGGTGAGCTAGGCTTCATGAACCGTTCCGGATTTGTGCCTGAGTTCGCCAATGTGGCTTTTGCGTTGAATGATCCCAAGAAAGTATCGAACGTGGTAGAATCGGAATATGGATTTCATATTATCCAGTTGATCGAACGCCGGGGAGATATGGGTAATTTCCGTCATATTCTGCTGAAGCCCAAGGTGCCACGCGAGTCGCTCGATACGGCACTTGTACGCTTAGATTCAATTCGCAGCGGAATTAATGAAAAGAAGATATCTTTCGACGAAGCGGCCACGTTTCTCTCGGCCGACAAGGATACACGGAATAATAAAGGGATCATGGTGAATAATTCCCGTAGCGCCAATTCAGGCACACCCCGCTTTGCGCTGAACGAACTGAACCAGGATATCGCGAAGATAGCAGGAGAGATGAAAGCGGAAGAGATCTCGAAGCCGTTTATCATGCTGAACGATAAAGGCAGACAGGTCGCGGCCATGATTAAAATCACCGCCCGCAACGAAGGACACAAGGCCACGATCAACAGTGATTATCAGATCATCAAACAGATGGCTGAGAATGCCAGGCAACAGAAGCTGGTAGATGAATGGCTTCAGAAGAAAATTGATAAAACCTATGTGCGTATAGACCCCGACTGGCAGGGATGTGAATTCAAATACAAAGGATGGCAGAAGTAACAGCCTTTTTTTAAGATGAAAAGACAAGTTCCACAATTGTTACAGGAAAGCATACTTCTCTTGAGTGTGCTTTTTGTCATCATGGCCTCAGCAAAAGCACAACAACCCCCTGCCCGGTCATCAGCCACGCCGGCCATTCAGATTGTTGAGCTTCGACAGGCAGACTTGTGGAGCAAGAGGATCGGGTTTGATGCTGAGATCTTAACCGGCAATGTCATTTTCTTTCATGATGGCGCATTTATGTATTGCGACAGTGCTTATCTCTATCAGCAAACCAACACCTTTGAAGCCTTCAGTAACGTGAGGATGGAACAGGGTGATACCATCTTTGTCTACGGTGATTACCTTCATTATGACGGCAACACAAGGCTGGCAAGGCTTCGGGATAACATCCGTATGGAGGACCGCACCGTCACTCTTTTCACTGACAGTCTTGATTTCGACCGTTCCGTGAATCTCGGATATTACTTCGAGGGGGGGATGCTGGTGGATGAGGAGAATGAGTTAACTTCTTTCTGGGGACAATATGACCCCGATTCAAAGCAGGCACTCTTCAGCGATAGTGTGAAGCTGGTGAATGTGGATTATATCATCTATGCCGACACACTGAAATACAACACTGAATCGAAATATGCCGATATCCTGGGCCCTTCACGCATCGTTTCTGACAGCGGCTATGTCCATACCAGCAGGGGATGGTATAACACGGCCACGGATGATGCGCGTCTGCTGGATCGTTCGGAGGTATACAGCAATGACGGGATGAAAGTCCTTATCGGTGACACGATTCTCTATAAC
>CAYUQE010000018.1:0-26263 GCA_964446805.1 uncultured Proteiniphilum sp. | reverse complement strand
AGGTGCTTCTCTGCGGTGTGACAGTGGCACTTCTTTCGCTGGAGGTGCGCTTTGTGGTACTCACCGCGCTTCTGTCGACGGAGGTGTTTCTCTGTGGCTCCGCTGCACTTCTGGTAGCACGTGATTCACGGTTGGCTGGTGTCACATCCGTGGTGCTCTCGTTGCGGCTCCTGGTGGTTGCGCTCCTGGTGGTGGCACCCCTGTCGTTATCGCTACTCCTGGTGGTGGCACTTCTGTTGTTGTCGCTGCTCCTGGTGGTGGCAGCTCTTTCATTGACGGTGCCGCTTCTAGTTGCGTTTCTTTCCCTTGAAACTTCAGGACGATAGATGCTCACTGCATTGCTGCTTACTCTGGTTGATCTGCCTGAGCGGTTGGTCGTGCTTTCCAGCCTGCGCACTGTTGCCGTTCTGCCTGTTTCGCGCCGGTAGTCATTGGCACTCGGTCCGCTGTAATAACGGTTGTCGTTATAAACATAGGTGTTGTTAATGATCGTTGTGCGATTGTAAATGTGAGGGCTGTACCTGTTATAGTGCCTGTGCATGTTGCGTTGATACATATACCTGTTGGGAAGAAATGTCCAGAACAGGGAGGGTACGTTTACATGGATGTTGATATGTACGCTCGGTCCCATGGGAGCCCAGCCGTAATAACCACCACCGCTTCTCCATGAAACCCATGCCGGAGCCCATTCGTAACCCGGCATCCAGGCCCATCCGTAGTAGTCATCGTGGAACCATCTGCCGTAATGGAAGGGTGCCCAGCCCCAGGGGTAGTCAGAGATCCATGTGTTTCCGTAGTCGGTCATTGCCCAGTAGCCGTTGGTAGCATAGGGATGGAAGTTGTTCCCCACGTTGGGAACCCACACACGCCCGTAGTTGCGGTCGTTGACCCAGCTTCCATAAGGGCTCAATTCATTGTAGAAGACGTTGAAATTGATGCCCCCATTGTCATAGTTGTCGTAATTCGTATCGGCGTACCCATATTCATCGGCATAACCTTCGTTGTAGTTACCCTGAGAATATGCGCTTCGGGAGGTGTAGCAGGACGATAACAACAGTGTGATTATCGTGAGGAAGAAGGGGTTTTTTAAAGCTTTCATATGTGTAATTGTTAAAGGGTGCAACTTCTTTAATTTAACACTATGACCCTCTTTGAACGGAATGGTTTAACACCTGTCAAACCGAAACAGATAAAAAATCACGAAAGAATAATAAGTCAGGGTATATGCGTGTGTGCGCTATTAAAACAGTGAAAGCGGGCTACTCAAACCCAAAGAGTTATAAACAATATCAACCCCTCTCAACCGCTGAAAGCTGAGAGCTGATTACTGAGAGCTGACTGCTTATTTATTTAAACACCTGGTCGATGCCGGAGAAGCCCATGAATGCCATGGCGATGATGCCGGCAGTGATCAGTGCGATGGGGACCCCTCTCATCGACCGTGGTATGCTGGTGAGGGCCATCTGTTCACGCACGCTGGAAAAGATGATCAGCGCCATGGCATAACCGATGGCGGTGGCAATGGCATAGAGAGTCGACTCGAGCAGGTTGAAATCTTTCTGGATCACCAGAATTGCGACACCCAGAATGACGCAGTTCGTAGTGATGAGAGGCAGGAACACACCCAGTGCCTGATAGAGCGACGGGGAGGTTTTCTTCAGCACAATCTCTACCATCTGCACCAGGGCTGCGATTACAAGGATAAACGTGATGGTTTGCAGATACTGCAAGCCGAAAGGTTCCAGGATCCCTTTCTGAAGCAGGAAGGTGACTATGGTCGCGATGGTCAAGACAAACATGACGGCAGCACCCATGCCAATGGCGGTATCCACTTTCTTTGAAACACCCAGGAAAGGGCATATACCCAGGAACTGGGAGAAAACAACATTGTTTACAAAGATGGCAACAATAATAATTCCGATTAATTCCATAGAGATCGATCGCTTAGTTTGTTTCCTGCTTACGCAGGAGTAGGTTGAAAAGTGAAATGAGATAACCCAGAACGATAAAGGCACCCGGTGCCAGTACGAAAATCAATGATCCGTATTGCTCAGGATAGAGTGTCTGCGAGAATACTTTACCCGTACCCAGCAGCTCGCGGGATACACCCAGCAGCGTGAGCGCCAGGGTAAAGCCTACACCAATGCCCACGCCATCGAAGATCGAAGAGAGCACACTGTTCTTCGAGGCGAACGACTCGGCCCGCCCCAGCACGATGCAATTGACCACGATGAGGGGGATGAAGATGCCGAGGCTGTCGGCCAGCGCGGGCACATAGGCGTTCATCATCATCTCAATGATGGTCACGAAGGTGGCGATCACTACGATGAATGCCGGTATGCGCACCATGTCGGGGATCACGTTCTTCAGCAGCGAGATCACCGCGTTTGAGCAAATCAAGACAAACATCGTTGCCAGTCCCATGCTCATCCCGTTGATGGCCGAGCTGGTGGTCGCCAGGGTGGGACACATCCCCAATAGCAGCACGAATATGGGATTTTCTTTGATGACCCCGTTTACCAGTACTTTCAGATGCTTATTCATTGTTCACTTCTCCTTCCGTTAATGGTTGTTGTTCGTCTTTTTCCGTGGATGCGGTGGCACCGGTATAGGCATCCTCCCTGCTGTCGCTGTAGGCGCTGTAGGCTCTGTTCACTGCTTCCATGAATGCCCGCGAGGTGATGGTCGATGCGGTGATGGCATCCACGTCCCCTCCATCCTTGGTGACGGAGAGCGCTCCCTGTGAGAGGTCTCTCCCCACGACCGATTGTCCCGGTTTGGTGCTATCCTTGAACCATTCAATCATCTTCGACCCCAGACCGGGTGTCTCGGCATGTTGCAGTACGGCATAGTTTACGATCTTATGTTCCATATCAAACCCCACCATGATCCGTATCGTTCCGCTGAAGCCGTTGTCCGAATAGCTGTTGAGCGCGAATCCCACCAGCTCGTCGCCACTTTTTGCCGGATAGACAAGCAGTGAATCACCGCTGCCGTCGGGCATCAAGTAAGCTTCCGCCACGGGATCGTTGTCGAAGGGCGGCACCACCTCCCTGATGGCATTCTGCAGCTTCATCGCCCTGGCGTCGGCGATGGGCCTCGCCGTTATTTTGTTCACCTGCGACAGCAGTACGGCCACGGTGAGGCAGATGGCCGATAGTGACAGGAACATATTTCTGAATGATGATTGTAATTTAGCCATGTTTTACTACCTCCCCGAATCGTTTTGGTGTTGTGTAATTGTTGATCAGCGGTGTGAAGGCGTTCATAAGCAGGATGGCGAACGAGACTCCCTCGGGATAGGCACCCCAGAGACGGATCACCACCGTGATAAAGCCGATAGCTGCACCATAGATGAGCATGCCCCTCCTAGTGAGGGGTGATGTTACATAGTCGGTTGCCATAAAGATAGCCCCCAGCATCAATCCCCCTGAAAAGAGATGGATCAGTGGATGGTAGAGAGGTGAAGGATCAAAGAGATAGAGCACCCCCGTGAAAAGGGCTACAGTAGCGAGTATCGAAAGAGGGATGTGCCAGGTGATCACCTTTTTCCAGAGAAGATAAGCCAACCCGAGAAGCAATGCCGCCACGCTCATCTCGCCCAGTGATCCCGCCTCTGTTCCCAGGAACATGTCCATCAATGAAGGCATCGTCTCGGGAGCAAACTTCAAAGCACCCAGTTCCGTGGCCGAGCTGACAGCATCGATAGCTGAAGGCGCAGTCCAGGTGGTCATCTGTGCCGGAAACGAGATCAACAGGAAGATACGGCCGGCGATGGCGGGGTTGAAGATGTTGTTCCCCAGACCACCGAAGGTAAGCTTCACCACACCAATAGCGAAGAGGCAACCCAGTGCCAGGATCCATAGAGGCAGGCCGGTGGGCACGTTGAAGGCCAGCAACACGCCGGTGATGATCGCTGAGCCGTCGCTTACCGATGGCTCCCGCTTCAGAATGTATTTGACGATAAGATACTCAAAGCCCACGCAGAAAAGCACTGCCAGGGCTGTGATGATCAGCGCGTCGAGACGAAACAGGTAGAGTGCCACCAGAAATGCCGGTATAAGGGCTATGAGGACAGCATACATGTTTTTTTGAATCGTGTCTCCGCTATGCACATGAGGTGATGGCGAGACAATCAGTCTGTTTTCCATATTCATTCTCTCTTTGCGTTAATTTTTCCTTGCCCTGATGATTCCCGACACCTTTCCTTTACCCAGCCGGATATAATCGAGCAACGGCCTGTCAGCCGGACAGGTGTAGCTGCAGGAGCCACATTCAATACAATCGGTGATGCCGTTCTTCTCGGCCCTGTCCCATACGGCATATTCAGTGAGGTTCATCAGCAGCGTGGGATTCAGCCCCATAGGGCATATATCCACACATTTGCCACAACGGATACAGTCTTTCATCGCCTTACGTTTCGCCTCGAGCGAGGGTACGAGAAGAATGCCCGATGTGCCTTTCGTCACAGGGATCTCGATGGTTGCCAGTGCTTTTCCCATCATGGGTCCTCCGCTGATCACCTTCCCTGTGGTCTCGGGTATTCCGCCGGCCACATCAATAAGGTTGCTCAACGGGATGCCCACGCGGGAGAGGATGTTACAGGGATGCTTCACATCTTTACCTGTGACGGTGACAACCCTTTCCACCAGTGGTTTATGCTTCTGTACTGCTTCGTACACCGCGAAGGTGGATCCCACATTATGAACCACTGCTCCCACTGAGATAGGCAGTGCGCCACTGGGTACCTGCCGTCGTGTCAGCGCATCGATCAGCTGTTTCTCCCCACCCTGGGGGTACTGCACTTTCAATGTTTCCACGGTGATGCCGGCATATGCTTTTGCCTTCTGCGTGAACAGTGCTATAGCATCTCTCTTGTTGTTCTCAATGCCTATAATGGCTTTCTGCACGTTGAGTACCTTCATCAATAGAGTGATACCTACCATGATCTCATCGCTCTTCTCCATCATCAGCCGGTGATCGGAGGTGAGATAAGGCTCACACTCCACCGCATTGATGATCAGCAGCTCTGCTTTGGTGCCGGGAGGAGGCGTTAGCTTCACATGGGTAGGGAAGGTAGCTCCGCCCATGCCCACGATCCCTGCCGCAGCAATCTTGTCGAGGATCTCTTTGGGTGTAAGCCTGCACTCACTCACCAACGCTGGTGAACGATCCACAGAGGGTTCCCATTCATCACCTTCCACCTTGATGAATACTGCATCACGCTTGTAACCACTGGCGTCGGGCGCTTTGTCAATTTTTATCACGGTACCGGAAACGGATGAGTGGATGTTGGCCGAGACAAACCCTACTGCCTTGCCAATGAGGGTGCCTGCTTTCACCTTGTCGCCTTTCTTTACCACAGGTTGACAGGGTGCACCAATGTGCTGGGATAACGGGATGATCACCTGCTGGGGGAGGGCAATGGATTGTATTGCGCTGCCGGCCGAAAACTTGTTCTCTTTCGGGTGGATACCGCCAATTCGGAAAGTCTTTAACATATTTTTTTTTGTCTTACACGGTTACTGCAGCCTCCTCCTCTTTGGGTGCGGGAGGTGTCTCCTTCCTCGGCGGAAAGTTCAGTTCCAGTATGGAGTTGGTGGGACAGACCGGCACGCACTTGCGGCATAGCCGGCACTTGTCGTCATCGATGAAGGCCAGGTTATTGTCAATGGTGATGGCTTCGAAGGGGCATACCTGCTGACATTTGCTGCACCCTATGCAGGCTACGTTGCACGCTTTCTTGGCAACGGCACCCTTGTCCTTGTTCACGCAGCTCACATAGATACGACGTGATTTGGGACCCACCTTACGCAGTTCAATGATATCTTTCGGACATGCTTTCACGCAGGCACCACAAGCGGTGCATTTATCCTCCACCACCTCCGGAAGCATCGTCTCCGGGTTGATATGGATGGCATCGAACGCACACGAATCCACACAGTCGCCCAGGCCGAGACAGCCAAAGGAGCAGCCGGTGTCACCACCGTAAAGGGCTGCGGCAACGGTACAGTTGGAAGCTCCATCATAGAGGTTGAGCCGCGGACGTTCATCACAGGTACCACTACAGCGTACCACCGCCACTTTTCTTGCTGCTATCGAGGCCTTGCGACCAAGAATAGTTGCCACCCTCTCCATGGTCTCCTGTCCTCCTACGGGACAGTTCAGCTCTTCGAGCGTCTCCGCCTTCACACAGGCCGCCGCAAAAGAGGCACACCCGGGGAAGCCGCAACCACCGCAGTTGGCCGCAGGCAGTGCTTCTTTCACCTGATCGATACGTGGATCTTCATCTACCCTGAACTTCTGGCTCACCAGATACAGGATGGCTGCGCTTCCGGCACCAATGGTACCCAATGTAGCCACAGCAGTTAGTATTACACTCATATATTCAATCTAGTTAGTCATCTTCCCTGCTCATGCAGACAATAAGAGATCTTCTTGCAGGCGCATCATGGAAATGACTGGTTAATCTGTTTTTTTAATACTGAACCTGAACGTGTTGGCCATTTTGTGTCTCAACAGATAGAGCAGGAAGTAGTAGGGTGCAAGCGCAATCATGGAGCTTAAGGCTGCGCCTGTCTCGCTTAAATCCCATACGGAGGTGGTTAATACAAGCATCGCCACGAGGATGACAAGCGGAAGTACAAATGCCCAAAAGACTGCTTTGTAGCCTGTAGAGTTCCTGCCTTCAATGATCACCCGTTCGTTCTCGTGAAATCGGCCCGTAGAGTCGGCAATATCGACCCGTTTCTCCTTCGCATCGGCAGCCATGCATGCACCTTTTGCATGACATGCACTGCAAGCCGATTGTTGCACAATACGTACGGTGATTTGAACCCCGTTTATTTTCTCAATGATTCCTTCGTGTTCAATCATGAAACAATGGTCAATTGATCGTAATCCTTATTGTTCTTTTCTAATTAGGTTGCAAAGTTAAGGAATATTTTCGTGATAAGTAAAAGTTTTCCGAACATAACCCTCCTTCGTTATGTTAATAACTGATTGCACACGGAGAGATCTTTTCTCTTCTTCCCTACCTGCCGTTATAGCCTCTATCTGCTTCAGGATATTAATTTCACGCTATCACACAACATCATACCAATTTACCCTCTTTCAGCCGAACATTTACCCCGCAAATTTGTTAAAAAGTGAGTGACTGCTCGCAAGCAAATTTTTATAAATAACATATTTAATACTCATTATCCGTATGATTTTCGACATTGAAATGATTCGTAAGGTTTACGCGAATCTACCTGAAAAGATTAGAAACGCAAAAGATCAATTGCAACGTCCTTTAACCCTAACCGAGAAGATCCTGTTCTCCCATCTCTCACCCGGCGTGCCACTGCTCAACTACAAGCGGGCAGACGATTATGTTAATTTTGCCCCCGATCGTGTGGCCATGCAGGATGCTACCGCACAGATGGCCCTGCTGCAGCTGATGAACTCCGGCCGCACGAGCGTGGCCGTACCTTCCACCGTCCATTGCGATCATCTTATCCAGGCCTACAAAAACGCCGAGACAGATCTTGAGACCGCGAATATTACCAACAGGGAGGTGTTTGAATTTCTTCGTGATGTCTCCAATAAATTTGGCCTTGGTTTCTGGAAACCGGGTGCGGGAATCATCCATCAGGTGGTGCTCGAGAATTATGCGTTCCCCGGCGGGATGATGGTAGGCACTGACTCACACACACCCAACGCGGGTGGTCTGGGCATGATTGCCATTGGCGTGGGTGGTGCCGATGCGGTGGATGTGATGGCCGACCTGCCATGGGAGCTGAAGATGCCTAAACTCATAGGGGTGAAGCTCACAGGAAGGCTCTCTGGATGGAGTGCACCCAAGGATGTGATTCTGAAGGTGGCGGGTATCCTGACCGTGAAAGGAGGCACCAACGCCATCATTGAATATTTCGGCGAGGGCGCTGCATCACTCTCCGCTACCGGCAAGGGAACCATTTGTAACATGGGTGCCGAAGTGGGGGCGACCACCTCCATCTTCCCCTTCGATGAGAAGGTGGCGCAATACCTCGAAAGTACCGGCAGGAAAGAGGTGGCCGATGAAGCCCGCGCAATCATGGAACATCTGCAGCCCGATGCTGAGGTGATTGCCAACCCCGAGCTGTACTACGATCAACTTATCGAGATTGACCTCTCAACGCTGGAGCCTCATATCAACGGCCCCTTCACGCCCGATGCAGCCTACACCATCTCGGCGTTTGCCGACGCGGTAAAAAGGAATGGCTACCCCCGCAAGATGGAAGTGGGACTGATAGGATCCTGTACCAACTCATCCTACGAGGATCTCTCGCGTGCCGTCTCCATCGTCAGGCAGGCACGTGAGCAGGGTGTGCCGGTGAAGGCACAGTTCCTCATCAATCCCGGGTCGGAGCAGATACGCTACACCGCTGAGCGTGACGGTATCCTGGGGGAGTTCGAGAAGGCGGGAGCGACCATCATCGCCAATGCCTGCGGGCCCTGTATCGGCCAGTGGAAGCGTGACGACGAGGTGGAGAACAGGCCTAACTCCATTGTCACCTCCTTCAACCGTAACTTTGCCAAACGAAACGATGGCAACCCCCATACACACGCCTTTGTCACTTCACCCGAGCTGGTAGCTGCCCTCACCATCGCCGGTGATCTATGTTTTAACCCGTTGACAGATACCCTCCTGAATGAGAGGGGTGAGGAGGTGAAGCTGCATGAGCCTGTCGGCTTTGAGATGCCTCCCCGTGGGTATGAGGTGAAGGATGCAGGGTATATGGCTCCCTCACCGCAGGCAATGGACGGGGAGGTGAGCATCGATCCTCACTCCAACCGCTTGCAGATACTGGAGCCCTTTGCCGCCTGGGATGGGAAGGATTATAACGACCTCCCCCTGCTTATCAAGGTGAAAGGAAAATGTACTACCGATCATATCTCGATGGCAGGACCATGGCTCCGCTATCGCGGTCATCTCGATCATATCTCCGACAACATGCTTATCGGGGCGTTCAATGCCTTCAACGATCAGTCCAACAAGGTGCTCGATCCTGACACGATGGAGTACATGGCTGTGCCTGCGCTGGCACGTAAATTCAAAGCCAGGGGTGTTGGCTCCATCGTCATTGCCGAAGAGAACTACGGTGAAGGATCGAGCCGCGAGCATGCTGCCATGGAGCCTCGTTTTCTAAACGTGAAGGCGATCCTGGTGAAATCGTTCGCGAGAATCCATGAAACCAACCTCAAGAAACAGGGGATGCTGGCACTCACCTTCGTCAATAAGGATGATTATACGAAAGTGCAGGAGAGAGATAAGATCAGCGTGCTCGGTCTTGCCGACTTCACTCCCGGGAAGAACCTGACCATTGAGCTGCTTCATGCCGACGGCACCAAAGATCAGTTTGAGGTTGCCCACACTTATAATGCACAGCAGATAGAGTGGTTCAAGGCTGGCAGCGCCCTGAATGCAATGAGGAGATGAACAGACCGAATAATAATCAAACCATGCAGATAACCAAGCAAGCCGACAAGCTTATTGTTCCCGATCAACCCGTGATCCCGTTTATTGAGGGTGACGGTATAGGCAGGGAGATCACACCCCATGTGCAGCAGATCGTGGATAGCGCCATCCTGAAATCCTATGGTGGTCAGCGAAAGATCACGTGGAAAGAGGTGCTGGCAGGTGAGAAAGCGTTTAACAAGGTAGGCAGCTGGCTGCCGGAGGAGACGATGGAGGCCTTCCGCTCCCATATGGTGGGGATCAAGGGACCGCTCACCACACCCATAGGAGAAGGGATCCGTTCCCTCAATGTGGCCCTGCGCCAGGAGCTTGACCTCTATGTATGCCTGCGTCCGGTAAGGTGGTTCAAGGGGGTGGTGACACCGCTGCTGCATCCCGAGAAGGTACATGTGACCATCTTCCGTGAAAATACGGAAGATATCTATGCCGGCATTGAGTGGGCAGCAGGTACACCCGAACTGAAGAAGGTACTTAGATTTCTGAAGGAGGAGATGGGTGTCGCCAAGATACGGTTCCCCGAAACCACCTCTATCGGCATCAAGCCCGTGTCGGTGGAAGGTACGGAGCGTCTTGTACGTGCTGCCATCGTGTATGCACTGGAGCATCAGCTGCCCTCGGTGACACTGGTGCATAAAGGGAACATCATGAAATTCACCGAGGGAGGGTTCAAGAAATGGGGCTATGCCCTTGCCGAGCGCGAGTTTCCCGATCAGACCTTCACTGAACACAAGTTCAGGCAGATAGAGGCGGAGCGTGGGCTGGAGAGGGCTGTGGAAGCGTACAACCAGGCCATTGCATCAGGGAAGGTGTTTATCAAAGATGTGATTGCCGACGCTTTCCTGCAGAATACGCTTCTCAAACCGGAAGAGTATGCAGTGATAGCCACCCTCAATCTCAACGGCGACTATATCTCCGATCAGCTGGCGGCAATGGTGGGCGGCATCGGTATTGCACCGGGGGCCAACATCAACTATCATACCGGTCACGCCATCTTTGAGGCGACTCACGGCACGGCACCTGACATTGTTGGGAAGGGAAAGGCCAATCCCTGTTCCATGTTGCTCTCGGCGGTGATGATGCTGGACTATATGGGATGGTCCGAAGCAGGAAAGCTGATCACCTCCTCGCTCGAGAAGCTTTTTGAGGAGGGCTATGGCACGTCCGACCTTACCCGTTTCATGGAAAAGGGGAAAGCGTTGACCACAGCGGAGTTCTCTCAGAAGGTGATAGAAAACCTGTGAGAATTACCGTGAAGGTAAACAAAAAAGGAGTTAATAATGTTAAATGAGTAACCATCACCGAAACCGGCTAAAACAAACCTAACAACATAATAAATAATAGATTTCACAATGAATAACGAGGAAATAACGAAAATTTTATCTGACTCCGTAACCTTTACGAGCAACATCGATAAGGAACTCTTTACAAAGATGGGGGTCAAGCGCGGACTTCGCAACGAGGATCATTCAGGGGTGCTTGCCGGCCTGACGCGTGTGGGTGATGTGGTGGGTTATGAACGTCAGCCCGACGGAACACTGAAGCCTGTGCCGGGTAAGCTCTACTACCGGGGGATGGATGTGGAGGAACTGGTCAAGGGCATTCAGTCGGAGAACAGACTGGGGTTTGAGGAGACCGCCTTCCTCCTGCTGTCGGGCAAGCTGCCCACCAAGGAAGAGCTGGATGCGGTCAACGATCTCATCGCCCATACCATGCCGCTCAACCATAGGGCCACGATGAATATCCTCTCGCTGAAAGGAAAGAACATCATGAATATCCTCGCACGAAGCGTGTTGGAGCTTTACGCGTATGATGAAAACCCGGATGATATCTCACCCGACAACCTGGTGAAGCAGTCGATCAACCTGATTGCCAAGTTCCCCACCATCATCGCTTATGCCTATCAGGTGTTGCGTCACGATCAGATGGGTCGTTCGCTGCATATCCGGCACCCGTACGAGAATCGCTCCGTCGCCGAGAACTTCCTTTTCATGATGAAGGGTCGTGATAACTACACCGAGCTCGACATTCAAATACTCGATCTGGCATTGATCCTTCATGCCGAGCACGGGGGTGGTAACAACTCTACCTTCTCGGTACGAGTGACCAGCTCCACCGAGACAGATACCTACTCTGCCATCGCAGCCGGCATAGGATCCCTGAAAGGTCCATTGCACGGGGGTGCCAACATCATGGTGAAGGGTATGCTCGAAGACATGAAGAAGAACGTGAGCGACTGGACAAGCGTGGAACAGATTGATGCCTATCTGACGAAGATATTGAAGAAGGAGGCGTTCGACCGCACCGGCCTGATTTATGGTATCGGTCATGCTGTCTATACCATCAGCGATCCGCGTGCCGACCTGTTGAAAGAGATGGCGCGTGAGCTGGCCAGAGAAAAGGGGCGTGAGGAGGAGTTTAATTTTATGGAGCTCATTGAAGGACGTGCCGTGGAGGTGTTCCTCGACTTCAAGAAGCAGACAGCCAAGTCAAGGACCTGTATCAATGTCGATTTCTACTCCGGTTTCGTCTATGATGCTATCGGCCTGCCATCGGAAGTGTTCACGCCGTTGTTTGCCATGGCTCGCATTGTGGGCTGGTCGGCACACCGCATCGAGGAGATGAACTTTGCCAGCAAACGACTTATCCGTCCTGCCTACAAGAACGTGCGCGAGATGCAGGATTTTGTGCCGATGAATGAAAGATGACCCTATGCAGAAGATTAATGGAATGAATCCCGTCGTTGAACTCGACGGGGATGAAATGACCAGAATTATCTGGTCATTTATCAAGGAGGAGTTGATACTGCCTTATGTCGAGCTGGATATCAAGTATTACGATCTGAGTATCTCAAATCGCGATGCCACCGATGACCGGGTGACGGTGGAGGCTGCCGAAGCCATCAAGAAATACAATGTAGGCATCAAGTGCGCCACCATCACGCCCGATGAGGCCCGTGTGGAGGAGTTTGGTTTGAAGAAGATGTGGCGCTCACCCAATGGTACCATCCGCAATATCGTGGGAGGCACCGTTTTTCGTGAGCCGATCATCTGCCGCAACATACCACGCTACGTGCAGGGGTGGACCGCGCCCATCATCATTGGTCGTCATGCCTACGGTGATCAGTACCGTGCCACCGACACAGTCATTAAGGGTAATGGAACGCTGACGATGACCTTCACTGGTGAGGATGGTGAAACGCAAAGCTGGGAGGTGTTCCAGTTCAAGGGTGACGGTGTGGCCATGGCCATGTACAACACCGACGAGTCGATCTACGGTTTTGCACGTTCTTCTTTCCAGATGGCGCTGACAAAGCACTATCCGCTCTATATGTCCACGAAGAATACCATTCTGAAAGCTTACGACGGACGTTTCAAGGATATCTTCCAGGAGGTGTATGAGAACGAGTTCAAGGAGGCGTTTGCGAAAGCAGGCATCACCTATGAACACCGGCTGATCGATGATATGGTAGCCTCGGCCATGAAATGGAATGGTGGCTTCGTGTGGGCCTGCAAGAACTACGATGGCGATGTGCAGTCGGATACCGTGGCACAGGGTTTCGGCTCGCTGGGGATGATGTCCTCCGTGCTGGTCACCCCCGACGGCATGACCGTGGAGGCGGAGGCCGCCCATGGCACCGTCACACGTCACTACCGTCAGCATCAGCAGGGAAAGGAGACCAGCACCAACCCTATCGCCTCCATCTTCGCATGGACACGGGGACTGGCGCACCGCGGCAAGCTCGACGGAAACCAGCCGCTGATTGCGTTCTGCGAGACGCTCGAGCAGGTATGTATCGAGACGGTGGAGGGGGGCGAGATGACCAAGGACCTGGCACTGCTCGTGCACGGCAATGATGCCTCGCGCGATACATGGCTTACAACGCAGGCGTTCCTGAAGGCGCTGAAACGAAATCTCGAAATGAAGCTGGGGGATTAGCGATCAGCAGTCAGCGATCAATAATCACCGTTTAACAGTCAGCATTCAGCTGCAAAATAGAAGGGCAGTCCGAAACGGGCTGCCCTTTATCATTGTTGTTGAACGACCACCATAGGGGGTCTGCTACTATCAATCTTCCTTCTCCTGCTCCTCGTAGGTTTTCAGCAGTTTCTCCTGCACGTCGGCCGGTACCAGGTCGTAACTGGCGAATTTCATGGAGAAGGAGGCCCTGCCGCCGGAGAGTGAACTCAGTGAGGTGGAGTAGGAGCTCATCTCTTTCAGCGGTACTTTCGCCTTGAGCATCTCAAAACCTTTCTCGCTCTCCATGCCCATGATCATGGCCCTGCGACCCTGTAGATCGCTCATCACATCACCCATAAACTCTCCCGGTACCGAGACCGTCACATCATAAATGGGCTCGAGGATCTTGGGCCCCGCATTCTTGAAGGCGGTGCTGAAGGCATTTCTTCCGGCAAGCATGAATGAGATCTCATTGGAGTCTACCGGGTGCATCTTGCCATCATAGACGATCACGCGCACATCGCGTGCATAGGAGCCGGTGAGCGGCCCCTGCTCCAGGCGTGCCATGATTCCTTTCATGATGGCCGGCAGAAAGCGGGTATCGATGGATCCGCCTACGATGCTGTTCACAAATACCAGCTTGCCACCCCACTCCAGTTCAATCACCTGCGTGTCGCGGTTCTGAATCTTGAACTCCTGACCATTGAAACGATAGACCTCCTGCACGGGCATCCCATCGGTGTAAGGCTCCACGATGAGGTGCACCTCGCCGAACTGGCCGGCGCCACCCGATTGTTTCTTATGACGATAGTCGGCACGGGCAGCCTTGGTGATCGTCTCACGGTAAGGTATCTTCGGCTCGATAAATTCAATCTCAATCTTATCGTTGTTCTCGAGACGCCATTTCAACGTGCGCAGGTGAAACTCACCCTGACCCGAGACGATGGTCTGTTTCAGCTCTTTCGATATCTCTATCTTCCATGTGGGATCTTCCTCCTTCATGCGTGTGAGCGCCTCATTGAGTTTCTCCGTGTTCGCTTCATTCAATGCTTTGATCGCTCTGCGGTAGCGTGGCTCGGGATATTTAATGAAATTAAAACTGTACTCGGTGCCCTTGACATTCAGGGTGTTGCCCGTGCGTACGTCCTTCAGCTTCACTGCTGCGCCAATGCTACCTGCCTGCAGCTCTTCAGCCTTGGTACGTATCTGTCCGGCAACGGTGTAGAGCTGTGCAAGCCGTTCTTTCGATTTGCGGTCGGCATTGGTAAGGTCATCACCCTCCTTCACGGTTCCCGACATCACCTTGAAGTAAGATACTTCGCCTATGTGTGGTTCAACGGTTGTCTTGAAAAAGAAAAGACTTGTAGGGGCGGCAGCGTCCGGTTTAATCTCCTCACCCTCACTGTTCTCCGGTGCCGGCACATCGGTAGGCGAGGGTGCCACCATGTTCAGGAAGTTCATGATACGGTGTACTGCCCTGTTTTTTTCGGCCGAGGCACAGAAGAGCGGGAAGAGCATGTGACTGATCATACCCTTGTGGATGCCCTCGCGCATCTCCTCCTCGGTGAGTGAACCCTGATCAAAGTATTTCTCCATCAATCCTTCATCATTCTCCGCTGCCGCTTCGAGGAGCACCTGATAATATTCGCCCGCTCTCTCTTGCTCACTCTCGGGTATCTCAAGCACTTCCGGTGCGGTCGCTCCCGGTGTCCATCGATACAGTTTCTGTTTCAGTACATCCACGATGCCGTCGAAGGAGCTGCCGCTGCCTATGGGATACTGTACAGGGACAATCTTGTTGCCATACAGCTCTTTCATGCTGGCCAGGGTATTGTCGAAGTCAGCTTTCTCATGATCCAGCTGGTTTACCAGCAGCACGATCGGCTTCTTCATCTTATCCACATAACGGAACTGGTTAATGGTACCCACCTCCACGCCGTTGGCGGCGTTGATAAGCATCAATGCCATATCGGTCACATTGAGTGCAGAGATCACCCCTCCCACAAAATCATCCGATCCGGGACAATCGATAAAATTCATTAACTTATCCTTCCATTCATACGAAAAGACAGTGGAGAAAACAGAATAGCCATACTCTTTCTCTACCGGGAAATAGTCGCTAACAGTGTTCTTTCCATCCACTGAACCACGTCGTTTTATAAGACCACACTCGAAAAGCATTGCTTCAGCGAGCGTGGTCTTACCTGATCCTGCATTGCCAATAAGGGCAATGTTCTTGATTTCGTTTGTTGTGTAAACTTTCATACGATTTATTTATTAGGTATATTATGATGTATGTTACTCGCCTCAGGAGTGATCTTTGGTGAGAATGTGCTCATGCTCCCATCATGAATAGAAATTATGGAATCTATACAATGTGTTTTCACCCTATATAAATCAGATCTTGTCCACCTTTCCTTCTCTTAAAAAGAAGAGGCAGAGGTCGTTAATGGAATAAACTTGACTTTGTCGCTGCGGTGAGACCGACAAGGTCATACTATTCTTAATAGTGTTGCAATTTATGAAAATCGAACGACAAAGAAAAATCTAACGATTATGTTATAAAACATATAGCGGATGGGGAGGGTGATTTTTTTCGCAGATAAACATTTTTAACGGTAGGTTGTTTATTTACGATAAAGTGAACCATCGATTCAAAACGATCTCGGACAATTGAACGAGGATGCGGTCAGGTTGTTCCTTGCCGGTGGTGCATCCTGACCGGTGTCAACCTGTCGGCAGTCTCGGGTGGAAAAAACTGTATAGGTCGCACAGATAACTTCAATAACGCATAGATACTTATGGATCAGATTTACAATCAGCCTGTCGATGCTCTCCTGCAGCAGTTCGATGTTACTTCCGACGCCGGCCTGACCGATGAAGAGGTGAAAAGACGCATGGATACGCATGGCCCGAACAGGCTCGACACAACAAAACAGAAGTCGCTCCTCTCGATGTTCTTCGAACAGTTCATGAGCAGCATGGTGGTCATCCTTTTCATTGCCGCCATCATCTCGGGGGTGATAGGCGTGATGCATGACGAGGGGCTGGTGGAGAGCTTCGTGATCCTGGCCATCCTGATCATCAACGCGCTCATCGGCACCGTGCAGGAGATGAAGGCGCAGTCGTCGCTCGAGGCGCTCAACCGGATGAGCTCACCTCACACGAAAGTGTTGCGTGGGGGGCAGGTGACCGAGGTGGTCTCCACCGAAATAGTGCCGGGTGACATTGTGCTCCTCGATACCGGTGATATCATCCCCGCCGATCTGCGGCTGATTGAATCTGTGAACCTGAAGATACAGGAGTCGGCACTCACGGGTGAGTCGGTGCCGGTGGAGAAAACAGCCGTTCAGCTGCAGGAGAAGGAGGTTCCTTTGGGCGACCGTGACAATATGGCATTTTCCACCAGCATGGTCACCTATGGCCGCGGTAAAGGATTGGTGGTCGCTACCGGCATGCAGACCGAGGTGGGCAAGATCGCCCACATGCTACAGCATACCGAGGCGACGGAGACACCCATGGGCAAGCGTCTCCAGCAGCTGGGGAAGGTGCTGGGTTATGTAGCCCTGGCGATCTGTGTCGTGATCTTCATCGTGGGAGTATCCTATGGGAACGACTGGATGCAGATGCTGATGATGGCGGTGAGCCTGGCCGTGGCTGCCATCCCTGAAGGACTGCAGATCGTATCGACGATCGTGCTGGCGATAGGCGTACAGCGGCTGGTGAAGCTGAATGCGATTGTGCGCACGCTGCCCTCGGTGGAGACGCTGGGGAGCACCACGGTGATCTGCTCCGATAAGACCGGGACGCTCACGCAAAACAAGATGACCGTGGTGGAGGGATGGACCGGCGGTAACCGTGTCGATTTCCGCAATGCGCCGCTGCCCGAGGAGCTGGACAGCGATGAGAGGCGATTGCTTCAGGCCGCTCTGCTCTGTACCGATGCGCATCTCAAGATGCTGCCCGACGGTAAGCATGAGACTGCCGGCGATCCTACCGAGACCGCCATCGTGGATGTAGCCCTGGCACTTAAAATGAATAAGGTCACGCTCGAAGAGCAGTTCCCCCGTGTGGGGGAGGTGCCTTTCGACTCGGAGAGAAAACGGATGGCTACCATCAACAGGATGGAGGAGGAGCAGCTGCGGGTGAATGTGAAAGGGGGCCTGGATGAGGTGCTGAGTGTATCCACGCAGATACATATCCACGGAAAGGTGCGTCCCATCACCGATGAGGACAGGGAGACCATCAGGGAGGAGAATCATCGCATGGCACTCTCGGCACTGCGTGTGCTCGCTGTGGCCTATAAAGATATTGATGCACTCCCTGCTGAGGTGAGTGCCGAGACAGTGGAGCAGGAGCTTGTGTTTACAGGCCTGCTCGGGCTGATCGATCCGGCCCGCCCCGAGGTGGTGGAGGCGGTGAAGAAGTGCAAGAGTGCCGGCATCCGTCCCGTGATGATCACCGGCGATCATAAGGTGACCGCAGTAGCCATTGCCGCGGAGATAGGCATCTACAGGGAGGGTGACAAGGCCATCACCGGTACCGATCTGGTGGAGATGAGCGATGAAGCACTTTGTCGTGATGTGCAGGATTACGCCGTCTACGCCCGCGTAGCACCCGAGCACAAGGTGCGTATCGTGAAGGCATGGCAGTCGCAGGGTGAGATCGTGGCGATGACCGGCGACGGGGTGAACGATGCGCCGGCGCTCAAGCAGGCCGACATAGGGGTAGCAATGGGTATCGTGGGTACGGAGGTGGCGAAGGATGCCTCCGATGTGATCCTCACCGACGATAACTTCGCTACCATCGTCGGTGCGGTGGAGGAGGGACGTCGTATCTACGACAACATCCTGAAAGCCATGCAGTTCCTTCTTTCTGCCAATGTGGGGGAGGTGCTGCTGATCTTTATCGCCTCCATCTTCAATATAGGCAATCCGCTCACGCCGATACTGATCCTATGGATCAACCTGGTCACCGATAGCCTGCCCGCGCTGGCACTGAGCATGGATCCCGCAGAGAATGACATCATGACCCGCCAGCCGAGAGATCCCAGGAAGGGGTTCTTCTCCCGTGGAATGATCTGGAGGATCATCTACCAGGGTGCCACGATCGGCTTGATATCGCTGGCTGCCTATATGATCGGTGTCAGGGATGGGGGCCAGCCGCTGGGACAAACCATGGCGTTTGCCGTGCTCGGTTTTTCACAGTTCTTCCATATCCGCAACTTGCATTCCAACCGGCGCTCCTCTTTCCGCACAAGTATTTTTAGCAACAAGCCGCTGTTGGGAGCTATTTTCATCTCGGCCCTCCTCTTGCTGGCGGTATTGATGATACCCGCCGTGAGAGATATCTTTGGTGTGGTGGTCATGGATCCGATGCACTGGATTTATGTGGGTGTGCTCTCGCTGGTGCCTATTGTCGTAGTTGAACTGGTGAAGCTGATGCGGTTGAATCATACGAAGGATGAGTATTGAGCGCTGAAGAGAGACAGAAACAACCTAAAAAGATCTTTATTTTGCTCATTTTGGTGTATTTTGTGCATCAAATGGAAAATATTTTGTATTTTTGAATTCAAAAGTTACACTCTTGTGTGAATTCCGTCCTATTACTTTCATTTAGGTATTGTCGGGTTATCGATCGTCGGGGTAAAAAAACAGTCTATGGAAAATTTAAATGAAGCATTAAGTCTGCTTGTTATTGGGATGATGATGGTATTTATCATTCTCTTCCTTGTTGTTGGCATCGGGAATATGGTGATCATGCTCACCAACCGTTATGCGCCGGCATCCCGGAAACCCGGTAAGGGAGACTCCGCTGTGCGGAGCAGTCATCCAAAGAAGCTGGCAGTGATCGCAGCGGTGGTTGATCTGATCACCCATGGTAAAGGCAGGGTGGAGTCGATTGAGAAAAAATAAAAAATAGAATATATCAGATGATGAGAGAGATTAAATTCAGTCTTTTGTACAGAGACATGTGGCAGTCGTCGGGGAAGTATGTTCCCACCGTGGAGCAGCTCACAGAGGTAGCCCCCGCGATTATAAAGATGGGATGCTTTGCACGCGTAGAGACCAATGGCGGCGGGTTTGAACAGATCAACCTCTTGTTTGGTGAGAACCCCAACAAGGCGGTGCGGGAATGGACACAACCCTTCAACGATGCGGGCATACAGACACATATGCTGGAAAGGGGACTGAACGGCATCCGTATGACGCCGGTGCCGGACGATGTACGCCGGTTGATGTTTCAGGTGAAGAAGAAGCAGGGTACCGATATTGCCCGCTCCTTCGACGGTCTGAACGACCCGCGCAACCTGAAGCACTCAATTCTATACGCCAAAGAGGCGGGGATGATTTCCCAGGCTGCACTCAGCCTTACCGTCTCCCCGGTGCATACGGTTGAATACTATACCGATCTGGCCGACACGCTGATCGCGATGGGTGCCGACGAGATCTGTATCAAGGATATGGCCGGTGTGGGTCGTCCTGCCACCATCGGTAAGATCATCAAGAACATCAAACAAAAACATGCAGCGTTACCGGTCACCTACCACGGTCATGCCGGCCCCGGCTTTCAGATGGCTTCCATCCTGGAGGCTGCCTACGCTGGTGCGGAGTACATCGATGTGGGCATGGAGCCTCTCTCATGGGGTACGGGTCATGCCGACCTGCTGGCCGTGCAGGCGATGCTGAAGGATGCCGGTTTCAAGGTGCCCGAGATCAATATGCAAGCCTATATGAAGGTGCGCTCGCTCACCCAGCAGTTTATGGATGACTTCCTGGGCTATTATATCGATCCCAAGAACAGGGTGATGAACTCACTGCTGATTGGTCCCGGGCTGCCGGGAGGGATGATGGGCAGCCTGATGGCCGACCTGGAGAACAACCTCGCCTCGCTCAACCGGTGGAAGGTGAAGCAGGGACTGCCGGAACTCACGCAGGATGAGCTGCTGATCAAGCTCTTTGATGAGGTGATCTATGTATGGCCCAAGGTGGGATATCCACCGCTGGTGACACCCTACAGTCAGTATGTGAAGAATCTGGCGCTGATGAACGTGCTGCAGCTGGAGAAAGGTAAGGAGCGCTGGACGATGATTGCCGACAACATCTGGGACATGATCCTCGGTAACGCGGGCAAGCTCACGGGAGCGCTTGCTCCGGAGATCATCGCGTTGGCCAAACAGCAGGGTCGCACGTTCTACAGTGGCGTTCCGCAGGAGCTCTACCCTGATCAGCTTGATCAGTTTCGTGCCGAGATGAAGCAGCAGAACTGGCCACTGGGTCAGGATGAGGAAGAACTCTTCGAGCTGGCCATGCATCCCGAACAATACAGAGCCTACAAGTCGGGTGAAGCCAAGAAAGCGTTCGAAGCAGAGCTGGCGAAGAAAAAAACAGAGAAGGAGACTCCCGCTCAAACCGTTTCGGCGGCAGCAGCTGAGGTAGTCACCTCCAGCGAGAATGACTTCCAGCCAAAGACGATGGTGGTGAATATCGACAATGAATCGTTCGTGGTGAATATCTCCTATCCTGATGCCGTCAACGGTGTTACGCAAGCTGCGGAGGGAGCCTTTTCAACACAGCAGTCGGTTATTCCTGCGGCTTCTTCTGCTGCCAGTGGGCAGGTGAAGGAGGTGCTCTCGCCGCTGGAGGGTAAGTTCTTCCTCACGAAAGATTCGTCGGAGACCGCATTGAAAGTGGGCGACATGATTCAAAGAGACGCGATCATCGGCTATATCGAGTCGATGAAGACCTACAATGCCATTGCTGCAGAAGAGAGCGGCAGGGTGGTGGAGATCTGTTTTGCCAACGGGGATGCGGTAGATGAAGATGATATCCTCATAAAATTACAATAACCAATGAGTGATCTATTTTCCAATCTGACAGAGATGACCGGCTTCAACATCATGGGATGGGATACTGTCCTGATGTGGCTGATCGCATTTCTGTTGCTCTATCTCGGTATCCGGAAACAGTATG
Organism: uncultured Proteiniphilum sp.; assembly: GCA_964446805.1. Lineage (GTDB taxonomy): Bacteria > Bacteroidota > Bacteroidia > Bacteroidales > Dysgonomonadaceae > Proteiniphilum. The sequence continues at coordinate 4,831 of CAYUQE010000018.1, read as the reverse complement.
AGCCGCTGCTGCTCGTACCCATCGGCTTTGGCGTGCTGCTGGCCAACCTGCCCGGGGCAGGCCTGGGCGTTGTGGACAGCTCACTGGTGATCAACGCGGATGGTAGTTATATGAGTCTGCTCGATATAGCCAGTAAGCACGGCATCATGAACCTGCTCTATTTCTCATTGATCAAGACAGGTATCCTGCCGCCCATCATCTTCATGGGTGTGGGTGTGCTGACCGATTTCGGTCCGATGCTGAGGAACCTGAAGCTCTCACTCTTTGGCGGGGCGGCACAGCTGGGAATCTTCTCCGTACTGATTGGCGCCGTATTGCTGGGCTTCACGCTGCCTGAGGCGGCCTCACTCGGCATCATCGGCGGTGCCGACGGCCCCACGGCCATCTACACCACCATCAAGCTGGCACCGCACCTGCTGGGCCCGATCGCTATCGCTGCCTACTCCTATATGGCGCTGGTGCCGGTGATCATTCCGGCAGTGGCGAAGCTGCTGATGACAGACAACGAGTTCAGGATACACATGAAGAAGATGGATCAGCAATATCCGCCGAAGCATGAGATCAAGAACCTGAAAACGGTGAAGATTATCTTCCCTATTGTGCTGGGTGTGATCGTCTCGGTACTGGTACCTTCGTCGGCACCGCTGCTGGGGATGTTGCTCTTCGGCAACCTGGTGAAGGAGATAGGCTCCAGCACGAGTCGTCTGGCCGATGCCGCCTCCGGACCCATCATGAACACGGCCACCATCTTCCTCGGGCTGACCGTGGGAGCCACCATGACATCAGAGGTGTTCCTTTCTGCCCAGACGCTGGGTATCATTGTGGGTGGCCTGCTTGCTTTTGCCATCTCCATCGCCGGGGGTATATTGGCGGTGAAGCTCTTTAACCTGTTTTCAAAGAAGAAGATCAATCCTCTTGTGGGTGCTACCGGCCTGAGTGCCGTGCCAATGGCGTCGCGTGTGGCGAACGAGGTGGCGTTGAGATATGACAAATCGAACCATATACTGCAGTACTGCATGGCCAGTAATGTCTCCGGCGTGATCGGCTCAGCCGTCGCTGCCGGCGTGCTGATCTCATTCCTCGGATAACAAAACGCTTGAATGATAATTGTGTGAAGTGTGCGGCAGCCTACCTGCCGCACACTTCGCGTATGGCATCGGCGATGATGGGTATCCCACGGCCGATGGTCTCCACGTCTGTGTTGCAGAAGGAGACCCTCATCTGGTCGTTCTTCACCCCGTCCGGATCGAATGTCTTCCCGGTGACGAAGACCACCCCTTTCTCAATCGCTTTTCTGAGGATGGCCGTCGCATCGGTTCCATGGGGCAGCTGCAGCCAGGTGTAGAAGCCGCCGCGGGGCCGTACGAAGGTGACATAGGAGGGCAGGTGTTGCTCCAGCGCGTCAATCATCGCCAACCCCCTTCTCCTGTACTCCTCCCGCACACGTTGTGTGTAGCTGAAGATCGCTCCACTGCGGATGAACTTGTCGGCGATCACCTGTGAGAGGCTGGGTGAGCAGGCGTCGATCGACTGCTTGATCAGCTCACACTTACGGAAGATCTCCTCCGGCACCAGCATCCACCCCAGTCGCAATCCCGGTCCCACTATCTTGGAGAAGGAGCCGGTGAAGCAGACGTCGATCCCCTCGGGATCCATCGCCTTGATAAGCGTCAACTCCGGCAGGTCCTCCTCGTGAAACCAGATATCGCTGTATACGTCATCTTCAATGATGGGGATATCCTGATCCTTTAGCAGCGCGATCATCTCCTGCTTCACCTTCCGCGAATAGATGATGCCCGCCGGGTTGTGGAAGTTGGGTGCGTAGTAGAGGAACTTCGGTTTAGGCTGACTGCGCTCCAGCATCTTTTGAAGCTGATCGGTATCCATGCCGTCCTCTTGCAGGGGTATGGAGAGCAGCTCAGCCTGACAGGCACGGAAGGCGGAGAGTGCGCCGATAAAGGAGGGACTCTCCACCACTACCTGATCACCCGGGTCGATCAATGCCCTTGCCAGGATATGGATCGCCTGTAGGGAGCCGGTGGTGATGATCAGCCTGTTTTTCTTTACGGGCAACCCTCTTGCTTCGAGGTACCCCGACAGCGATTCAAGCAGCGAGGGTAGTCCGGTGGTGGGACCATACTGCAGGGCTGCCTGCTTCTCGCTCACCGTGAGGCTGTGGTAGATGCTGTCGATCTCTTCCAGCGGGAAGAGATCATTCCCCGGCATACCTCCGGCAAATGAGATCATGTCGGGGGCAGTGGCGAGGCTCATCAGATCACGTATTTCAGAGGAGCTGAGATTGGTAACGCTGCTTGCAAATCGGGTCATTGCGCTGTTGTCTAATTAGTTTATTCAGAGTTGATAGATGTCGCTTTGTGAGAGCAGCTGCAGACGGTGCTGCTGCAATACCTCTATCACCTGTGCCGCGTCGGCAGCCCTGATGACAGCGAGTGCCACGGCGTTGTTGGAGAAAGCGTACATGTAATCGATATTGATCTTTTCGTCGGTCAATAACTGCAGGATCCGGTACAATGAACCCGGTTTGTCGGGCATGTTCACGCAGACCACATCGGTCAGTCCGATGGAGAAGCCTGCCTTTTCCAGCGCCTCTTTCGCCAGCTCGGGCCTCCCCACCACCAGGCGTACGATGCCGTAGTCGGCTGTCTCGGCTACGCTGAGTGCTGTGATGTTGACATCGTTCTCGGCCAGTATGCGGGTTAGCTCGGTAAGGCGTCCCGAGCGGTCTTCCAGAAATACGGAGAGTTGTTTGATAAGCATAGGATGGTAGTATTCAGTTGTCAGCTCCCGGCTTTCAGCTCTCTTGGAGCAAGCGTTGGGCTGTCAGTGGTTATTATGTTCGTTTTTATCGTTCAGCGGTGACGTTCATCGATGATCCGTTTGGCCTTGCCCTCCGACCGTTCGATGCTGTTAGGCTCCACCAGCTTGATGATGGCGCCGATACCCAGCAGACTCTTGATATTGTGGTCGATGCGTCGCCGTATGCCCTCCAGCTCACGGATGCTGTCCGACCAGTTCTCCTCGTTGATCTCCACCCGTATCTCCATGGTGTCGAGGTTGTTCTCCCGCCGGATGATCAGCTGGTAGTGGGGTGTGGTCTCCGCCATCTCCATCAGTACCGACTCCACCTGCGAGGGGAAGACGTTCACGCCGCGGATGATCAGCATGTCGTCGGTGCGGCCGAGACATTTCTCCATGCGTACCAGTGTACGCCCGCAGTCACATTTACCGTGATGTAGTCGTGTCAGATCGCGTGTACGGTAGCGCAGCAGCGGCATCGCCTCTTTGCTTACCGTAGTGAAGACCAGTTCACCCAGGGCCCCGTCGGGCAGCACCTCCAGTGTCTCGGGATCAATGATCTCGGGGATGAAATGATCTTCAAACACATGGTTGCCACACTGACAGGCGCACTCCATGGAGACCCCCGGGCCGATCACCTCGCTCAGCCCGTAGATGTCGTATGCTTTGATGCTGAGCAGTTTCTCAATCTCGGTACGCATCTCGTTGGTCCACGGCTCGGCACCGAAAACGCCTATACGCAGCCTAATATCGGCAGGGGAGATACCCTCTTTCAGGATGCTCTCACCCAGGTGTGCCGCATAGGAGGGTGTGCAGGCCAGGATCGTGGCGTTGAAGTCGGTCATGAACTGCAGTTGTTTCTTTGTGTTGCCCGTCGATATGGGGATGACGGTAGCACCTACCAACTCGGCACCGTAATGCAGTCCCAGGCCGCCGGTAAAAGGTCCGTAGCCATAGGCGATCTGGATGGTGTCGCCACTGTGGATGCCTGCCATGGTGAGACTGCGCGCCACCACCTCGGCCCACAGTGCTATATCTCTCTGTGTGTAACCTACCACCGTAGGTTTGCCGGTGGTGCCGCTCGATGCATGAATGCGTACCACGTCGCCCTGGGGTACGGTGAACAGCCCGAAGGGGTAGTTATCCCGCAGGTCGGCCTTGGTGGTGAAGGGCAGCTGCTTCAGCTGCTCCACGCTCCTGATATCACCCGGCTCAATACCTTCCTCCTTCAGCTTATCGCGGTAGAAGGGCACGTTCTCCTGCATCCGTTTGATCATAGCTGCCAGCGCTCTGCTCTGCAGCTCCTGCATCTGTTGCCTGTCGGCACACTCTCTTTCGCTGTTCCAGATCATCTTATTTCGTACTGTTATCTTTACCGAGCCTGAATGCTTTCAGGTTCATGTTGACAATTTCTTCTCCTTTGCGCGAGAAAAATATTACTATCGCTTTTTCCAGCTCGCTCTGCGCTATACCGAGATAGGGTGAAGCTGCCCCCAGCATCACCACGTTATATACCTTTGCACTTCCTGCCTCTGCGGCAATGGCGCCAGCATCTACCAGTATATGTGATGCTGAATGACTGATGGTGTGCAACAGCTCATTCTTGTCGGGGTAATCGGAAATGTTGTCATAGGGTTCTGTTGCTGTCACAATGATGCCCTTCGGTGCGAGGAAGGGCAGGTAGCGCAGCGCCTCCATCGGCTCAATAGAGAGGATCAGATCGGCTTTACCCAGGGGGATCAGATCAGACCAGATCACTTTCGACGAGATGCGCAGGTGCGACTCCACCGCTCCGCCGCGCTGGCTCATGCCGTGCACCTCTGCCTGCTTCACATTCAGACCCAGGTTCATCGCTGCCAGGTCGATGATGGAGGCGATGGTGAGGATACCCTGGCCGCCCACGCCTGCGATGATGATATTTCGTTGCATAAATTAAATTTTAGCTGTAAGCTATAAGCCATAAGCTATAAGCTATAAGCTATAAGCTATAAGCTATAAGCTATAAGCTATAAGC
>CAYUQE010000017.1:0-28302 GCA_964446805.1 uncultured Proteiniphilum sp. | reverse complement strand
TGGCAATATTAGCATTCCAAAAACCCGATAAAGTAATCATGTTGCAGGAGGACGCATTCTCCGGCAAATTCGAGTTCCGCCCACTGGAACCCGGATATGGCATTACCATAGGTAACGCCCTGCGCCGTATTTTGCTGTCATCACTGGAAGGATTCGCTATTACATCGGTGAAGATAGATGGTGTGGAGCATGAATTTGCTGCCATTCCGGGTATTATAGAAGATGTAACAGGTATTATTCTGAATCTGAAGAAAGTACGATTCAAAAGGATTGTAGAAGAGTTTGATGCAGAAAAGGTGAGCATCTCTATATCGGGAACGGAAGTGTTTAAGGCCGGAGATATTGGTAAATTACTGACCGGTTTCGAAGTACTGAATCCCGAGCTGGAGATTTGCCGCATGAATAAGAAAGCAGATCTGCGCATGGAGCTGACTATTCACAAAGGACGTGGTTATGTGCCGGCCGATGAGAACAGAGAGATGCTCTCCACCGACGATGTGCAGTTGATTGCCATTGACTCCATCTTCACTCCGATCCGAAACGTGAAATACGAAATTGAAGATTACCGTATCGAACAGAAGACCGACTACGAGAAGCTGATTATTGAAATTCTCACCGATGGATCCATCCAGCCCAAGGAGGCGCTGAAGGAAGCAGCGAAGATACTTATTCAGCATTTCATCCTGTTTTCCGACGATAACAAGATCATGCTTGAGTCCAATGATGCCGAGAGCATCGAGGAGTTCGACGAAGAGGTACTGCATATGCGCCAGCTGCTGAAACGTAAATTGTCTGATCTCAACCTCTCCGTGAGGGCACTCAACTGTCTCAAGGCAGCCGATGTGGAGACACTGGGACAATTGGTTTCACACAACAAGAACGATTTGCTTAAATTCCGTAACTTCGGAAAGAAATCGCTCACCGAGCTGGAAGAGCTGCTCGACGGACTGAAGCTGTCGTTCGGTATGGACACATCGAAATACAAATTAGATAAAGACTAACAACTGCAATGAGACATAATAAGAAATTTAATCATTTAGGGCGTAAAAAAGCGCATCGTGGAGCGATGTTATCCAACATGGCTACGTCGCTCATCATGCACAAACGCATCTTTACCACCGTTCCCAAGGCCAAGGAACTGAGAAAATATGTAGAGCCGCTTATCACCAGGAGCAAGGAAGATACCACCAACTCGAGAAGAGAGGTGTTCAGCCTGCTGCAGAACAAGGTTGCCGTGACCGAGCTGTTTCAGACAGTATCGCAGAAGGTGGCCGATCGTCCGGGAGGATACACCCGTATCATCAAAACGGGCTTTCGTCTGGGTGACAATGCATCGATGTGTTTTATCGAACTGGTGGACTTCAACGAAAACATGTTGGGCGAAGGCGTAGCCAAGAAAGCGAAAACACGCCGTTCGCGTAGGAAAGCTACCGGTGATGATGTTGTTGCTGCAACTCCCAAGGCCAAAGAAACAAAGAAGAAGGAAGTAACAGCGCCAAAGGAAACTGTGAAAGCTGAAGAAGCTCCCGTGCAGGAGACACCTGAAGCAGTAGAAGCACCATTGGTCGAGACTGTTGAGCCGGAAGTGAAAGAGATCAAAGAGGATACCGCAACCACAGAGGCGGAAGCAAATGCTTGATATCTTCTAACGTAAACGCTGTGGGTGCATCATCACCATGATGGAGTTCTAAAACCTCTGTCGATGATGTGATTTACAGCGAAGCTGTGATTTTTAAAATGTTAAACATTAAAGGAAGCGTTGCGAGTGATTCGTAGCGCTTTTTTTTTGCAACTTTTCGCTTTTAAAAGTGTTGTATCTTTTCAGAGAAGGTTATCAGGATAGGTGATCGATTCAGGGCAATGTGAGCCTGTAAGATGAACCGATGTAAGAGGCTTATCAGGCGTAAGTTCAATCGCATCCGTCTGTTCAGGGTATATGGCATGAATTAGATTGCATATTCGCAGTTTGTAATCATAGCTTAAGAACAGGATGAAAAAGATTGTAGTAGTTGGTTGTGGTTTTGGTGGTTTGCAATTCGTGCATCACCTCCCCAAAGGAGTGTTTGATATCATGGTGATTGACAAGATCAACCACCATCAGTTTCCCCCGCTGTTTTACCAAGTGGCAGCCTCCCAGATTGAGCCGGCCACCATCTCGTTCCCTATCAGGAAGATATTCCAGAAGCGGAGGGATGTGCGCATCCGACTGGCGCAGGTGCTGGCGGTAAATGCCGCGGAGAAGGTGGTGGAGACCAGCATCGGCCCGTTTGTCTACGATTACCTGGTGATCGCCACCGGCACCCGCACCAATTTCTACGGTAATGCCGAGACGGAGAAGCATGCCCTGGGGCTGAAATCGACCTATCAGTCGATCAACGTGCGCAACTTCATCCTTCACAACTTCGAGAAGCTGTTGTATGCCGATGAGAAGGAGAGCCTCTACAATATCGTGATCGTGGGCGGCGGCGCCACCGGTGTGGAGCTGGCCGGCGCCTTTGCCGAGATGACCCGCGAGGTGCTACCGAAAGATTATCCCAACATCGACTCGTCACGGGTGCATGTCTACCTGCTGGAGGGAGGGGAGCATACCCTCTCAGCCATGAGCCGCTTTGCACAGGACTATTCGGAGAAGCAGCTTCGTTCCATGGGGGTGATCGTGAAAACGGGCACCCTGGTAAAGGATTACAACGGGGAGCTGCTTACCCTGAGCAATGGGGAGACCATCCGCAGCAGGAATGTGATCTGGTCCGCGGGTGTCACCGGAAACAGCATTGCCGGCATTCCACCAGAGGCACAGCTGCGCTCCGGCAGAATTAAAGTAGACCGGATGAACAGGGTGGAGGGATTGGACAGTGTGTTTGCTATCGGCGATGTGGCCTACATGGAGACGGAGAAATATCCCAAGGGACATCCCCAGCTGGCCAACGTGGCCATCGGGCAGGGGAAGAACCTGGCACGCAACCTGCATCGACTCGAAGCCGGCAGCGGTGAGCTGAAGCCGTATGAATACCGCAACCTGGGTACCATGGCCACCATCGGGCGGAACAAGGCGGTGGTGGACCTCCCCTTTATGAAGTTCAAAGGGCGCTTTGCCTGGTTCATCTGGATGTTCCTGCACCTGATGCTTATCCTGAGTGTGCGCAACAAGCTGGTGGTCTTTATCAACTGGGCCTGGAACTACTTCACCAAAAATAACTCACTCCGGCTGATCCTGAAGGATAATGACTGATGTTTAAATAGTTTTTTGTATTTTTGTTTTCATTGACAACAAAAGAGAAATTCTCAAAAAGATGATCCGGGGCTAAAATCTCTGGCAAAGGGGATATTGTCGTACTTCCCTGCGACAGAACTGGTGATAAAGTTTACCCATATATCAATAAAAATATGACAGAATGAAACGAACCACAACACTGTGTATGCTGCTGATAGTTTGTGCCGCACTACTGCCGGCACAGGAAAAGTCGGCCGGGGACAAGAACGAGAATCAGTACACCTTTTTGCTCACGGGAGCCTCCTTTGCCTCACCCAACAACGGCTGGTTTGAGGTGGGATGCGATTTGACAGGAGCCACACCGCTCAATCGTGCCATCGGCGGCGAAGCGATTGCCGATGCGGCCAACAGGATGGAGAAAGGGACACTCTACAGCAAGGAAGAGCTGGAAAATATCGATGCACTGGTGATCATGCAGGTACATGACAGGGATGTGTTCGATGAGTCACAGCTGAAAAACAAATACACTGACTACAAGACACCTTTCGACCGCAACAATTACGCTGCCGCGTTCGATTACGTGATCAAGCGATACCTCACGGAATGTTACAACCTCAAATTTGACGAGACATCGAAATACTACAACAGCCGCATGGGTAAACCGGCGGTGGTCGTACTCTGTACCGACTGGCATGACGGACGGGTAACCTACAACACCGCGGTACGTAAGCTGGGTGAAAAGTGGGGTTTCCCGGTGGTGGAGTTCGACAAGAATATCGGATTTTCCAAGAATGCTGTTCATCCCGTGACGGGAGAACAGGTGAGCCACCTCTATACGGGTGACAAGCAGGTGATCAGCGGTGAGACCTATGGCTGGCATCCCGAGAACGGACAGAATAAATACCTGCAGCGCCGCATGGGTGCCATCTTCGCTGACACTATGCGGAAGATCTTCCCGGTTAAATAGAAGCTTACACAGTTATTCTTCTCAAAGGGAAAGCCTTACTCCTCCCAGACCAGGTAGGCAGACACCAGCCAGTGGTTCAGCTTGTTCTCGTCGATGGGTGCCGATTCGGGAATGCTGATGGTGAGGGTGTGACTGCCGGGTGCTATACCCTGCAGATTGATCTCCTCGGGTGGCACATCGCTGCCCGGGCACCAGTTGCTGCGTGACAGGTCGGACGACGCCAGTGGCTCTTCGATCTCTTTCATCTCCCGTTTTCCATTGCGTCCAATAAATGCCTGGGTCCGCTTCTGTAGCCATACACCGGAAGTGGGGTTGAATCGGCGGAAGGAGGCACAGTCGGTACGCCACGGCGTGAAGCTGAGCACCTCTTTCCCGTCTATGGAGAGGATGTTCTTCTGTGGACGGAACTCATCTCCCCCCGAGTGGCCACCATGTCCGGTGGTGATATATTTCAACCGTACATTCCTGGCCTTGCGCGGGATAGAGAAGGGTACTTCCACATCCTGCCGCGAGAAGATATCGGGATGTTTTTGCCCGATGTAGTAGTTGGTGTTGATCAGCGGCTCCACGTGTGTTTTCGGTTTCCTGTCACCACGGAGAGCACTCTCGGTGAAGGTGAACCGCACATCCACCTCGTATCCTTCTTTGGTCCACGTGTCGATGAAAACGCCGACCCAGGCGCCCTCTTCCAGCAGCGGCAGCAGGTCGGTGATATCCTGTCTCCAGGTGACCTCCTTCGCCCATCCATCCACATAGACAGGGCGTCGCCGTGCTGAGACAGAGTCGGCATCGCTGCTGAAGTGGCCCACGCCGAAAGGGGTCATAAAGCGCATCAGCTCCACCGCCGGCGCATAGTTTTCTCCCTGCACGATGCCGGTGAGCTGTTCATAGCGGGTGGTGTCGGCCATGGGATAAGAGGCCTTGCTGGCGGCGATATCGAGCATGGTGATGCCCGCACCCGGGGAGATCAGAAAACAGGATCCGGCCTTATCCCAGGGATCGCCGTTGGATGCCAGCGTGAGGGTGATCTCAGCCTCCGTATAGCGCCTGAATTGGGGTAGATCTATTTTTTTGAGTACAATACGCCCGTTGCCCAGATAGGTGCTTCCCTCTTTTTCGACGATACCGTCGGGATAGAGTGACGGGTTGAAAAGAACGGGTGTATCGCGGAACAGGTCAATGGTGACCGGCTTGAGGGTACGTTGTGCCATAAGAGATGTAGCGGCAACTGAGGAAAGGATCCATAAACACAGCGATTTCTTCATACAATGATAAGATGAGATGATAATCAATGGCTGCAAATATACAAAATTCTGTTATATTTGCAGGAACAACTAAACCAGCATCGCCATGCGTATAAAAGAATTGTTTCAATTGATTGAACAGCTCGCACCACTGCCGCTGCAGGAAGATTATGACAACAGCGGACTGCAGGTGGGTGATCAGAGCAGGGAGGCTACAGGGGTTCTCCTGTCGATAGATGTGACTGAGAACGTGATTGACGAGGCCATCGCCCTGGGATGTAATCTGATCATCTCTCACCATCCCCTGGCATTTCGTCCCTTCAAGTCGCTCACGGGAAAGAACTACGTGGAGCGGTGCATGATGAAGGCCATCAAAAACGATATCGCCATTTATGCCGCCCACACCAATCTCGACAATGCCCAGGGAGGAGTCAACTTCAAGCTGGCAGAGATGCTGGAGCTACAGAACGTGAAGATCCTCCAGCCCAAAGAAAACGCACTGCTCAAGTTCGTCACCACGGTACCCGTGCTGCATGCCGACAGCGTGAGAAATGCACTTTTCAATGCCGGGGCGGGACATATAGGCAATTACGACAGCTGCAGCTACAACCTGAAGGGTGAAGGAACGTTTCGCCCACGTGAAGGGGCCAATCCGCACATAGGTGAGATAGATACATTGCATGTCGAGCCGGAGGTAAGGATTGAAACGGTCATCCCCATCATGAAGAAGGAGGAGGTATTGCGTGCCTTGCTGGCGGTGCACCCCTATGAGGAGCCGGTGTTCGATCTTTTTCCGATAGCAAACGAATGGGGACAGAATGGCAGCGGGGTAGTGGGCGTGCTTCCCGAGGCAATGCCTGAGCAGGAGTTCCTCTATCTGCTGAAGGATATCTTTAACCTGCCCACCATCCGCCATACGAAGATTGAGGGCAGGGAGATCCGTGATGTGGCCATCTGTGGCGGAGCTGGTGCTTCCCTGCTTCCACGGGCCATCAGTTATGGAGCCGACGCTTTCATCACGGGTGAGGCCAGGTATAACGACTATTACGATGTGGAAGGACGTATATTGCTCGCAGTGGTAGGTCATTACGAATCAGAAATATGCACAAAAGATATCTTTTTCGATCTTATTTCAAAAAAATTTCCTACCTTTGCACTTCACAAATCGGCGTTCGACTCGAACCCGGTCAAATATCTGTGAAAGAAAGCGGTCCGACTTGTTCCCGCAGTTACAGAGGATGTAGTAATGAAACGATCTCACCATCGTCTGATTACTGCATTTTTTATTCAGATAATCGGTCGTGCATGGCGACGGATGCATACAACGAAACAGTATTAACATCATATAAAGTAATTGGATATGGCAACAAGAAAAAAAAGTGCGGAAGTGGAGATTTCGGTGGAAGACAAGCTGAAATCGCTGCACAAGCTTCAATCCTATCTCTCGGAGATAGACCGTATTAAAACATTGCGTGGCGAGTTGCCCCTGGAGGTGGCTGACCTTGACGACGAGATCGCCGGCCTGGGTACCCGTATCAATAACTTTGAGCTGGAGTTGAAGCAGCTGGAGGAGAATACCGCGATGCAGAAAGGAAAGATCGAAACCAGCAAGGCGAAGATAGAAAAGTATAACAAGCAGCTCGACAATGTACGTAACAGTAAGGAGTATGACCATCTCTCGAAGGAAATTGAGTTTGAGACGCTGGAGATTGAACTCTCGGAAAAACATATCCGCGAGCAATCGCTGAAGACTACGCTTATCAAAGAACAGATTGAAACGGCCAACCTCCTGTTGAAAGATAAGACGTCTGACCTGGAGCACAAGAAGCAGGAACTGGATGAGATTGTCTCCGAGACGAAGGCAACCGAAGAGAAGATCCGCGAGAAGGCCAAGAAGACCGAGACGACGATCGAGCCACGTCTGCTGATGGCTTTCAAGCGCATTCGCAAGAATGCCCGCAACGGGCTGGGTATCGTACCCATCCAGCGTGGTGCCTGCGGTGGTTGCTTCAACAAGATACCGCCACAGAAACAGATGGACATCAAGCTGGGAAAGAAAATCATTGTCTGCGAATATTGTGGACGTGTGATGATCGACCCTGAGATGGCAGGAATAGTGGAGAAGTAACAACCCTTTCATCCATATAAGGGATCAAAGAAAATTCCGAAGAGTGAGCAGGATTCCATTGCGGATTTTTTTCTCTATTTCTCCTCGGAATTTTCTTTTTTTCTTTGGAAATGATGTATCTTTGCGTTCTTTGAGGAGCAATCCTCTGTTATTCAATCACGGCTAATCAAAAACCTTCTGAGATAGAATTGGTTATTCAAGAAGAATTCAAGCAAGGTTATTTATTATTAACTATATGGCTAATCGAATAAAAATTAAGAAAGGCTTGCAGATCCCGTTGCTCGGTGTGTCGGAAGAGACACTGAGAGGAAAGATCACGAGTGAATTTGTGAGAATTTGTCCGGAAGATTTTCAGGGTATCACTCCCAAGTTAGCGGTTAAGGTGGGTGATACAGTAAAAGCCGGTACAGCCCTGTTCTATGAGAAGAACCATGCCGACATGCTGTTTGCATCACCCGTCAGCGGAGTGATCACTGAGATTGAGCGCGGTGCGAAACGGCGTATTCTCAATATCGTGATCAAGGCCGACAGCAGCAACCAGTATGAAGATTTCGGCCCAAAGAAGATTGCTTCACTTTCATCCGAGGAGGTAAAGAGATCCATTCTCGATGCAGGTATCTGGTTTCTGATCAGGCAACGTCCCTATGATGTGGTGGCAAACCCGGGAAAACAACCCCGTGACATCTTCGTCACCGGCTTCGATAGTGCCCCATTGGCGCCCTCCTACGATTTTCTGCTCAACGGCCAGGAGGCTGAGCTGCAGGCAGGACTGGATGCGTTGGCAAAACTAACCACCGGTAAGGTATATCTCTCCATCAGCACGAAAACAAAGCACAAGGGATTGCGTGATGCTAACAATGTGGTGATTACCGAGTTCGACGGGCCACACCCGGCAGGGAACGTGGGCGTACAGATCAACAGGCTTAAACCGGTGAACAGGGGAGAGACAGTATGGACACTGAACGCTCTGGATGTAGTGATCATCGGCCGTCTTTTCAACAAGGGTATCGTCGATCTGACACGTACCATCGCTCTCACTGGCTCCGAAGTGAAGCAGACAGGCTATTACCAGATGATGATAGGCACCGCGCTGAAGCCGCTCTTCAGTAATAATGTGACCGATGGCATCTCATTAAGATATATCAGCGGCAACCCGCTCACAGGAAGAAAGATCGACGAGAACGGCGTACTTCGCGCCTATGATGCACAGGTGACGGTGATACCCGAGGGAGATGATGTAGACGAGGCTTTCGGCTGGGCATCATTATCGCCCAACAGATACAGTGCCGGCGGCACCTATGCCAGAGTGAAGAAGGCTTATCGGATCGATGCCCGCCTGAAGGGCGGACCGCGGGCGATCATCGTCTCCAACGAATACGACAAGGTGTTTCCGATGGATATCTATCCCGAGCAGCTTCTCAAGGCGATCATCGCCTTCAATATCGACAAGATGGAGGCGCTGGGCATATACGAGGTAGCACCGGAAGATTTCGCCCTTTGCGAGTTTGTCGACACCTCCAAGCTGCAGTTGCAGCATATTGTACGTACGGGACTGGAGATGCTTCGTAAAGAGATGGAGTAACGTTACTCTGCACAATATTGAATAATAACAACTAAAATATAGCACTTTGAAAGCGTTAAAGAAGTATCTTGATAAGATAAAGCCTAATTTCGAGGAAGGCGGTAAACTGCATTGGCTCTATTCAACCTACGATGCATTTGAAACTTTCCTTTTCGTGCCCAACACAACCTCGAAAACGGGAGTGCATATTCATGATGCGCGCGACTCGAAACGTACGATGATCATCGTGATCCTTGCACTGGTGCCGGCCTTGCTGATGGGGATGTACAATCTTGGCTTACAGCATTATATGTCGATAGGCCAGGATGTGACGCTGCTCACCAGGTTTGTGTACGGGCTCATTGCCATGCTCCCGCTGATCGTGGTTTCCTACGTGGTGGGACTGGGTATTGAGTTTGCCATGGCGCAAGTGAAAAAGGAAGAGGTGGCCGAGGGCTACCTGGTGTCAGGGATGCTGATCCCGATGATCCTGCCCATCGACACACCCCTCTGGATGGTGGCCGTGGCTGTGGCCTTCTCCGTGATCTTTGCCAAAGAGGTTTTCGGCGGTACGGGTTACAATATCTTCAACGTGGCGCTGATTGCGCGTGCGTTTCTCTTCTTCTCCTATCCCTCGAAGATGTCGGGCGACCAGGTTTGGGTACGCACCGCCGATACGTTCGGTATGGGTGGAGGGAGCGTGATCGACGGTTACTCGGGTGCTACACCCCTGGGACAGATAGCCACGACCGATGTGGCCCGCTTTGGCGAGTTCACCTTTCAGGGTATCACCGGCCAACCGTTGTCTATCAGCGACATGTTCTTCGGGTTCATTCCCGGATCGGTGGGAGAAGTCTCCACCTTTGCCATTCTGCTGGGTGCACTGATCCTGATTGTCACCGGTGTGGGAAGCTGGAAGACCATGCTTTCCGTATTCCTGGGAGGTTTGGTTGCCGTATTACTGGTGAACAGCTTTGCTCAGAATGCGATCATGGAGATGCCGGTTTATTATCACTTCCTGCTGGGCGGTTTTGCTTTCGGCGCCGTCTTCATGGCTACCGATCCGGTAACCTCGGCAAGAACGGAGAAAGGGAAATGGATCTTCGGTTTTTTCATCGGACTTATTGCCGTGGCTATCCGTGTATTCAACCCCGGATATCCGGAGGGTATGATGCTTGCCATCCTCTTTATGAACGCGTTTGCACCACTCATCGACTTCTATGTGATTGATGCCAACATCAAACGTCGTGCCAGAAGAGCTTCCGTAACGACGGTTCAATAATATTAAAAGAGAACAATCATGAACAGAGAAAAGAGTGGATACACAATGATATATGCGGCGGTGATGGTGATCATTGTCGCCCTGGGACTCGCCTTTACACATCAGACATTGATAGAGCGACAGACCGCCAATGTGAATATTGACAAGATGCAGCAGTTGTTGCGTTCGCTCAATATCGATGCTACTGCGGCAGAAGCACAACAGAGATATGGTGAACTGGTGAAGAATGCTTACCTCATCAATAGTGATGGCACCAAAGTGGAAGGTAGTGAGGGAACTACTCCCAATGATCCTGCCTTCTCCACAACGCCGGGTGACGAGGAAGCACGGGGGCTGCCGGTCTACGAAGCCGAGATCGAGGGATCAGTCAAATATATCATCCCGATGCAGGGTACCGGCCTGTGGGGACCTATCTGGGGATACCTGGCCGTGGAATCTAACGGCAGCACCATCTACGGTGCCGAGTTCGGCCATCAGGGGGAGACTCCGGGGCTGGGTGCTGAGATCGTAATGCTTTCATTTCGCGAACAGTTTATCGGCAAGGAGGTCATCAAGGAGGGAGCGTTCAAGTCGGTGGCTGTGGTCAAACCGGGCCAGTCGGTGAGCAACCGTGATTACGTGGACGGCATCTCGGGCGGTACCATCACCAGTAAAGGGGTGGATGCAATGCTGCTCAACAGTGTTGGAGAGTATGAAAGATTTTTAATGAATTTGAACGCTGTCAATTAAGGTCAGTGGATATATAACAGAATGAAAATGGCATTATCAAATAAAACCAAAGCGGTCTTGTTAGGCCCGCTGAACAAGAATAACCCCATTATTGTGCAGGTGTTGGGCATCTGCTCTGCCCTGGCGGTGACGTCCAAACTGGAGCCATCTCTTGTGATGGCTGTAGCAGTGACGGTGGTGACGGCTTTTGGCAATGTGATCATCTCGTTGTTACGCAAAACCATTCCCAACCGCATCCGTATCATTGTGCAGCTGGTGGTGGTGGCGGCGCTGGTGACCATCGTGAGTGAGGTGTTGAAAGCCTATGCCTATGATGTGAACAAGCAACTATCGGTGTTCGTAGGGTTGATCGTGACCAACTGTATCCTGATGGGACGTCTTGAAGCATTTGCCCTGGGTAACGGTCCCTGGCCCTCTTTCCTCGACGGGATTGGTAACGGGCTGGGTTATGGCTGGATCCTGGTGGTGGTGGGTTTTTTCCGCGAACTACTGGGCTCGGGCACGCTGCTGGGACACCAGGTGATTCCTCAGTTCATGTACGATGCTGGTTATGCCAACAACGGGCTGATGATGCTCGCCCCGATGGCACTGATCCTGGTGGCTGTGATCATCTGGGTGCACAGGGCCAGAAACAGGGAGCTGCAGGAAGAAACCAATTAAAAGGATAACTCTATAAAACGATTGATATATGGATGCAATTAGTTTGATTGTACGGTCGATTTTTGTCGACAATATGATATTCGCCTACTTCCTGGGGATGTGTTCCTTCCTGGCAGTATCGAAAAATGTGAAGACAGCACTGGGGTTGGGTATTGCCGTGACCTTCGTGTTGATGATCACGCTGCCGATCAACTTCCTCCTGGAGACCTATGTGTTGAAGCAGGGTGCCCTGGCATGGCTGGGCGAGGAGTATGCGACGGTGGACCTGAGTGTCTTCAGCCTGCTGATCTTTATCGCCATTATCGCCTCTATTACGCAGCTGGTGGAGATGATCATCGAACGTTTCAGCCCTGCGCTCTATGCATCGCTGGGTATCTTCCTCCCACTAATCGCGGTGAACTGTGCCATCCTGGGCGGATCGCTCTTCATGCAGCAGCGTGAATTCCCCAATGTGGGTATGGCTACGGCCTACGCCTTCGGATCGGGTATTGGCTGGTTACTGGCCATCGTGGGGATGGCCGCCATCAGGGAGAAGCTGGAGTACTCCCATGTGCCCAAGCCGTTGAAGGGGCTGGGTATCACATTTATCATCACAGCACTGATGGCTATCGGCTTCATGAGTTTCTCCGGAATCGATATTTGATCAACACAATTCATTAACAGAGTTTACAAATAAATTAAGTACATAATATGAGTGTATTATTGAACGCGGGTGGATTGACAATATGGGCGAGTGTGATCGTATTCCTGCTGATTATTCTTATCCTGGTATGGGTCATTCTTATCGCCAAGGCAAAGCTGATGCCGTCGGGCAATGTGAAGATCACCATCAACGAAGAGAAAGAACTGGAGGTGCCGATGGGCAACACGTTGCTGAACACCTTACAAGCGAAGGATATCTATCTCTCCTCAGCCTGTGGCGGTGGGGGCACCTGTGCCCAGTGTCGTTGTCGTGTGACGGAAGGCGGCGGCGAGATCCTGCCCACGGAAAAAGGTCATTTCAGCCGCAAGGAGCAGCTGAACAACTGGCGTCTGAGCTGCCAGGTGAAGGTGAAGGAAGACATGAAGATCATTGTTCCCGAGGAGGTGTTCGGTATCAGGGAGTGGGAGTGCGAGGTGATCTCGAACAACAACGTAGCTTCGTTCATCAAGGAGTTCGTAGTGAAGCTGCCCGATGGTGAGCGTCTCGATTTCATACCCGGTTCTTATAGTCAGATACGTGTACCGCGTTTTGATCAGATCAACTATTCAGATTTCGACATCGATGAAGCTTACAGGGGTGACTGGGATAAGTTCAAGATGTGGGATCTTGTGGTGAGAAATGAGGAAGACACTATCCGTGCCTACTCTATGGCCAATTATCCTGCCGAGGGTGATATCATCATGCTGAATGTGCGTGTGGCGACACCTCCTTTCGACAAAGTGAAGGGGGGATGGATGAATGTGAATCCGGGTATTGTATCCTCCTATATTTTCAATCTGAAACCGGGAGACAAGGTGATGATGTCTGGCCCCTATGGTGATTTCCATCCTATCCTCGACAGTAAGCGCGAGATGCTCTGGGTGGGTGGTGGCGCCGGCATGGCACCGTTACGTTCACAGATCATGCATCTGACCAAGACCCTGAAGATCACCGACCGCAAGATGTCTTACTTCTATGGTGCGAGAGCACTGGTGGAAGCGTTCTATCTGGAAGATTTTTATGCGCTGGAGAAAGAGTTTCCCAACTTCTCGTTCCACCTGGCGCTCGACCGTCCCGATCCGGCAGCCGATGCTGCAGGGGTGAAGTATACGCCGGGATTTGTACATCAGGTGATTCTTAACACCTATCTGAAAGATCATGATGCTCCTGAAGATATTGAATATTACATGTGTGGTCCCGGACCCATGGCTGCAGCTGTACAACGCATGCTCGACGAACTTGGTGTTCCGCCGGAGATGATCCTGTTTGATGATTTCGGATAATTAGCACTCAGCAATAGTTTAAGTAGATAGAACGGTACTCTTTAAAAAGGGGGTACCGTTTTTCTATGAATAAAACCTGTGAATATGCAGGAATGTTCTATTGATAGATACTGCTGACGGACAGGGATATCCCGTCTTCGATATCGAGCATCGCGTTGATAAGGTAGATACGGTCATAATCGCCCAGTGAATCGACACTGATCTCTCTCTCGCTGATCTTACCCTCGCGCAGCAGCTGCTGTCGTTTTGTGCCATTCAAAAGAAATGTGCGCGGGGTGAAATAATGATCATCTTTGCTGAGCACTACGTTGCTGTAGCTGGTGTCTGTGATCAGCCCGCCGTGGGTGATCAACAACTCATCGCAGTTGCCTTTTTGTTCCAGCAGGTCGCCGAGTGCCTTTCTGTCGGCATACTTGAAACCATAATCGGGTGATGCTTCCACCAGCTTTAGTGAATTGATCATTGCGGGTTGATAGGGTGCAAACGTGATCTCTTCGAGGGTGTGATGGTAGATGATCCTGCATTTCACCCTTCCTTGAGTAAGGTTTACTGGCAGCATCTTTTCCAGATCGGGCAGCGGCGGTGCAGTGAACAGGTGACTGGCGGCACTCTGTTGCATGCGTGCTGCATGTGCCTTTTTGTTTTGCACTTTTCCGTGCAGTATGCAGATGGTTTCCAGAAACATAGCTGATAAAGTTTAAAAAGAAAGATATACTTTCTGCAGTGCTTCACGATATTCATTCCTGCAGATGCTGTTGGCGGTGATGCCACCGCCGCTGCGAAAGAAGAGATCATCGCCCTGCTGTTCGATATAACGGATCATCACAAAGCTCTCCAGCCTCTCACCGTCGTAGTAGCCTGCCACACCGGTATAGTATCCGCGTGATTGCTGCTCCGCCCGACGGATCAGTTCGAGTGTGGCCCGCCGGGGTGCTCCCGATACGGAGCCGGCAGGCAGCAGCGCAGTGATTATGGAGCCGAGCTGACTGTGATATCCATCGGTGAGACTGCCTTCGATCTCCGAGCTCACCTGCAGGATGGGGCCGTTGCTGGTCTCCAGCTCTTCGACAAACCTGAAGCGATTCACCTTCACCGCTGTGGCTACACGGCTCAGGTCGTTACGCAGCAGATCGACAATGGTATTGTGTTCGGCGCGCTCCTTGTGATCATTCAGAATGATCCCGTGTGCGTTAGGAATAGCGGCATCGATGGTACCCTTCATGGGGTAGGTGGTGATCTTGGCCTGTTGGATGGTCACGAAGCACTCGGGGGAGAAGCAGACCATCTTCCCCGGGATAGAGAGTCGGTATTTCGCTTTACTATGCAGGAAAATATCCTGTAGCGTGAGCGATATACGGATGGGTGTAGTGATGGTGAGATTGGTCAGGTAGGAGTCGCCACGGTGTAACCCGTTCATCACCAGTCGGAAGCGTTCGCTGTAGGTCTGAAAATCCTCCGGACTGCTTTCCAAATGGTAGGAGGGAGACGGTCCGGGTGGTGGCGGTGTATTGCCAATGCCGTGAAGATCGAACAGCACCCTCTGCTGAGTCATGGGATCGGCAAGAAAGAAACCTTCCTCCATCTCAAACTCCACACCAAAAAGAAATGGAAGCCTCTTTTGCCCCGCTTCATTCATCCTTCTTTCTATCTCGGCATGTGGGTAATACATTCCACAAAAATAACGCAAATAATAGAGTGAGCGGCATTTTTCAGCGTTATTTGAGTCAGTTTCTTGGTTTGATCTGACAAAAAGTGAATTTAAGTGAGTGGCTCATTGTTAAAATAGCCATTGAGTAGTTGCTATTTAAGCCTGTTCTCTTTGTGCTTATATTTTCTTTAATGTATTGATTGTGTGTTAGGTTCACACCCACTTGTGCTATCAATTGAGAAGTAAATAGGGGTTACAATTGACAAAATGTAAATATTAAATGCAAAAAAAGGCATAAATATTTTGCCGGTACGATTTTTTGGTTTTACTTTGTAGCTGTCAAACAAGAAAAAAAGCGGTATTATGTTTCGTAATTTGGATATTCTAGTCATTTCTATTCTACTTCTGGAAAACTTCGGAGGGTGAGACTGGCATATCGAATCATGTAATAAGACAGATAATCATATGAAAACCTTTCTCACCCGGTGAGAAGGGTTTTTTTATATCAATAATAAATAGATGAATAATGGAGCGGATATTCGTATTTGATACTACCTTAAGAGACGGTGAGCAGGTTCCCGGTTGTCAGCTGAATACAATCGAAAAGATAGAAATAGCACAGACACTGGAGCTGCTGGGTGTGGATGTGATTGAAGCAGGCTTTCCCATCTCCAGTCCGGGTGATTTCAACTCGGTAGTAGAGATCTCCAAGGCGGTCACCTGGCCCACCATCTGTGCGCTCACACGCGCCGTGGAGAAAGATATCGAGGTGGCTGCCGAGTCGTTGAAGTATGCGAAGAACAAACGTATCCATACCGGTATCGGTACTTCCGACTCGCACATCAAGTACAAGTTCAACTCCAACCGTGAGGAGATCATCGAGCGGGCGGTGAAGGCAGTGAAGTATGCCCGTCGTTTTGTGGGTGATGTGGAGTTCTATGCCGAGGATGCCGGCCGTACCGATAATGAGTACCTTGCCCGCGTGGTGCAGGCGGTGGTGAACGCGGGAGCCACAGTGGTGAATATCCCCGATACCACCGGCTACTGTTTTCCCGATGACTATGGGGCAAAGATCAGATACCTGGTTGAAAATGTGGATATGAAGAGTGCGATCCTCTCCACGCACTGTCACCAGGATCTGGGGATGGCCACGGCCAACACGCTCTCAGGCGTGATCAACGGTGCCCGCCAGGTGGAGGTGACTATCAACGGCATCGGTGAGCGTGCCGGCAACACTTCTCTCGAGGAGGTGGTGATGGCACTCAAAAGTCATAAGGATCGCGGGTTCGACACCAATATCAACACCCATCATATCTATGCTGCCAGCCGCATGGTCTCCAGCCTGATGAACATGCCGGTGCAGCCCAACAAGGCAATCGTGGGCAGGAACGCTTTCGCTCACTCTTCCGGTATTCACCAGGATGGGGTGCTCAAGAACGTGGAGACCTATGAGATCATCAACCCCAGGGATGTGGGTATCGACGACAATGCGATCGTGCTCACGGCGCGCAGTGGTCGTGCCGCCCTGAAGAGCCGCCTCTCGCTGCTGGGTGTGAAGCTTGGACCGGAAGAGCTGGATAAGGTCTATCAGCAGTTCCTGGAGCTTGCCGACAAGAAGAAGAATGTGAATGATGATGATATCCTTTTGCTGGTAGGCAAGGAGGCTCGTCTGCACAGGATCAAGATCGACTACCTGCAGGTGCTCTGCGGGATAGGTGTGCGTGATGTGGCCAGTATAAGTCTCAACATTGCCGGGGAGCACTTCGAAGCTACCGCCACTGGCAATGGTCCGGTAGATGCGGCCATCCGCGCGGTGAAGAACATCATCAAACGAAAAATAAGGATACAGGAGTTCCTGATTCAGGCCATCGACCACGGCAGTGATGACATCGGCAAGGTGCATATGCAGGTGGAATACAACGGTGCACTCTATTACGGTTTCTCTGCCAACACGGATATCGTGGCGGCATCGGTGGAAGCATTCATCGATGCGGTGAATAAATTCGTGGAAGAATAGCTGTAAGCAGACAGCGGTAAACAATATAAAGAATACAAATCACAAATAATGAATGAATGAAGACTCTTTTCGATAAAATATGGGATGCGCACGTGGTTACCACGGTAGTGGACGGTCCCACGCAGTTATATATTGACAGACATCTCTGTCACGAGGTGACCAGTCCCCAGGCATTTGCAGGCCTGCGATCACGCGGTCTGGAGGTATACCGTCCCGAGCGGACCACCCTCACCGCCGATCACAATATCCCCACCATGGGACAGGATCAGCCCATACGTGATCAGGTATCCCGCTTTCAGGTAGACACCCTGGCGAAGAATGCCAGAGATTTCCGTCTCACCTACTACGGACTCAACAATCCCATGAACGGCATCGTCCATGTGATAGGACCCGAGAACGGTTACACCCAGCCAGGGATGACCATCGTCTGTGGCGACAGCCACACCTCCACACACGGAGCCTTCGGTGCCATCGCCTTCGGCATTGGCACCAGCGAGGTGGAGATGGTGCTGGCATCGCAGTGCATCCTGCAGACACGCCCCAAAACCATGCGGATCAACTTTGAGGGTAAACTGAAAGCGTTTGTGGGTGCCAAGGATATGGCGCTCTATATGATTGCCCAGCTCACCACAGGTGGTGCCACCGGTTATTTTGTGGAGTATGCAGGTGAGGCTGTACGCAGCCTGACGATGGAAGAGCGTATGACGCTCTGTAACCTGAGCATCGAGATGGGTGCACGCGGCGGGCTTATTGCTCCTGATGAAACCACCTTCAGCTATATCAAAGGGCGCGAGTTCGCACCGAAGGGTGAGCGCTGGGAAGAGGCAATGGCCTACTGGCGGACGCTGCACAGCGATGAGGGTGCACAGTTCGATAAGGAGGTGACCTTCGACGTGTCGCAGATAGGCCCAATGATCACCTATGGCACTAACCCCGGCATGGGGATGCCGATCGACGGTACTATCCCCCGCCTGGATGAGATAGATGAAGCGGGTAAGATCTCGTTCGAGAAATCGTTGAGATATATGGGCTTCTCCCCCGGTGAGAAGCTGGAGGGCAAGCAGATTGATTATGTCTTCCTGGGCAGTTGTACCAATGGACGTATCGAGGACTTCCGTCTTTTCACCAGCTATGTGAAGGGAAAGAAGAAAGCGGATAACGTGACCGCCTGGCTGGTGCCCGGCAGCTGGAAAGTACGCAAGCAGATTGAGGAGGAGGGCCTGGACAGGATCCTCGAGGAAGCGGGCTTCGCACTCCGTCAACCTGGCTGCTCGGCCTGTCTCGCCATGAACGATGACAAGGTGCCTGCCGGCAAGTATGCCGTATCCACCTCCAACCGTAACTTCGAGGGACGTCAGGGTCCCGGAGCACGGACAATCCTGGCAGGGCCGCTGGTGGCGGCAGCTGCGGCAGTGAATGGTAAAATAACGCAGCCATGATAAAGCTTTCAGCTTTCAGCAATAAGCTAGTAAGACTCGATAAAATCGATATAAGAGTCGAGATTATATCAGACGATATGCAGTTAGAGATGAAAGTTCATATATACAGATAAAAAGACAACAATGGAAAAATTTCAAACAATAAGATCTACCTATGTACCCCTTCCCATTGAGAACGTGGATACAGACCAGATCATTCCCGCCCGCTTTCTGAAGGCAACCACACGCGATGGTTTCGGTGATCACCTTTTTGCCGACTGGCGCTATGACAAGGAGGGCCATCCGAAGCCGGACTTCATCCTGAACGATCCTACCTACAGTGGTCAGGTGCTGGTGGCCGGCAAGAACTTCGGCAGCGGCAGCAGTCGTGAGCATGCCGCCTGGGCTATCGGCAGCTATGGTTTCAGGGTGGTGGTATCCAGCTTCTTTGCCGATATCTTCCAGAACAACGCGCTGAATAACGGTATCCTGCCGGTAGTGGTGAGTGATCAGTTTCTGGGTGAGCTCTTTGCATCGTCGGCAGCAAATTCACAGGCGACGGTCACCGTGAACCTGGAAGAACAGACCATCACGAACAATGAGACCGGCAAAAGTGAGTCGTTCGAGATCAACAGTTATAAAAAAGGCTGTCTCCTGAATGGACTGGATGATATTGACTTTCTGCTATCCAACAAGGATAAGATCGAAGCGTTCGAGCAGCACCGTGCTTATTCCTACTAAACAAAGATTTTTTGAGAGAGATGAAGAAAATTGAGATCATGGATACCACTCTGCGCGATGGTGAACAGACATCGGGCGTATCCTTTGCAGCACAGGAGAAGGTAAGCATCGTGAGGCTTCTGCTGGAGGAGTTGAAGGTGGACAGGGTAGAGATTGCCTCAGCACGTGTCTCGGAGGGTGAGTTCCGATCCGTACAGAAGATGGCAAGCTGGGCTGAGACACATGGTTATATCGACCGTCTGGAGGTGCTTGGCTTCGTGGATGGCGGCACCTCCCTCGAATGGATCTCCAATGCAGGCTGTAAGGTGGTGAACCTGCTCTGCAAAGGATCACTGAAGCATTGCACCTATCAGCTGCGTAAGACGGTAGAGGATCATCTGACCGATGTGAAGAACACCATTGCGATGGCGAAAGGTATGGGGCTGAATGTCAACTTGTATCTCGAGGACTGGTCAAACGGGATGCGTGATTCCAAAGCGTATGTCTTCAGTATGATGGATGGTCTGAAGGAGGAGCCTGTGACCCGCTTCATGCTTCCCGACACCCTTGGTATCCTCAATCCCGATGAGACTTTCCGCTTCTGCTCCGAGATGATAGCACGTTATCCCGCGCTCCATTTCGATTTTCATGCGCACAACGACTATGACCTGGCGGTTCCTAATGTCTATGAAGCAATCAAGGCGGGAGTGAAGGGAGTGCATGTGACCGTGAACGGGCTGGGTGAACGTGCCGGTAATGCGCCTATGACCAGCGTGATAGCGCTTATCCATGATCATTTAAAGTTGCAGACCAACATCGATGAGACGCACCTCTATAATGTGAGCAAGGTGGTGGAGACCTACTCCGGCATACGCATACCCAATAACAAGCCAATCATCGGCGACAATGTCTTCACACAGGTGGCAGGCATTCATGCCGACGGCGATAAGAAGAAGAACCTCTACTACAATGATCTGATGCCGGAACGCTTTGGTCGTTACCGCGAGTATGCGCTGGGAAAGAATGCCGGCAGATCGAACATCATCAAGAACCTGCAGGCACTGGGCATTGAGCTGGATGATGAGTCCACACGCAAGGTGACGGCCCGCATTATTGAGCTGGGTGACAAGAAAGAGATTGTGAGCCTCGACGAGCTGCCTTTCATCGTTTCAGACGTACTGAAAAATGGTGTCGACAGCAAGGAGATTGAGATGCTTAACTATTCACTCACGCTCACCGACGGGCTGAGGCCTACGGCGACCGTGAAGATTGCTATCAGGGGTGAGATCTATCAGGAGAGTGCTGCCGGTGATGGTCAGTACCATGCTTTCTCGAAGGCGATGTACAAGATCTACCGGCGTCTCAATAAACCCACACCCGAGCTGATCGACTACGAGGTGGTGATACCGCCAGGCGGAAAGACCAACGCCTATGTGCAGACCATCATTACCTGGAAACATGACGGCAAGATCTTTAAAACAAGGGCGCTGGATATTGACCAGACCGTGGCAGCCATCAAGGCGACAGTGAAGATGCTGAACATGATTGAGAGCGGTAACATACCCAATATGAATTATTTGCCGTTGCCATAGCTTTCAGCGATCAGTAGGTTAGTAGGTTAGTGTGTTAGTAGGTTGGTAAGTTGGTAGGTTAATAGGTTTGTAGGTTTGAAGTGCAGGGTTGATAAGAGAAAATAAGAGAGCAGGTTGATCAATGACAACCGGATTTTCATACAATAAATTGCAAAAACGAATGGAATTAAAAATAGCAGTGCTGGCGGGTGACGGAATAGGCCCGGAGATAATGAGAGAGGCGTTGAACGTGACCCGTGCGGTGTGTGAGAAGAAAGGCCATGCCCTGTCGCTGAAGGAGGGTATCGTAGGTGCCTGCGCCATTGATGCGACGGGTGATCCTTACCCTGCCGCGACACATGCACTATGCATGGAGAGTGATGCCATCCTGTTCGGTGCCATAGGTGATCCCAAGTATGATAACGATCCCAATGCGAAGGTACGTCCCGAGCAGGGGCTGCTGCGCATGCGCCAGCAGCTGGGTCTCTACGGCAATATACGTCCAGTGATGACCTTCCCCTCGTTGTTACATAAATCGCCACTGCGTGCCGACCTGGTGGAGGGTGCCGATTTTGTCTGTATTCGTGAGCTCACCGGAGGGATGTACTTCGGCAGGCCGCAGGGGCGAAGCGAGGATGGGAATACGGCCTATGATACCTGTGTCTACACGCGCGAGGAGATTGAACGGATCCTGCACCTGGCCTACAAGTTCGCCGGCCAGCGCCGCAAGAAGCTGACAGTAGTGGACAAGGCCAATGTGATTGCCACTTCGCGTCTCTGGCGTCAGATAGCACAGGAGATGTCTCCACAGTACCCCGATATCGAGACCGACTACCTCTTCGTGGACAATGCTGCCATGCGTATTATCCAGTGGCCCAGAAGCTTCGATGTGCTGGTGACGGAGAACCTGTTCGGTGATATCCTCACCGATGAGGCATCGGTGATCACCGGATCAATGGGGTTGTTGCCCTCAGCATCGATAGGTCTGCACACCTCGCTGTTCGAGCCTATTCACGGCTCCTATCCGCAGGCTACGGGCAAGAACATCGCCAACCCTGTGGCAATGATCCTCTCAGCTGCACTCATGTTCGAGTATGGTTTCGAGCTGATGGGGGAGGGCGCACTGATTCGTGAGGCAGTGAACGCCAGCCTGGAAGCGGGCGTAGTGACCGAA
The DNA here is from genome assembly GCA_964446805.1 of uncultured Proteiniphilum sp. Taxonomy (GTDB): domain Bacteria; phylum Bacteroidota; class Bacteroidia; order Bacteroidales; family Dysgonomonadaceae; genus Proteiniphilum. Next base: position 6,007 of record CAYUQE010000017.1, on the reverse strand, counting down.
GATATTGCTGATGGGAGCAATGCCCACAGCACGAGTGAGGTGGGGGAATGGATTGTGAAGTATATAAATTCGAAATAAAATGAGCAACGCAAACGATATAAATAGGGAGAGCAGCTCTCCGGCAGACAAGGGCATCCTGCGCAGTGCGACAAGCACGCAGGGACGACGCATGGCCGGGGCGAGGGCTCTCTGGCATGCCAATGGCATGACGCGCGAGCAGATGGGTAAGCCCATCATCGCGATAGTCAACTCCTTCACCCAGTTTGTGCCGGGGCATGTACATCTGCACGAGGTAGGGCAGATGGTGAAGAAGGAGATTGAGAAGCTGGGCTGTTTTGCTGCCGAGTTCAACACTATCGCCGTTGATGATGGTATCGCCATGGGACACGACGGTATGTTGTATTCCCTGCCATCGCGCGATCTGATTGCCGACTCGGTGGAGTATATGATCAATGGCCACAAGGCAGATGCGATGATATGTATCAGCAACTGCGACAAGATCACCCCGGGGATGCTGATGGCTGCCATGCGGTTGAACATCCCTGCCATCTTCGTCTCGGGCGGACCGATGGAGGCGGGTAAGATCGGTGACGAGCAGGTGGACCTGATTGATGCGATGATTGAGGCGGCCGACGATGCTATCTCCGACGAACGGATAGCACAACTGGAGGTGTCGGCCTGTCCCACCTGCGGCTCCTGCTCCGGCATGTTCACCGCCAACTCAATGAACTGCCTCAACGAGGCGATAGGGCTCGCACTGCCCGGCAATGGCACCATCGTGGCGACCCATGCCAACCGCATGCAGCTTTTTCTGGATGCGGCAAAGATGATCGTGGAGAATGCCAAGCGCTATTACTTCGATGGTGATGAGCGTGTGCTTCCCAGGAGCATCGCTTCAAGGCAGTCATTCCTGAACGCTATGACACTCGATATCGCGATGGGCGGCTCCACCAACACGATCCTCCACCTGCTGGCGATCGCTCAGGAGGGAGAGATCGATTTCACCATGGAGGATATCGAAATGCTGTCACGGCGTGTGCCCTGCATCTGCAAGGTGGCACCCAACTCGAAGAAATACCATATCCAGGATGTGAACCGCGCCGGCGGAATCCTGAATATCATGAACGAACTGGCAAAAGCGGGACTGGTGGATACCTCGGTCTATCGTGCCGACGGAACCACGCTGGCCGAAGCCATCGACAAATATGACATCACCTCGGCACTGTTGCAGGAGGAAGCACTGAGAATCTACTCTTCAGCACCGGGTAACCGGCGCAACATCGTGATGGCATCACAGGATGCCCGCTTTATAGAGCTGGACAGTGACAGGGTTAGTGGCTGCATCCGCAGTGTGGAGCATGCCTACACGAAAGACGGCGGGCTGGCCATCCTGAAAGGGAACATCGCCCTCGATGGCTGTGTGGTGAAAACCGCCGGTGTGGATGAGCGCTGCTGGAAATTCAGCGGCAGTGCCCGAGTGTTTCATTCACAGGATGATGCCGTCCTGGCAGTGCTGAAGGGAGAGGTGACCGCCGGCGACGTGGTGGTGATCCTCTACGAAGGGCCCAAAGGGGGTCCGGGGATGCAGGAGATGCTTTATCCCACCTCTTATATCAAGGCGAAGAAGCTGGGTGAGCAATGTGCCCTGATCACCGACGGTCGTTTCTCGGGTGGTACATCGGGCCTCTCCATCGGCCATATATCGCCTGAAGCGGCTGCCGGTGGCAACATAGGCCTTGTGCGGGAGGGAGACGTCATCGAGATTGATATCCCCGGTCGCTCCATCAACCTGAAGATCAGTAATGAGGAGCTTCAGCTGAGAAGAGAAGAGGAGGAGGCGAAAGGTGTGAATGCATTCAAACCGCAGCGTGAAAGGCACGTGTCGAAAGCATTGCGCCTCTACGCTTCGTTTGTCTCCTCGGCCGACAAGGGAGCGGTGCGGATCATATAGAAAAAGAGGCACTTGGCTCTACCCCGCACAAATCAGATTCAATTATTTTAGCGTACAATTTTAAAGGAGTGTGACTCCAATTCATTGCAATGTTTTAGGCAGATCATCCATAAAATGAGAAAATTATGAACAGAATTAATCATTCACCAGTAGTGATCCCTCCCTCAGTAACCACTGAGACCCTGTCGGGTAGTGAGATACTGATAAGATCACTGATCGCAGAGGGTGTCAACACCCTGTTCGGGTATCCCGGCGGGGCCATCATGCCCGTGTTCGATGCCCTTTATGATCATAAAGAAGAGATCAAACATATTCTGGTGCGCCATGAGCAGGGAGCCCTTCATGCAGCACAAGGCTATGCACGCGTATCGGAGAAGGTGGGTGTGGCACTTGTCACCTCCGGTCCGGGGGCTACCAATGCCATCACCGGCATCACCGACGCGATGATGGACAGTACACCTCTTGTGGTCATCTCGGGACAGGTTGCATCGTCCCTGCTGGGGACAGATGCTTTTCAGGAGGCAGATGTGATTGGTGTGACACAACCCATCACCAAGTGGGTCTATCAGATACGCCGGGTTGAAGATATTGCCTGGGCGGTCTCCAGAGCGTTTCATATTGCCGCGAGTGGCCGTCCTGGTCCCGTAGTACTTGATATTGCCAAGGATGCTCAGATCAATAAGTGCGTGTACAGCTATCAGAAGACCACCTTTCTGCGGAGCTATCAGCCCGTGCCGGAGATGGAGGAGGATCAGATCAGGATGGCAGCAGCATTGATCAACAGTGCCAAAAAACCGCTCGCACTGGTGGGGCAGGGGATCCTGCTCGGTCGGGCCGAGGAGGAGCTGCGTGAATTTCTGGAGAAAGCGGGTATCCCTTTTGCATCAACCATCCTGGGGTTGTCGGCGATGCCCTCTGATCACCCTCTTAACTGTGGCATGCTGGGGATGCATGGTAACGTGGCACCCAACATCAAGACAAATGAATGCGATGTGCTGATCGCCATCGGCATGCGATTCGATGATCGTGTGACGGGAGATCTGAAGACATATGCCAGGCAGGCGAAGGTGATTCACTTCGATATCGACCTGGCAGAGATCAATAAGAATGTGAAATGTGCAGTGAAGGTGGTGGGTGATGCCAAAAAGACGTTGCCGCTGGTGACGGCACAGCTCGATAAGCAGTCGCACGCTGAATGGCTGGCGGAGTTCAAGCCATATGCAGAAAAAGAGTATGACTGCATTATCAGGAATGAGCTCTATCCCGAAAAAGGGGAGATCAAAATGGGTGAAGTGGTGAACAAGATCACCGAGGCAACACACAATAATGCTATCTGTGTTACCGATGTGGGGCAGCATCAGATGATGAGCACCCGCTACTTCAAGTATAACCAGTCGCGCAGCCTGGTTACCTCAGGAGGTCTGGGGACGATGGGCTTCGGCCTGCCCGCAGGCATCGGTGCCAAGTATGGAGCACCCGAGAGAACTGTTTGTATCTTTGTAGGCGACGGTGGTCTGCAGATGACCATCCAGGAGTTTGGAACCATCATGGAGTATGGTGTGGATGTGAAGATCATCCTTCTGAACAATAACTTCCTGGGGATGGTACGTCAGTGGCAGGAGCTCTTCTTTGAAGAGCGCTACTCGGAGACGCACCTGAAGAACCCCGACTTCGTCAAGATTGCCGATGCCTATCATATCAGGGGTCGCAAGGTGACAGAACGTGAGGAGCTGGATGATGCCATCGTAGAGATGCTGCAGCACAAGGGTGCCTATCTGTTGGAGGTGCTCGTGGAGACTAAAGGAATGGTGTATCCCATGATTCCCTCGGGAGGCTGTGTAACGAATATAATGCTTGGAAACGGGTATAAGCTGTAAGCCGTTAACAATAAGCTATAAGTTATAAGCGATAAGCTGTAAGCCTTTTAGGAGGAAGCTTTATAAGGGCAGCGGTTTGAGATTTGCGGTCAGTTTTTCGATAGGCTGGTTAAAGATTAGTTTCAGGATTTAGGAATTACAATTATCATATCAACAAAAATGGACGAAAACAGAACATTGTATACCATTACCATCTTCTCTGAGAATACAGTGGGTGTGCTCAATCAAATTACAACTATCTTCACCCGCAGGCAGTTGAATATCGAAACACTGTCGGTGTCACCCTCGGCAATCAAAGGGATTCACAAGTTTACCATCACCACCTTCTCCGACAACGAGGAGGTGATCAAGAAGCTGATCCCCCTGATTGACAAAAGGGTGGATATTCTGAAGGCGTACTACAATACCAATGAAGATCTGGTACACCAGGAACTTGCACTCTATAAGCTTTCCACGGAGAAGGTGCTGGAGCATGGATCCATTGAATACCTGGTGCGGAAGTACAACGTACGCATCCTGGAGGTGTCGAAGGACTGTGTCGTGTTCCTCAAGGCGGGACACTACGAAGAGACACAGGGCCTTTTCGATGAACTGGCCGATACAATAGGCGTTCTGCAGTTTGTACGCTCGGGTAGGATTGCCATCACCAAATCGAAAGTGGAGCGACTGAGCGATATGCTGGCGAAAAGAGAAAGAGATAATGAGGAAAAGTTTGAACGTTAAAACGTTAAAACGTTAGCAGGTTAGTAAGTTGGTTCGTTTTTACTTAGGGTTCACAGCTAATTGCTTATTACTAACCGGATAAAACATAAAACGAAAAAATAATTCGTCGAGTCCGGCGGTTCCCGATAGCAGGGGCGGGAGGAGACATAAAGAGCAGATAATAATTATGGCAAAAATGAATTTTGGCGGGATGGAAGAGAATGTGGTTACCCGCGACGAGTTTCCTTTGAGCAAAGCTCAGGAAGTGATGAAAGATGAAACCATCGCCGTGATCGGTTATGGCGTGCAGGGTCCGGGACAGTCGCTCAACCTGCGTGATAACGGTTTCAACGTGATCGTGGGACAACGTAAGGAGAGCAAATCGTGGGATAAAGCGGTTGCTGACGGATGGGTGCCCGGTGAGACACTTTTTGACATTGAAGAGGCCTGCAAGCGTGGTACCATCATTCAGTACCTTTTGTCCGATGCGGCACAGATTGCCCTCTGGGAGACAGTGAAGAGACATCTCACCCCCGGCAAGGCCCTCTATTTCTCGCACGGGTTCGGCATCACCTACAAAGAGCGAACGGGCATCATACCTCCCGCCGATGTGGATGTGATTCTGGTGGCACCGAAAGGATCGGGAACGAGCCTGCGAAAGATGTTCCTCGAAGGGCGCGGCCTGAACTCCAGCTATGCCATCTTCCAGGATGCTACCGGCAAGGCGTATGACCGTGTGGTGGCGCTCGGTATTGGTGTTGGATCGGGTTACCTGTTCGAGACTACCTTCAAGCGGGAGGTCTTCTCCGATCTCACCGGTGAGCGGGGAACGCTGATGGGTGCTATCCAGGGGTTGTTGCTGGCACAGTATGAGGTGCTTCGTGCCAACGGTCATACCCCCTCGGAAGCGTTCAACGAGACGGTGGAGGAGCTCACACAGTCGCTTATGCCGCTCTTTGCAGAGAAGGGGATGGACTGGATGTATGCCAACTGCTCCACCACCGCACAGCGTGGTGCACTCGACTGGATGGGACCGTTCCACGATGCCACGAAGCCTGTCTTCGAGAAGCTCTACAAGGAAGTAGCCAGCGGCAATGAAGCGCAGCGTTCCATCGACAGTAACTCACAGGCTGATTACCGTGTGAAGCTGGAAGAGGAGCTGAAAGCTCTCCGCAATAGCGAGATGTGGCAAACCGGTGCCGTGGTGAGGAAACTGCGTCCGGAGAACAACTAAGACAAAACAGACCAAGAAGTATAGAAGGCCATCTCATAATAAACCATGAGATGGCCTTTTTTCCGACTAACTTTTTTTCAAGCATCGATTACCTCTTTTTTTAGTAGATCATTTCCTATACTTTCTTAATTTTGGCAATACACTTATTTTTTTCACTGTTTTAGGCTATATTGACATCCTTTTCCAAGACTGCCAAGTGTGGAAGAATATAACTAAGGAATGATTATTTTCGTAATATATGAT